>SLNH01000008.1 GCA_007133195.1 Nannocystineae bacterium | reverse complement strand
TTCTGTCCGACGAGGCCTCCGTGCTCACCGGGTCGCTGGGGCTTTTGCCGAGCGCGTCGCTCGGGGAGGGGCGGCGGGGCCTTTACGAGCCGGTGCACGGCTCGGCGCCCGATATCGCCGGGCGAGGCGTCGCCAACCCGCTCGCCACCATGATGAGCGCGGCGATGCTGCTCCGACATTCGCTAGGCCTTGACACCGAGGCCACCGCCGTCGAGCAGGCCGTGGAGGGAGCGCTCGCCGCCGGCGCGCGCACGCCGGATCTGGGTGGCGACCTCGGCACGCGAGACGTGGCTGAGCGCGTGCGGCGCGCCCTCTGACGGCCGTTCCGTCGCCCGTCGTCAGCGCCTCGGCGATCCGAGGTCTCGGGAGGCGTTCGTCGCCCCGGCGTGTCAGTCGATCACCGAGGCGTTTTTCTGATCCTGCGCTCCTCGTTGGGAGGCTCGGGAGTTCGGTGTGGCCGGGCGGAGCTGCTCGCGATGTGCTACCCCGTTTTGGGCAGGCTCACAGGACAAAGGGGATCTATATGGCGGAGAGCGTGTACAAGGTCGTGGAGCTCGTCGGTACGAGCTCGGAATCATGGGAGAAGGCGGCGGCTCACGCGGTCGAGCAGGCCGGAAAATCACTCAGAAACCTGAGAGTCGCCGAGGTCTCTGAGCTCGACATGAAGCTCGAAGACGGTAAGGTCGTCGGTTATCGCGCCAAGGTAAAGGTTTCGTTCAAGTACGAGTGAGCGGACGCTGTCGCGCGCGCGGCCGGCGCGGCGAAACCGAGCAGGGCGTGGAATGCGAGCGTCTCGGCCGCCCGGCGGGCGCCTGTTCGTGACCAGGTTTGCTATGATCGAGGGCTGTGAACTTCAGGCTCGATCAAGGCGTTCGACTCAGGATCGCTGTTTTGTGCGGTCTCCTTTGCGGAGCTTTTGCGCTCGCCGGATGCGGTTCCAGCTCGGCGGCCGATAGCGACGCCTCCCCCGGCGTCGACGCGGCCGCGGGCGCCGACGCCGGACCGCCCGATGATGGCGGAGGCGAGCAGACCTGCGACAGCTCGAGCGACTGCGACGACCCAACCCGCTCGATCTGTTCCAGCGCGGGCCTGTGCGTCGAATGCACGAGCGACGATCACTGCGACGGGGAAGCGCCGATTTGCGACGGAAGCGGCGCGTGCGCGGCGTGCGCTGACCACGCCGAGTGCCCGTCTGGGGTCTGCGAGCGCGAGAGCGGCGCCTGCGCCGACGAGACGGCGATCCTCTACGTGGATCCAACCGACGGCGTGTCGGGCTCGGAGTGCGAGCGCGAAGAGCCATGCCGAACCGTCGCGACCGCGACATCTCGGCTTGCTGCCGGGCGGCCTTACATCCACTTGCGCCACGGGATCTACACCGAAGGCGGCATCTCGTTCCCCGACGAGCTGGACGCGATCCTCATCGGCAACGGCGCCACGATTCAACACTCGAGCAGCGACACGCCGGTCCTGAGGCGGGAGATCGACGACGAGGACGGGCATGGGAGCTGGCGCATCGAGGCCGTCACCGTGGAAGGCGGCCGTCACGGTGTCGAATCCATACGCAGCGACCTGGAGCTCGCCGACGTCACGGTCCGGGGCGCCGCCGAGACGGGCGTGCTGGTTCACCCCGACACAATTCGCGGGGTCGACGCCGACGTGCGGGTCGTGCGCGCTCGCCTGACCGATAGCGGCGGGCGCGGTCTCCACGTCGAGGGAAACTCGCGCAGCGGTGAGCCCGACGAGTCCTCGTTCATTCTCAGCCGCTCGTATGTGGGTGGGAACGAAGACACCGGCGTGTTCGTTCGACACGTCTCGTCGGCGCGCATCGACAACAACTTCATCGTCGACAACAGCGGGGATGACCGGGCGGGGGCGATCCATACCGAGGATCCCGTGGACGACGCGGAGCCCTTCGAGATCGAATTCAACACGATCGCGGACAACACCCGCATCGGAGAGGATGTAGGGGTGGCCTCCGTCCGGTGCGGCATCGGCGGGCTCGCCGCGAACAACACCGTCCACGGCGGCCGTTTCGTCGAGGACGACGGCGACGGGGATCCGGAATCGCCGGCGCAGACCGAGCAGGTCGGCGGCGAGTGCGATTGGATGTACTCGAACGTCGAGGGGGGCGTCTCAGGGGCCGGTAATTTGGCCGAGGCGCCCGCGTTCGCGGATCCGGACGCCGGCGACTATCGGCTCACCCCTGAATCTCCCGAGGTCGGGGCGGCGGATCCGGAGGCCACGCTCGACATCGACTTCTTCGGGGATCCGCGGCCCCAAGGTGATCGGCGCGACATCGGCGCCGACGAGTTGCTGCCGTAGGGACCCTCCTCCGGCCCCCGGGGCCGTGGCCGCTTCCCCGGCAGGCGTCATCGCCGGTCGATGCGCTGCTCGGCGTTCGCGACGCCTGGCTTGGTCACTCGTCGGCGATGGGGCAGGGCACGTCGGTGGGCTCGGGCTGGGCCGCCTCGCTCACCTCGCCGTTGCCTAGCTGCCCGAAGTCGTTCAGCCCCCAGCATGCCAGCGCGCCGTCTGTGCGGCGCGCGCAGCTCTGGTCGCCGCCGAGGGCGAGCGCTGACCACGAGACGTCCTCCTCGATCGGCTCGGGGGTTTCAACCGCGTCTCGATCATCCGTGCCGGCCTGGCCGTTCGTGCTGCGGCCCCAGCACCACAGCGAATCGTTATCACGGATGCCGCACGTGTGAGCGTCGCCGAGCGCGATGGCGCGCCATGCCGCGTCCTCGTCGACCTGCACGGGCGTAGATGTATCGAGCCCGTCTTCATCCTCGTCGCCGCTTTCGTTATCGTCGCCGTCGCCGAGGCCGAGCCTCCCGTCGCTGTTGTCGCCCCAGCACCACATCGTGTCGTCGTCTTGGATGCCGCAGGTGTGGGCGGCGCCGAGCGCGACAGATTTCCAGCTCGCATCGGACACGACCTCGCGGGGCCTGAGCGCCTGATCGACGCCCTCGCCGACGCCTAGCTGCCCAGCGTCGTTTCGTCCCCAGCACCAAAGGGAGCCATCTTCCCGGATGCCGCAGCCGTGCGCGTCGCCTAGCCGAACGTGCTGCCAGTTCGGGATGACGTCCACCTGAGTGGGCGACGCCACCTCGTCGCCCGCGTCGGGGCCGAGCGCGAGCTGTCCGTCGGCGTTGTCTCCCCAGCAGTACAGCGCGCCGTCATCGCGGAGCGCACAGCTCGATCCCGAGCCGGTCGCGACATCCACCCAGTCCACTTCGTCACCCACCCGCTGCGGTGCATCGATCACGTTTACGTCGTCGCCGAGGCCGAGCTCGCCCGATGAGCTGCGCCCCCAGCACCACAGGCTCCCGTCATCACGGATGCCGCAGGTGTGTCCCCGGTTTTCTTCTCGGGTGCCGGCGGCGTCGAGTGCGTGCCAGTCGGCCCCTTCGTCGTTGGTGCGAGCGGGCTCGGTCGTCGGGCTCTGGTCGTCGCCTACCGTGCCCACGCCGAGCTGACCGAGCGCGTTATTGCCCCAGCACCACAGGGTCCCGTTGTTGCGCAGCCCGCAGGTATGACTGCCGGCGAGCGCGACCGCGGACAGCTCGCACGCGTTGCACGCGCCGAGCTCGCAGATCGAGTCGGCTTCCACGTGGTCGCAGTGCGCGTTTTCCACGCACGGTACGCACGCATTTTCGCCCTCATCGCACAGGCTCGCCTCGGGCGAGGTGCACTCGGCGGTCGCGGTGCAGCCTTCGCACGCTCCGACCTCGGCGTTGCACACGCCGACCTCACAGTCCCCTTGTTCCTCGCACTCCACGCACACATCGCGTTCGGAGTGACACACGCTCGCAGGCTCGGGGCAGTCCGTTTCGTCGTCGCAGGGCGCCGCGTCGGGAGGTCCTTCCCCTGCGTCGGGCAGGGCGCTCACCTCCCCACAGGCGGCGAGCGCCAAGGCGCACGCTGCGAACAAACATCCAAGCGCGGTCATCGCCCGTCTCGGGGCGGCGAAGGCAGCGGGACTGGCCACGGGTCGCAAGGGTGGCAGTGTACTCCGGTCACAAGCGCCGAGCCAACTGCCAGCGCCGCAGCGTGATCGGAGGCACGAGCCGAAACGATCCAGCGCGGCTGGCAGCGGCGCGCTCGGCGCCGTTTTGCTACGATCGCTCCGCAGCATGAGCTGGCGGATCGCCCCGGCGTGGTTGCAGCTCGCCGTTCGCTCGGTGGTCGCCGGGGCGGCGCTCGGCGTCGTAGAGATCGGTTCCATCCTTTCGGCGCGCGGATCAGCTGTCGCCGAGGCCGGGATCGGCGGCGTGGCCGCGCTGGCCTCCGGGGTTTTCGCGCTCTCGATTGTCGCGGCGGGCATCGTCGTGCTTGCCGTCGAGGTGGTGCGCTATCCGCTGGCCCGTGTTCCCGGGCTCACGGCGTGGTGGCAAGGCATTCGCCGCCCCGGCCCATGCCGGGTGACGGCGCTCTACCGGGGCGTCGTGGTGGCCTGTGCGGCGTCGGCTTTGGCCTACGTGACGCTGGCCGTGTCGCTGTGGACCCAATGGCGGTTTCACGAGCCCGGCCCCATCGCCCTTTTGCAGGCAGCCGTCGTCACGCTCCTGGCGCTGGTGCTCGTCGCCGCGGCGGCGACTGCCATGTGCCGGGTGCCCACGCGGCTTATGCGGTGTGCGGCGGCCGATCGCTGGACGCGCGGGGCGCGAGCGGCGGCGCTCTCGGCCGTCACCTCGGTCGCTGCGGTGTGGCTTTTGGCGCAGCTTCTCATGCGCGCGGCGCCGCAGGCAGACTTTCGCGTGCCCGCGATCGGCGCTTTGTCGATCGCGCTCGTGCTGTTGCTCTCGGCGCTGGGGTTGGACGCGCGGCTGGGGCGCCGAAAAGCTGGCTTCGTCACCGCGGCGGGCGCCGTTTTGACCGTCGCGGGGCTGGGCGCGCTCGCGGCCTACGAATATCCCCGCGGCGCGATCGCCGCAGACGGCGCCGTGAGTCGAGCGACGTTTATCTCGCTCGTGCGCATGAACGTGGCGGGCGGCGGCGCGGACGTGGCGACCGTGGCCGCGCGGGCCAACGAGCGTCCAGAGCATCGGCTCGAGCCCCAGGAGACCGCATATCCCGAATCACGGAGCCGAAAAAACGCGATCCTCATCACCGTGGACGCGCTGCGCCCGGATCACATGAGCGCGTACGGCTACGAGCGCCCGACCACGCCCCGCCTCGAGGCGCTCGCCGAGCGGGGGACCCGATTTTCGTGGGCGATCACGCCGAGTCCGACCACCCGTCGGGCTATCCCCAGCACGATGGCCGCTCGCTATCCGTCGACGCTCACCTGGCAGGACATCGAATGGGTGCGCGTCGAAGTCGGCGCACACGAGCTTTTGTCCGGGACCTTTCAGGAGGCGGGCTACGACACCGCGGCGATCCACTGCTGCACAACATTGTTCGACGAAGAGCACGGCATGGAGGAAGGCTTCGACCTCGTGGACGCGTCAGCGGACGAGATCGGGCGCCAGCGGGATTTCAATGCGGACGTCGTGGCGGACAACATCGTCGACTTTGTCGAGGGCCGCGGAGAGGGGCGGGATCCCTTCTTTCTCTGGAGTCACATCATCGACCCCCACTATCCCTATCTCCAGGTACCCGGGGCGCCTGATTTCGGGGACGAGGACATCGACCGGTACGACTCTCAAATCGCTTTCGTCGACGCGCAGATCGGCAGAATTTTGGACGCGCTCGAGGACGAGGGGATCCGAGACGAAACCGTCGTCGCCGTGACCTCGGATCACGGCCAGGAATTTGGAGAGCACGGCGGCCGGTTTCACGGGCGGACGCTCTACAACGAGGTCATGCGGGTTCCCTTGATCGTCTACGACCCCGCCGCTGAGCGAAGTGCCCGGGCGCAACGCGTCTCCGAGCCCGTGAGCGTGATCGACGTCGGGCCCACGCTCCTCGACCTCTCGGGGCTAGACCGACCGCGGGGCCAAAACGGGGTGTCTCTGGCGAAGGCGGTTCGAGACGGCGATCCGCCGCCGGCGCGGATGATCCTTGGCGAGCTCATCGCCGATCACGACATCGACCGGAACCTGCTCGCAGGCTGGCGCTATCCGTGGAAAATCATCTGGGACTTGGACGCGCGAAGCTACGAGCTCTACGCGCTGGGCGACGACCCGTTCGATCAGAAAAACCTACGGCACCGCGAGAGCGCGGCGTTCCGCGAGGTGCTGGACGAATTTCGAGACGTCATAGGCCGCGAGCTCAGCCCCCTCCCCTGGGAGATGGAGTGATGGAGGTTCGGCCTGCCTCGGCTCCGGCTAGTCCGATCGTTTTAAGGTCTTGAAACTGCTGGAGAAAAATCTGAAGAACTTAAGCCCGACTAGTCCGGTCTCGACTAGTCCGGTCTCGCGTAAGGTCGCGAGACTGCTGGAGAAAAATCTGAAGAACTTAAGCCCGACTAGTCCGGTCTAGTCCGGTCGACTAGTCCGGTCGCGAGACTGCTGGAGAAAAAGCTGAAGAACTTAAGCCCGACTAGTCCTGGCTGGAGAAAAAGCTGAAGAACTTAAGCCCGACTAGTCCTGTTAGTCCTGCCAGCTTTGGATCGGCCGGTCCACGTCGTCGGGCGCTTCGCCGATCGTCCACACCTCGGGAAAATCCCAGCTTTCCGCGAAACTACCCTCCAGGCCGAAGTCGTCCGTGTCGAGGCCGGTCACGCCGCTTTCATCGCCCTGGCCCACGCCGGTCCCGATGTCGCTCGACTCTTGGTCCCAATAGGAGTCCTCGGCCGTGCCCTCCACGGTATGCCGGCCGACGAGGCCCCCGAGGTCGGAACCTCCGTCGGGGCGGCCCGCGGCGTAGCTTCGGGTGATCGTCGCTGCGAAATTTATGCCGACGAGCCCTCCGATGTCGCTGAAACCGTCGTCGGGCGCGACGTTCCTGGCATCACCCGTGGCGTAGGAGTCTTCGATCTCGTTTTGATTGCGTCCTACGAGTCCGCCGATACGTCCGGCCTCACCGCTGGCATCGCCCGCAGCGAACGACTTTCGCACCGTGCCGGCGTTCTGGCCGACTAGGCCGCCCACCTCCTGGTCCTCGCCAAACACATCGCCCGTGGCGTGACTCTCCTCGATCGTTCCATTTGAACCGTTGTCGCCGACGAGGCCCCCCACCTGCTGGCTTTCACCCTCGACGTCGCCAGAGGCGTGCGATCCTGTGATGGTCGCGGCGTTGTCGCCGACGAGGCCGCCCACGCTGCTGTCGGTTCCCGTCACATGACCGGTGGCGTAGGAGTCTTCGATCTCGGTGCCTCCACCAGCGAAGCCGATGAGCCCTCCGACCTGATCGAGCCCGGACACGTCGCCCGCCGCGTGGGAGTCGGCGATCGTGCTTTCCGTGGCCAGCGAGCCCGCGAGGCCGCCCATCTGCGCGCCGCTACCGGCGTCTCCGATCACCGCCCCCTCGGCCGAGGAGCTCTCGATGCTCGCGCCGCCAGCGACTTCCCCCGCGAGGCCTCCAGCCACGACGAGCGACTCCACGGTTCCTGTGGCGCTCGATTCGCGGATCGCCGCGCCGGTGACCTCGCCGGCGAGCCCACCAGTCGTTCCCTGGCCGCCGTCTACGTCCACCGCCGCGTGCGAGTCCGTGATCTCGCCGCCCTCGAGCCGGCCGGCGAGCCCGCCCGCAGCATCACCGCTGCTCGTTACGACGCCGGCAGCCTGCGCGCCCTCGACGGCGCCGTCGATCGTGCCCGCGATCGCGCCGACGCGTGCGCCTCCGTGGATCGTGACGTCGTCGAGACGGACCCCCGTGATCTCGGCATCCTCGATCCTGCGGAACATGCCGACCTCGTCCTCGGTGGGCTGATCGATCGTCAGATTTTCGATGGCAAACCCCCGGCCGTCGAATCGGCCCGTAAACGGATCGCCGGCCGCGCCGATCATCGGGAAGTCACTGGTTCCAGCCATGTCGAGGTCGCTGCGGACCATGAAAGCGCTTCCCAGCACACCGCTCTCCGCGCCCACGGCGGCTAGGTGCTCCGGCGCACACAGCCGGTGGGGATCCTCCGCGCTGCCGTCGCCGCCCCCGAACGGCTCCCCCGACTCGTCGCAAGGCGGGAGGAATTCGATGGCGTCGCCCCACACGTGCACGGGCTCGATGATCGCCAGCACCTTGTCCCCCGCCTCGGTGGAGGTCATGCCGCACGTCGAGATGCCCTCGTCGTCGGTCGCGGTGCAGCCCTCGTACTCATTGCCCTGTCCCGACGCGCTGAACTCGGGGGTGACGCCGGGCACGGGGTTTTCGTCATCGTCTCGCAGCTCGATGGTCACTTCCGCGACGCTCTCGCCGTCCGCTGTGACGCCTTCCTCGCCGGTTATCGACGAGTGGTCCGCCGACGGCTGTCTACCCGTGTCGGCGTCGGCGGGCGCCGTGCCGGCGTCGGCCGTGACCTCGGCGTCCGCCGTGACGCCGGCGTCGGCCCCGCTCGGCTGCTCGGTACCGCTCCCACAGCCTTGTGCGAGCACCAGCACGCCCGGGACGAGTGCTCCGATGACGAAACTACCCCTGCGCAACTTCATGGTCCTTCCCCGTCGATAAGCCGCCGGCAGCGGCGAGGTTCAGGGCCATTTTACACGACCGCAGTCCCGTACGAGGGGGCGTGCCGGCCGTCGTTCGCGGGGCGGTAGGCCCGAGCCGTCACATGTGGCGGGTGCCGCGATCGTCGAATTCGCGCTCGCGCGGGCCCGCGTAGATCTGGCGCGGCCTGTGGATGCGATACCCGGACGGGTCGGTCTTCATCTCGAGCCAGTGTGCGATCCAACCTGGCAGCCGGCCGAGCGTAAACATCACGGTGAACATCGAAGTCGGGATTCCCATCGCCCGGTAGATGAGGCCGCTGTAAAAGTCGACGTTCGGGTAGAGCTTGCGCTCGACGAAGTAGGGGTCTTCGAGCGCCGTCTCCTCGAGGCGCTTGGCGAGCTCGAGCAGCGGATCGCTGATGCCGAGCTCGTTAAAGATGCGATCGGCGGCCCGCTTGAGGATCCGCGCGCGCGGATCGAAGTTCTTGTAAACCCGGTGCCCGAACCCCATCAGGCGGACGTCGGACTTTTTGTCTTTCACCTTGTCCAAAAAGCCCGGGAGGTCTGCGCCGTCTTCTTGGATGGCCTCGAGCATTTCGATCACCCGCTGGTTGGCGCCACCGTGCCGCGGGCCCCACAGCGCGCAGATCGCGGCGGACAGGGACGCGAACAGGTTCGCCTCGCTGCTCCCCACCATGCGCATGGTCGAGGTGGAGCAGTTTTGCTCGTGATCGGCGTGAAGGATGAGGAGGAGGTTGAGCGCGTCCTCGAAGACCTCGGGGATCTCGTAGGGCTCCGAAGGTACCGCGAACATCATTCGTAGGAAGTTGGCGGGCCAGCTCAAGTCGTTCTTCGGATACATGAACGGCTGGCCGATCGACTTCTTGTAGGCGAAGGCGGCGATCGTCTTCGACTTGGCGATCACCCGGGCGATGTTGTCATCGACGGCGGTGGACTCTTCCGGGTAGAAGGTGGCGAGGGAGGCGAACATCGCCGCGAGCATGGCCATCGGGTGGGCGTTCGCCGGGTAGCCCTCGAAGAACTTCTTCATGTCCTCGTGAAGAAGCGTGTGGTACGTGAGGCGCTTGCGAAACTCCCGGAGCTTTTCCGGGCTCGGCCGTTCGCCGTAGATGAGCAGGTAGCAAACCTCGGTAAAGCGGCCGCGCTCGGCGACCTGCTCGATGGGATAGCCCCGGTACCGCAGGATTCCCTCTTCCCCGTGGATGAAGGTGATCGAGCTCTCCGTCGCCGCGGTGTTCCCGAACGAGGGATCGAGCGCGACGAGCCCGCTGCTTTGGCGCAGCTGGGAGACGTCGACCGCTCGCTCACCCTCCGTGCCCTCGACGACCGGGAGGGTGTACTCCTTTCCCTCGTATGTAAGCTTGGCGTGCGTACTCATGTTGCTCCTCTTACTGCGCGGCGGCGCCGCCCGGATGCGCCGGCAGGGGCGCGGGATTCGGACAGACGATCGAACCGGCCGGCCTGGCGGCGCGTCCTGGTAGGGGGGATTCTCGCGGACACCGGCCCTCGCGACAAGCCGCGATGGCGCACCGCGGCGAGCGGGGTGGTCGCCGCGCGCTCGCGTCGTCGGTCGTCCTGGAAAAAGATATGAATTCCAGGTGGTTTCATCAGCCTCGGCGGCCGAGCGCCACCACGCGGTCGAACTGTTTTCGCGTCACGGGTTGAACCGAGAGACGGATACCCCGGCGCAAGACCATCATGTCCTCGATCCCGGGCGTCGCGCGCAGGGTGTCGAGTGCCACGAGCGACGAGAACTTCTCGACGAACTCGACATCGACCATGAGCCAGCGCGGCTCGTCTCGCCGGCTCTTGGGATCGTGGTAGTCGCTGTCGGGATCGAAGGCCGTGTGGTCGGCGTAGGCTTCGCGGCACACGCGGGCGACGCCCGCGACGCCGGGTGGCTTCGCGTTCGAGTGATAAAACAGGACCCCATCGCCCACCTTCATGTCGTCGCGCATGAAGTTGCGCGCCTGGTAGTTGCGCACGCCCTCCCACTCGGCGCGGCCGTCTCGCTCGAGGTCGTCGATGGAGTAGACGTGGGGCTCGCTCTTCATGAGCCAGTAGCGGCGGGGCATGATCACTCCTCGTGGGCGGGGCGCCCTTATAATCTGCTGCTCCGGACACGCGCAAGCGAGCGGCAGCGCGGGCGCGGCGACCCTCGGGGCGCGCGCCGCGGGCTTGACACGCTTCATGGAGCGCCTACATGCTGCACAGCCGCGCTGCGGCGCTACCCGTTTTCGCAGTCCGAGATACTGCGCAAGGAGGCAAGAACATGGCTCATACGCTCCCCGAGCTACCCTACGCGAAAAACGCGCTCGAGCCGGTGATCTCGCAGGAGACCCTCGACTATCACTACGGCAAGCATCACCAAAAATACGTCGACACGACGAACAGCCTCATCGAGAACAAGCCCGAGGAAAAGCTCGGCCTCGAGGAGCTGATTCAGAAGGCATACAAGGACCACAACGGGCAAAAGCTGTTCAACCAGGCCGCCCAGGTGTGGAATCACACGTTTTACTGGCACTGCATGAGCCCGAGCGGCGGTGGTGAGCCCACCGGCAAGGTCGCCGACGCGATCGTGAAGTCGTTCGGCAGCTTTGCGGACTTCCAGGCGAAGTGGAACGCGGAGGCGGCCGCGCTGTTCGGCAGCGGCTGGACGTGGCTCGTCAAAACCGACGACGGCGGCGTGGCGATCGAATCGCATCCAAACGCCGGGACGCCGATCGCCGAGGGGAAAACCCCGCTGCTCACCATCGATGTGTGGGAGCACGCCTATTACATCGATTACCGCAACGCGCGTCCCAAGTACATCGAGGAGTTCTGGAAACTCGTGAACTGGGACTTCGCCAACAAACAGCTCGGCTAGGGGGTGTCCCGCTTCGCGCCTTCTCGTCCGCCCGGCGGAGGGCGCGGCCCCACCCCATCACGGCGCCAGAGCTTCGCTCGCGCTCTCGCCTCGCTCGGCCGCCGGCATCTCGTCGCCTGCGGGTGAGGCAAGGGCGCGGGCGTCCTCGGCCAATCGCTCGGCCGCTACCGAGCTCACGCGCCCCAAAACCCGCGTCCGCTCCGTCCACGCGTAGTACGCGAGCTCGCTGTCTCCGTCGTCCGCGTCGTCGGTGGGTTCGTGTTCGCCCGCCGGGTGTGCGTAGAGCTCGAACGTGCCCAGCACCTCGCCATCGTCATCCAAAAAGCGGAGCGAGAGCCGTTTGTCGGCTTCGGCCTTGCTGATGTCCGGCGCGTACGACTGCGGCCTCACGTGACCGAGCTGGCCGAGGAACGTCGCCACGGCCGGCAGGTCGTCGCCCGGAGCGGCCGCGTCGGCCCAGCTGGAGCCGCCGAGCCCGGACGGGGCGCCCTGACTGCCGTCGTCCTCGCCCAGTCGGGTGAACTCGCGGGTCGTGTCCCCGGCGGTGAGGGCGACGGCGCCCACGTCGTCGTCGTCGAAGTCGTGAAGCTGCCGCAGGGCGAGCGTGGATTGGCCGCCGCGGAGCTCGCGGATGACGCGCGAGCGCAGGACATAGGTGCGGCCGGATTCCCGCTCGAACACATAGCGATCGGCGCCGCCGTAGACGCGATCCCCGAGCGTGAGGGCGCGCGTCTGCCCGTCCTCGAGGTGCACGATGATCTCGCCCCCCTCCTCCTCGTCCTCGTAGATCTCGCGCGTCTCGTCGTCTGGCACGCCGAGATCGCGGATCGCCGTGAGCTCGGCATACAGCTCGAATAGCTCCTCGCCGGACTCGCCTACCGGGAACTCCACCGTCTCGAACTCCTCATCGCCGCCGGCTTGTTCGCTGGACTGTCCCTCGGGGTCCTCGGTGGGCTCGGGCGCGTCGTCGGTACCTTCGGGCGATGGATCGTCCTCGCCCTGGCTCGCTCCCTCGCTTCCTTCGGGGTCGCTCCCTTCGGGGGCTGCGTCGCGCCCTCCGTCGCTTTCACCGGGTTCGCCGTAGTCCTCTTGGTATTCGTGGACGTGCTCCTCTCCGCCTCCGTGATCGTGGCCGTGGTGGTCGTGGCCATGATCGTGGCCATGCCCGTGGCCATGCCCGTGGCCATGATCGTGGCCATGCCCGTGGTCGTGAGGGTCATCCGCGCGCCGCGTTTGAATCCCCCACAGGTAGGACGCGCCGTCGGCATCCCGGCGCTCGACGCGGACACCCGCTTTGTCCTCGCTGTAGCTTATGGCCTCGATGGACGACGCGGGCACCCGCCAGACGGTGACGTCGCCGAGCTCTTCTCCGGGCCCGCCATCGTCGCCGAGGGTCCGGTAGCCGAGGATCAGAACGAGCAACAAGAGCGCGCCATGGACGATAGCTCCCCATTTCATGACGGCCTCCCGGTGAGGAGTCGCCTGCGAAGGTACACCCAGGTGAGCCCGAACCCGAGGACCAGGACGGGCGCACCGACGATCGTCGAGTAAAACCAGAACACGTCCTCACTGCGCGTGTGCTGGATGTAATCGTCCTCTTCCGACTCCACCGCACCGGCGAACTCTTCCTCGCCGCCTAGCCAGCGTATGGCGTCGTCTATCAAAATCCGGTGGGCCGGAACCTGAGCGACGAGGGCGTCGCTGACCATGTCGCCATCGGCGAACACGAGCGCCCGCATCTCGCGCGACTCGCCGTCATCGTCCCCGTGCTGTCGCCGGTCGTCGCTGTCGTCGCCGTCGCTATCGTCGCTGTCGTCGCCGTCGCTATCGTCCCCGTCGTCCCCGTCGCCGGGCGCCTCGCCCCCGGCCTCTCGCGCCTCGCCCGGAGGCGACAGCTCACCTTCGACGGCCACCGCGACGTCGTAGCTATCCCGCTCCTCGAGCGCTTCGTCGAACACGAAGTCGCCGGTCTCGTCGGCGAACGCCGAGGGCAGCGTCTCGATCAGGTAGGTCCGATCCAGTCGGGACGCGGGATCGGCCTGTTCCGCATTCTCCAGGTAACCGCTGCTATTCAAAACCACCTCGGCGCGCGGCCCCGCCTGCGCCAGTGTCGAGACGGCTGCGTGGGACGAAAACTGGTTCGTGACCACGAGGCGGTGGTCGGAGTCGTTTCGCCGCTGCGGAATGAACATGTCGTCGTCTGCGAGCGGTGTGTCTCGAAACCGCACGCCGAGCCGCTCTCCGAGCGCGCCGAGGTCGGCTTCGCCCCGCGGATCGAGCGCCATGAATAGCCGGCCGCCGTCCTCCAGGTAGCGCACGAGCGTCGCCTGCGCCTCGGGCAACAGCTCGGAGTGGGGCATGAGCGAAAACACGATCGTCGCGTCGTCGGGAACGCCGCGGGCAAGCCCCTCGGTCATGCCGAGGTCGCGCACCTCGTAATTCAACATGGTGAGGCGCTGGCGAAGCAGCTCGACGGTGAGCCCGGGCTCCTCGGCGCCGAGGACCGCCCGGGTGTCGGGATCATTCAGCTCGCCGTGGCCCACCGTGAAGTAGGCGACGCGGGGTTCCCGGATCACCCGCATGAGGGCTTCTTGCACGTCACCGTCGAGCGTCCGAAGATCGTCTCGCCGCGCCTGCTCGAACTCGGAGGATACGCGAATCCGCTCGTTTCGCCCTTGGTACACGACGAGGATGGTGCCGTCCTCGGTGACGTTGTGCTCGCGCGCGAGGTCGGCCGAGACCATTCGATCGTGCTCCTCGACGCGGACGTTGCCGGTTTGGCGCTCGAGGTCGTTGAAGTAGCCCCGGACCTCGGACTTGACGCGGTTTACCTCTGGAAAGAACAGCAAGACCTCGATGGGCTCGCCCACGCTCTCCGCCATGCTGATGGTGGATTCGCCCGGGCTGGACGTCTTGAAGTAGCTCACGTCGACCCGCGCGTTTCGCTCCGAGGCGACGTGGCAGGACACCATCAAAAACGCGCCCGCGAGCGCGATGGTGAGCCCCGACCACGCGAGCTCGCGCACCTTGGGGAGCTCGACGCTCTGGGAGGCTCCCGCGCCATCGAGATCCGCGGGACGCGCGAACCGGCCGCGGCGGGCGACGCCGAGCCCGATCTCGACGACGAGCTTCGGGATCAGCGCGAGGCCGAACAGAATCGCATAACCGGCGCGCATCGCGGCGAGATAGGTGGACTCGGCCTCTTGGCTCGCAAAGTCGATCGCGTCCGTGGCCCGAGCGCCGGTGAGCGCGTAGGTGGCGAGCGCCGCCAGGGCCCCTAGCTCCGTCGCAAGCAGCACCGCTTCCGTCCGGCGGCCCGCGCCCTTGGCGCGGTAGACCACCCACCCGCGAACCGCGGCGGCGCCGAGCGCGAGCGCCGTCCCCAAAACCGTGAGCGCCGGTCCGAGCGCGTCCGTCTGCGACAGCGGCCGCTGGCCGACAAACACGAAGAGAAGACCGGCGACGAAAAGCGCCGAGAGCCACCAAGCGCTTGGCGTCCTCATTGCCATCGCTTCGCCTCCAGCGTCTTCGTGGCCAAGAGCAGGAAGAAATAGATCACCGCCGCGTAGTAGACCACGCTCTCGAGCTCGATCAGGCCCGTCATGAATCCGTGAAAGTGCAGGTGATACAGGGCGAGCTTTTCGAACACGGTGGAAAGCGGCGGGTCCACGATGCCGGCGAGGTGGTAGATGAGTACGAGGACGGCCGTGATGAGTCCGCCCACGAGGAGCGCGACGATTTGCAGTCTGGCCAGCGCGCTCGCGAACAGGCCGATGGCGAGCACCGCGCCGCCCAGCAAAAACAGGCCGAGGTAGCCGGCCGCGATCTCCGCCACGGCCACCTTACCGTTCACGAAAATGAGGAGCGGCATGTAGAGCGTGAGCGCCAGCATTCCTGCCAACAACGCAAACGCCGACAGAAATTTGCCCAGCACGATCGCCAGGTCGCTGGCGGGGGAGGTGGAGAGGAGGACGAGCGTGCCCTCCTGGCGCTCCTCGGCGACGAGGCGCATCGAGAGCAAGATCGCGGCGCACATGGTGACGCCGCTCGCTACGTAGAAAAACTGGGTGAGGACGTCCGATGAGAGCTTCGGCTCGCCGCCGAGCCCTTCCCACTGAAACAGGATTCCGGTGGTGAGGAGGGCGGCGGCGGCGATGATGTAGCCGAGCGGCGAGCTCAGGTAGGCGCCTAGCTCGCGGCGGAAGATGATACTAAGCGGCCGCATCGTCGCCTCCTTTGCCCTGCACGAGCTCGAGGAAAATTCCTTCGAGTTCGCGGCGGGCTCGCTCGAGGAAAACGACGTCGAAGCCGCCTTCTACGAGGGCGCGCACGGCCGCGCCCCGCGCGTCGCGAGACGCCGTCACCTCGAAGACCAGCGCCCCGTCCTCCTCCGCGCCCTCCGAGACGTCTTCGACTGCCTCCACGTCGGCCACGCATCGCGCGGCGCCCTCGGCGCCGCCGTCGTCGGGGAGCGCCACGCCCACCCGGAATCGCTGGGATTTCATGGGCCGCGCCGACAGCTCGGCCTCGGTGCCCGAGGCGATGATCGCCCCGTCGCCGAGGACGAGCAGGCGGTCACAGGTCTCACTGATCTCTGTGAGAATGTGGCTGGAAATCAAGACCGTGTGCTCTGACTTGAGGTCGCGGAGCATCGAGCGCATCTCCACGATCTGCACCGGGTCGAGGCCGCGGGTCGGCTCGTCGAGGATGAGGAGCGCCGGCTCGTGGAGGATCGCCTGAGCGACGCCCACCCGCTGGCGGTAGCCGTGAGATAGGTGGCGGATGAGCTCGCCGGCGACATCCGCGATTTGCGTGATCTCGGCGGTGCGCTGCACCTGGCGCTCGATCGCGGACCGGCTTACGCCGCGCAGCCTACCCACGAACCGCAGGTAGTCCGCGACCGTCATGTCGCTGTAAAGCGGCGGGTGCTCCGGTAGAAAGCCGATCCGGGTTTTGAGCTCCTGTGGGCGGGCCACGGCGTCCACGTCGCCGATAGACACCGTGCCGCCGGACGGGCGCAGGTCACAGGCGAGGATGCGGAGCGCCGTGGTCTTTCCCGCCCCGTTCAGGCCGAGGAAGCCCACGCTTTCACCCTCGCCGATCTCGAAGGACACGGGCCCGAGCGCCCGCTTGCCGCCGTAGTACTTAAAGAGGTTCTCGGAGCGGATCATGATTCCGACGATGTCCTTGCGGCCCGCGCAAGACGGTTTCCCAGCCGATGCGAGATGTCAAGATGAGCCGCCTCCTCGACGACCGCTCAGGGCCGCCGCTGGAGGCGGCAGCGGTTCCGGTGGGGGCAGGCTCGCCGGGTCGGCGGGCGGTGCGCCCAAAGGTGAGGGCCGACGCCCGCAGCGCAGCCGCCCGCGAGTGGGCGGCACGGCGCACCGATGTGGGAGGTCAAGGCTGTCGTCGTGCATCCTCATCGAGGGCGAACGCGTGTCCCGACTCATCGAGCTGGACGGGGCGCCTGCACGCGCGGCACGAGTGCGTCGGCCTGGACTTCTCGGGGGGCAACATGCATCCGCCCAGGACGACGTCGCCGCGCTCGGCCTGTTTCGACAGCCAGCCCGTGGGGAGGCCGTACACGACGCGCACCAGCGCGCCTCCACAGCGGGGGCAGCTCGGCAACTCGGGTGCCATACGGAGGAGTCTAGCCACGGTTTACGCGTGGTGCACGGCATTGTGCGCCCGGCCGCGGGCGCTCGGGTCTCCTCACCGCCGCGCGAGGGGGACCGATGCGCAGGCGAGGGCTTTGTGAGACCATCCGGGGCATGGTGCGGGATATCCGAGGAAAACGGACACTCATCACGGGGGCGTCGCGCGGCCTCGGGGTCTACATCGCGAAGGCCCTGGCCGCCCAGGGGGCGCACCTCGTTCTGTCTGCGCGCGAGACCAGCAAGCTCGCCGAGGTCGCTCGCGCGTGTGAGGAGGCGGGGGCCAAGGTGCAAACGATCGCCGCCGATCTCAGCCGCGCCGACGACCGCGCCCGACTCATCGACGAGGCCGGCGAGCTCGACATCCTCGTAAACAACGCCGGCGTGGAGATCGCGGTCGCGTTCACCGACCAATCGCCGGCCGACATCGAGGCGCAGCTCACCACCAATCTCGCGGCGCCCCTGGACCTCATGGCCAGGGTCATCCCTGGGATGGTCAGCCGCGGGCGCGGCGTCATCGTCAACGTCTCATCGATGTCGGGCAAGTCCGTAACGCCTTACAACGCCGTGTACACCGCAACCAAGCACGGCATAAACGGCTTCACCGGCTCCGTCGCGATCGAGCTCGAAGGCACGGGTGTTCACCTGGGCACGGTGTGTCCGAGCTTCGTGGCCGAGGCGGGCATGTGGGCCGACCACGGGGTCAAGGCGCCGCGCGCCATGCGCGAGGTCCGGCCCGAGCGCGTGGCCAAGGCCGTGTTGAAAGTGATCCGGGGATCGAGCGAGGTGCTCGTGACTCCCGGCCCCGTGAGGCCGCTCTTGGCGTTGGCAGCGCTGATCCCGAGCGCGACCGGGCGGTTTCTTAAGCTTCTCGGCGTCACGCCGGTGCTCGCGGAGCGCGCCAAGCGGAGCGCGGCGATGCGTGAGCCCGCGACCGAGCGAGAGGACGAGGCCGACAGGCGGGCTGGGTGATGCACGCCTTGTTCGCGAAAGCGCCGGGCCGTGAATACTGCGCGAGAAGCCTTGCAGCGAGGCGATGAGATAAAGGCCGCACCATGAACCCGCGACTTTCGGCGCAAAACCACGCCGAGACTATCCATGATTCCGGATCGGCACGCGCGCTCGGCGGGCGCGCCATGGGCTCCGATTTGTGCGGGCCCTGACTTGTTGGCGGGCGGCCTTCGGGGCTAAATGGGGGGATGGCGGATCCGAGCCGCGTAAGCGGAGACCCGGCGCTCGCGGTCGGGGTGTCGATCCCGCGCGTCGACGGCCGCGCCAAGGTGCGCGGCCGCGCCTTATACGTAGATGATCTGACCGCCGAGGGCATGCTGCACGGGCAGACGGTGCGCAGCCGGGTGCCTCACGGCGTTTTGCGCGCGATCCGCCAAGATCCCGACTTCGATTGGTCGGGCATCACGGTGGCTACGGCGGCCGACATTCCGGGCGAAAACGTGGTGGCCCTCATCGAGGACGACCAACCGGCGCTCGTCCCGATAGGCGGCCGAGTGCGCCATCCCGACGAGGCCGTGGCGCTGGTGGCGGCGCCGACCCGGGCGCGCGCGCGCGAGGCGGCCGACCACATCGAGCTGGATATCGAGCCGCTGCCTGCGAGCTTCACGATCGAGGAGTCGCTCGCCGGCGAGGTCGTCCTTTACGGGGATGACAATGTGATGCGCCGGTTCGACGTCCAAAAGGGCCAGGACGTAGAGCGCGCGCTCGCGGAGGCCGACTTCGTCATCGACGGGACCTACCGCACCGGACCGCAGGAGCAGATGTACATCGAGCCCCAGGGCGTGATGGCGGCTTGGGACGACCAGGGGGCGTGCCGGCTCACCGGCTCGATGCAGTGCCCTTATTACGTTCACAAGGCCATCGCGCGGCTCACCGCGCTGCCGCCCGAGAAGGTGGTGATCGCCCAGTCGGTCACCGGCGGGGGCTTCGGGGGCAAGGAAGAGTATCCGTCGATGATCGGCGCGCACGCCGCCGTGCTCGCCCGCGCGTCGGGGGCGCCGGTGAAGCTCGTCTACGACCGGGACGAAGACATCGGCGCCACCACCAAGCGCCACCCGGCGCGGGTCCACCACCGCCTGGGCGTCATGAAAGACGGCACGATCGTCGCGCAAGACGTCGATGTGGTCTTGGACGGCGGCGCGTACGTCACGCTCTCGCCGGTGGTGCTCTCGCGCGCGGTCCTCCACGCCACCGGCCCCTACCGCTGCCCGAACGTCCGCATCGTCGGTCGCGCGGTGGCGACGAACGTGTCCCCGCACGGGGCGTTCCGCGGCTTCGGCGCGCCGCAGACGACCTTTCCCTACGAGCGCCAGATCGATAAGGCCGCCAGACAGCTCGGAATCGAGCCATTCGAAATGCGCCGGCGCAACATGCTCGAGCTCGGCGATGAGACGGCCACAGGCCAAACTCTCAGCTACAGCGTGGGCGGGCCTGCGGCGCTCGCCCGCGCCGAAGCGGCGGCGGGGTCGGCGCCGCCGCGCGAGCTCGCGCCCGCGGAGCAGGGCACACCCGTTCGCCGAGGGCGCGGTCTGGCGTTTTACTACCATGGCGCCGGGTTCACCGGCAGCGGCGAGGAGAAGCTCGCCGGTCGGGCCACGGTGGCGCTGTGCGAAGGCGGCGGCTTCGAGGTGCGATCGAGCTCCACGGATATCGGCCAGGGGACGCTCACGATCTTTGCGCAGCTCGCCGCCGCGGCGCTCGGGGTGGACGTCGGTCTCGTGCGCGTGCCCGAGCCCGAGACGGGATCGGTCCCGGATTCCGGCCCCACGGTCGCCTCTCGCACCTGCATGGTCGTCGGCGGCGTCGTGGAGCGAGCGGCCTCAGCGCTCCGCCGGCGCATCGAGGCGTGGGCGGACGAGCAAGGGATCGACGCGCCGATGGACGAGCTCGGCCGCCGCGCCGCCGGCGAGCTCGGCGAAATCAGCGAGACTGCGCAGTACTCGCCGCCGCCAGGGATCGAGTGGGACGACGACAGCTACACGGGCTCGGCCTACGCCGTTTATGGGTGGGCCGCGTGCGTGGTGGATGTCGCCGTCGATCTCGACACCTACGAGGTCCAGGTCGAGCGCTGTATCCACGCGGTCGACGTCGGCAAGGCGATTCACCCGATCATCGTCAAAGGCCAGATCGAGGGGGGGACGCTCCAGGCGCTCGGGTGGGCGCTTTGGGAGCACGTGGCCTACGAGCGGGGCAGCGTCGTCAATCGCCGCATGACCGATTGCATCGTGCCGACGTTCGCCGATGCCCCAGAGCTCGAGACGATTATCGTCGAGGAGCCCTATCCGCACGGGCCCCACGGCGCCAAGGGGGTGGGTGAAATCCCCATGGACGGCCCGGCGGCGGCCGTCGCGAACGCCCTCGAAGACGCGCTCGGCGCACCGTTCGACGCGGTGCCGGCGCTCCCCGAGCACATCGCCCGCGCTTTGGCCCAGGCAGAGCGCGCCCCGGTCTCGAAAAACGAGCGCGAGGTAATTTCGTGAACCTTCGTTTTTCCTTGAACGGCGAACAAACGGCGCTCGACGTCTCTCCGTGGCGGCGCCTTCTCGACGTGCTGCGCGAGGATCTCGCGCTCACCGGGACGAAGGAGGGCTGCGGCGAGGGCGAGTGCGGCGCGTGCACCGTGCTGGTCGACGGCGAAGCGGTGTGCTCGTGTCTCGTGGCCGCGGGCCAGGTGGAGGGACGCGAGGTGCGCACGGTCGAAGGCCTCGGCGACGGAGCGGTCGCGCGCGCGGTGCGCGAAGAGCTCGTGTCGTTCGGCGGGACGCAGTGCGGCATCTGCACGCCGGGGATCGCCGTGTGCGCTGTGCGGGCCCTCGAGCGCGAGCCCGATGCTTCCCGCGACCGCCTGCGCGAGCTCCTCGCCGGAAACATCTGCCGGTGTACGGGCTACCAGCTCATCGTCGATGCGCTCGAGTGCGCCGCGGCGCGCGGTCGGGGCGAGGGGGCGGAGTGACGGCGTACCTTCGCCCGAACACGCTCGAGGAGGCGCTCGCTGTGCGTGAGGCGCACCCGGAGTACACGATTCTGGCCGGCGGCACGGACCTCCTCGTGAGCGGCCATCGGGTGCCGCCGCCGCCGGGGATCGTCGACCTGTTCGACCTGCGCCCGCTGCGGGGAATCGCGCGCGACGGTGACGGCAGCCTCCGCCTCGGCGCGGCCACCACCTACCTCGACGTCTTGAGCAGCGATACCGGGCGCGAGGAGCTTTCGATTCTGCGCGCCGCCGCGCGCGAGATCGGTGCGCTTCAGATCCAGGCCCGGGGGACGCTCGGCGGAAACCTGGTGACGTCGTCGCCGGTGGGCGACACGCTTCCGGTCTGGCTCGCGCTCGGCGCCGAGGTGGAGCTCTCGTCGGCGGGGCGCGGCGCGCGGCGGGTGGCCTACGACGCGTTTTGCACGGGCTACCGGCAGACTGACATGGCACCGGACGAGCTCGTCACGGCGGTGACAATCCCGCCGCCCGCGCCGGGCACGCGGCGGTTTTGGCGCAAGGTGGGGACGCGCCGGGCGCAGTCGATCTCCAAGCTCATGATCGCGGCGACCGCGAGGCTGGAAAACGGGCTTATCGCCGAGCCGCGGATCGGGCTCGGCGCGCTCGCCGATCGGCCGATTCGCGGGGTGGCGGTGGAGCGCGCCATGGCGGGGCGGCCGCCGGACGAGGACACCGCCGCCCGCGCCGCACGAGCGCTCGCCGCGGAGATCACCCCGATCGACGATGTGCGGTCCAGCGCGGACTACCGGCTCACCGTGGCGACGAATCTCGTCGCCCGCTTCGTGCGATTGCTGGCGGAGCCCGCGTGATGAGCCGCCGGCTCGCGTGGCCGGCGCTGGTGATGGCGTGCGCGGCGCTGTCGTGCGGGAGCGACGACGCCCTGCTCGGCGCGGCGAAGCCCCACACCGAGGAGGTGATGCGGGCGCTGCTCGAAGATCCTGGGAGCGTTTACGACGAGGCGTCGCCGCGGCTAAAGCGCGACGTGGGGCGCCTCGCGTTCGTGGAGGGAGCCGAGGATCTGGCCGAGGTGATGGGCGCCTTCGAGTCCACCAGGCGGGTCGTCGACGTGGACGTCGCAGATGGGGAAAGCGGACGATCGGCCGACGTGGTGGCGGTGTTTTCGTTCGCGCGGGGGGATGTGGAGGGCTCGCTCAGCTTCGAGGAGAGCGGGGACGACTGGCTTGTCGTCGGCGTGTCGCTGCCGATTCCGGACGAGCTCGCCGAGGAGGCGCTCGGCGCCGGGGCCGCGCGCGGCGAACAGCCCGCGCCCGAGACCGCCGTGCGCGAGGCGAAGGAAATCTTGGCGGCCCTGGCGCAGGGGGAGAGCGGCGCGCGCGCCGCCTCCTCGGCGCGCGATGAGATGGCCCGCGCGGTCGAAGCGGGCGGTCCCTACCGCGGCGTTTATCGGATCACCTGGTCGCGGATCGACCCGGAGGGTGAGCGCGCCGACCTCGTGGCGATCCTCGACTACGAACGCGACTGGGCGCACGCCGAGCTCGAGCTCATCGCCGACGAGCGAAACGGCGACGACGCGTGGCGGCTCGAGACGCTGCGGATCGTTACGCACGGGACGCCACCCGGACCGGCCGAGATAGGCGTCGGCGACCCGAAAAGCGATTGAGGTCGGCGGCGACTTTGCGGCGCCGGATCGGCGGATACCGCCGCGGCGAAAACGCGTGCGCGAGTCCTAGTCGTCCGGGCAGCTGCCGAGGGGCTCGGGCAAGTCGGCCGGATCGACATCGTCGTCGACGCGGATCATGCCGAACGTCGAACCGTCCAGGTCCTCGCAGCCTAGCGTGCCGAACTCCACGGCCTCCACGTCGCCGCACAAAAGCTCGTCCGTGACGATGGCACCGCTTAGCGTCACCGTCAGGGCGAGCTCACTGCCCACGGGGCTCGCGTCTGCCGGGATCACCACCGGGTTATCGGGCTCCGGATCGCAGCCTTCGGAGTCCGGCGGAAACTCGGCGAGCACCGCGGAAAACCGCGCGGCGCCGTCGATGCTCACGTCCTCGGCGCTGGCCTCGTCACCCACCGGCTCGCGGGTGTCTGTGTCCAGCGGCTGCATGGAGATGCTCAGCGTCGGGTCTTCGCCGTCGTCCTCGACCTCCACCTCGGCGAGAAACTGCACGGTTTCGGAGGGCAGCAGGCTCGGGATGAACGCCGCCAGGTACGTGCCGGTCGCGTCTGGGATGTCGTCGACGGCCGCGGCATCGACATCCTCGTCCTCCCCGGCGTCGATCACGCGCTCGGAAAAGTCGTCGAGCTTGCCTTCGGGATCGACACAGGCGACGCCGAAACCGAGTAGGCAGATGGCACCGAAGCGCACGGGCGTGTTCATGGGGCGACGGCTCCTGGGGCTGCGATCCGCGACATGGGGACCTTATCGACTCGGCTCGGCGTGGGTGGTGCGAAGAAAACGGCCTGTTGCGCACAAGCACGGGCGGAGGCGCGATTCGCGTTACGTGCCGGCGCGCCGATGGATGCCTATTTGCTCCGCTCACTGAGTAGCGTATCATAGCTCACCATTGACCATGACAGCTCTTTATAAGCGGGGACGATGTGTTTATGCGGGGTGCGGCGGCATCCTCGCCCTGTTGGTCGCCACGCACGCCGGCCCCGCGTGGGGGGGCGGTTTCGCCACGGCGCGGTTCGGCAGCGAGCACGGGCACGCCGCCTCGGATCACGTCACGACGATCTACTACAACCCAGCCGGCCTCGCGCGCGGCGAGGGCACGCGCGTGTACGCGGAGGGGCTGTTCGCCTATCGGACCGCGAGCTACGAGCGTCCATCGGGGGCGATCGATCGGGTGGTCGAGGACGGTGAGTCAGCGGCCGGCACCCCGGCGGCGGCACAAGACGCCAATGCCGGGCGCGCGGAGCTGTCAGACGTCATCACCACCCCGTTCGTCGGCGTTGCCTCGGATCTCGGAATCGACAACCTCGGCGTCGGCGCGGGGCTTTACGTGCCGCTCGGGGGCTCTGCGAGCTGGTCGCAAAACGAGGCGTTCGCCGGAAACGACGCCTATCCCGGCGCGGTCGACGGCGTGCAGCGCTGGCACGTCATCGAGGGTGAGCAGCGCTATCTGTACGTCACGGCCGGCGGCGCCTACCACGTGCCGGCGCTCGACTTGACGCTGGGCGCGGGGCTAAGCGCCGTGCAGAGCGAGGTCAATACCATCCGGGCGCGCACGGCGAGCGGCACCGACGACATGGTCACGGGCGGCGGCGAGCTCGTCGAGGGCCGCAGCCTCGTTCAGGTGGACGACATCACGCTCGCCCTCGGGGCAGGCGCGATGTGGGATCCGGTCGATGAGCTCACCGTGGGCCTGTCGTACCAGAGCAGCCCCGGGTTTGGCGAAATGGGGCTGTCGGGCACGGTCACCAACCAGTTCGGCGCCGGCGAGCCCACGCCCGTGGATGTGGTCCTCGAGCAAACGCTCCCCGATATCGTTCGGCTCGGTGCCGCCTACCGGCTGCCGCGCGCGGAGCTGCGGTTTGCCGGCGATTACCAGCGCTGGTCGCGCTTCGAGCGCCAGTGCCTCGTTCGCGACGAGCCCGGCGCGCGCTGCGCGATCACGGATACGGGGGCTGCCGACGGGGACGCAGGCGGGCAGGGGATCGTGGTCAACCTGCCTCGCGACTTCCGCGATACCTTTGGCGTGCGCGCCGGCGGCTCCTATTGGGTGACGCCGCCGGCCGAGCTGTTCGCGTCGCTCGGGTACGACAGCAGCGCTATCCCGGACGAGACCCTCGATCCCACCGTCATCGACATGCCGAAGGTCGCAGCGACGGCCGGGCTCCGCTACACGCTGCCCGACGACCGGCTCGCGCTCATGGCCGGCCTCACCCAGGTGTTTTACGCCGACCGCAGCACCGAGCCTCGGCCACGTGGCGATGATGGGCAGCCCGTCGCGCCTTCCGCCCCGAGCCGCAATCCCGACGGCGCCGGCGACTACAGCCAGTCCATCAGCCTCGCCACGATCGGGGTGGAGGGGCGGTTCTGACGGCGCCGGTGCTGTAGGCTCCGTCACGAACCGAGCGGTGAGGCGCCTTCAAGATATCCGGATTGCGTTCCGGATTAAACACGAAGATGTAACGCCCTGAAATCACTCGGCAAAAACGCATGCGAGCCGACTTGCCGGCCTCGTTGGGCCGCGGTACCAACTGGCTCATGGGAAGTCGCACGGCTGCACCACGCCCCGCCTATCGATCTCGCACCACCCGCACCCGCAAGCCATCGCCGAAGTTCATCGGCGGCCGCGTCTTCCCAAGCAGTCGAACAGCCGAGACGCCCAACTACTACAACACCCCGCAGCCAGCACCGGTCATCGACCGCCGCCGGCCCGGCAAAGCGTTCGTCCACCTCCTGCGAAAAGCCGACATCGAGCTGTTTACCGAACTCATCCCGGGTTGGACCCGCCTGTCGCAAGGCTTGGATGCCATCGTCCTGTCGGAAGGTTGCACCGAGACGTATGGCTGGCACATCCCGGGCGTGATCCACGTCGGGGCGTGGTCCCGGGAGCTTTGGGAGATCGTCAGCGAGGACTTCCTCGACGCCAACGCCGACATCCTCGAGCGGTTGGAGGTCCCCGTCGCGTCGCGCGGGGACGACTACGTGCTCAAGTGGACGCGCCTGAAGGCGCGGGCCTTCCAGCTCCTCGACGTGTTTCTGCACGAGCTCGGTCATCACCACGACCGGATGACGACTCGCACGAAGTTCGACATCGCCCGCGGCGAGCCGTACGCCGATGACTTCGCCCACCGCTACCGCGCCCTCGTGTGGGACGATTTCCTCCACCACTTCGAGCTCGACTGACCAACAGCGGAGCTCAGTTGAAGTGAGCCCCCAGACGGCGCCGTTCGCAGGCTGGCTGCCGAGGCGCTCCGACGAAGGAAGGGTGGGCCCCTTTCAAGGAGGAGCAACGACGGCAGACGGCCGA
>SLNH01000373.1 GCA_007133195.1 Nannocystineae bacterium | reverse complement strand
TTGGTGGCCGGTGTCCTGATGATCCTCGCGGTCGTCTCGAGCAAGGTCACCGCGCGCATGGGGCTCCCGGTGCTCGTCGTGTTCCTGGGCATCGGGATGCTCGCCGGCTCGGAGGGCATCGGCGGGATCGTGTTCGAGAGCTACGAGCTCGCTCACGCCATCGGCACCGTGGCCCTGGCCTTCATCCTGTTCGACGGGGGCCTCGGGACCTCCTTGAACCGGCTCCGCCTCGCCTGGAAACCCTCCGCGCTGCTCGCGACCTTGGGGGTGCTCACGACGGCGCTCGTCACCGGCGTCGTCGCCTCGGAGGTGCTGGGTATCTCCCTCGTCGAGGGGTTGCTCCTCGGCGCGATCGTGGGCTCGACCGACGCGGCGGCGGTGTTTTCGCTCCTTCGCTCGTCGGGGATCCGGCTCCGCGAGCGACTGGCGTCCACGCTCGAGATCGAAAGCGGCGCCAACGACCCGATGGCGGTGTTTCTCACGATCGGGTTCATCGAAGTTCTGCTCGGCGAAATCTCCCTCGGGCCCCAGCTCGTTTCGCTCCTGTTCGTGCAGATGGGCGTGGGCCTCGCCGTGGGGTTCGGGGTTGGAAAGCTCGCGGTCAAGGCGATCAACCGAATCAACCTCGGCGCGGCCGGGCTCTACCCGGTGCTCACGGCCGCGTGCGGCATCTTCGCCTTCGGGCTCGCCGCCGTCCTAGGCGGCAGCGGGTTTCTCGCGATCTATGTCGCCGGGCTGGTGCTGGGCAACAGCAAGATCGCGTTTCAGCGGGGCACGGTCCTGTTTCACGACGGGGTCGCGTGGACGGGCCAAATCGTGATGTTCGTGGTGCTGGGCCTTTTGTCCACGCCCAGCACGATCATCGACGTGGCAGGCCCGGCGCTCATCATCACCGCGGCCCTGATCCTGGTGGCGCGCCCGCTCGCCGTCATCCCGCTGCTTTTGCCGTTTCGGTTTTCGTGGCGCGAGCACGTGCTGGTGAGCTGGGTGGGGCTGAAAGGCGCCGTGCCGATCATCCTCGCGACCTATCCGCTCATGTTCGGGATCGAGGCCGGTGCACTGCTGTTTAACGTCGTGTTCTTCGTCGTGATCCTCTCGGCGCTCGTCCAGGGAGGTACGCTGTCGGCGGCGGCGCGGCTGCTGAAGCTCGAACAGCCGCCGCAGCCCGAGCCGCCGGTGTCACTCGAGCTCACCTCGCTTCGCGAGATCGACGCGGATATCATCGACTACACCATCGAGGAGGAGTCGCGAGCGTCGGGGAGACACCTTCGCGATCTGGCCCTGCCCACCGGATGCGCCGTCGCGATGATCATCCGAGACAACGCGCTGATCCCGCCGCGCGGCTCGACGAAGATCCAAACGGGGGATCACGTGTTCATCGTGGTCGACCGCGAGTCGCGGGGCCCCCTCGACCGCATTTTCGCCCGCGGACCCAGCGACGACAGCTCCGAGCTTTTGCCCGAGTTCCCGCTGCCGGGCGAGGCCACGGCCGGGCACCTGGCCTCGCTTTACGACATCGAGACCGGTGAGCCGCCCGAGGTCACGCTCGAGGAGCTCGTGCGCCGGCGCGTGCCCGACGCCCAGGTGGGCACGAGCATCACGCTCGGGGAGGCCAAGCTCCGCGTCCGCAAGGTGGAACACGGCCGAATCACGATGGTGGGGCTCGGGCTGGCCGAGGAGGGCGACGAGGCGTAGCGCGAACCCATGCGGGGGGCGCGACGATCACCCAACGCCCCTGCGCGCGCGCAAAACGACAAAAACTTGCCCCGGATGCGCGCCAGGGGTTACGGGCGAAGGTGGGCCTGTCGCAGATTCGCGACTGGCGCTCGGAAAGGAGCCACCTCGCCACATGCAAGCCACACAAGCGGTCGATCGGCAGAGTGACGCCTCAGGCTCGGTGATCCTGCGGGGCAGGAGTAAGGGGCTCGAGGTGGTTTTGGATGGCCGGGCTTCGGTCTCTGCGCTCACCTCCGAGCTCGAGGCCAAGCTGGAGGAGGCGCCGCACTTTTTCGCCGGCGGGGAGGTCAACATCCTGTTCGAGGGCCGACTGCCCAAGGGGTGCTTGGGGCCGGTGGAGGAGATCGCCGAGCGTTACGCGATGCGCGTGGCGTCGGTGCGGCCGCGCCGCGACGCGGAGGCCGAATCCAAGCCCCAGCCTGCGCCGGCCGAGTCGCCGGCCGCGGGCGACGCGGGGGACGGAGAGGGCGCGTCCGTGGCCCCTGCTCCGCGCATGGTCGCGGGACCCGTGCGAAGCGGGACGGTGCTGGAGGCGCCCGCCAACGTGGTGATCGTCGGCGACGTCAACCCGGGCGCCGAGGTGGTCGCGGCAGGCAACATCGTGGTCCTAGGCACCTTGCGCGGCGTCGCCCACGCGGCGTGCGCGGGGGATCCGGGCTTCGTGATCGCGCTCGTGCTCGCCCCGCAGCAGCTGCGGATCGGCGAGGTGATCGGACGCGCCGGCGACGCCGACGCGCCCTCGGGCGGCGCGGAGATCGCCTACGCCAAGGGGGGCCAAATTCTCGTTGAATCCTATCGTGGAAAGCTGCCTAGCGGGCTCGGGATCGCCGCGCGCTGATGCCCCACGCTTTCCACACGCCTAACGGCATGAAAATCGATCGTCGCGAGCCGGACGCGGGGCGCGAAGCAACATGAACACAATCCCCAAACTCGAGGCGAAGGTCGCGAAGGGCGCCGAGCGCGCCGGGGCGGGCTCGCGCGCCGAAGCCGACCGCGTCGCTGCGGGGATCTAGGAGGAAACATGGGTCGAGCAATCGTCATTACCTCGGGCAAGGGCGGGGTGGGCAAGACCACCACCGCGGCCAACCTGGGGGCCTCTCTTGCTCAGCGCGGACACAGCGTCGTGCTCGTAGACGCCGACATCGGGCTCAGAAACCTCGATGTGGTCATGGGCCTGGAAAACCGCATCGTCTACCACCTCGTCGACATCGTGCGGGGGCGGTGCACGGCGCAAAAGGCGCTCATCCGCGATCGCCGCATCGACAACCTGTATCTGTTGCCGTCGTCGCAGAGCGACGAAAAAGAGTCCGTCTCGCCCGACGAGATGCGAGACCTCGTCCGGGCGCTCAAGGGCGCCTACGACTACGTCCTCATCGACTGCCCGGCGGGGATCGAGCAGGGCTTTCGCAACGCGGTGGCCGGCGCGGACGAGGCGATCGTCGTGGCCACGCCCGAGGTGTCGTCGATCCGCGACGCCGATCGGGTCGTGGGGCTCCTCGCGGCCGAAGACATCCCCACCCGGCTCATCTGCAACCGGATCTCCGCGGAGATGGTCAAGCGGGGCGACATGCTCTCTCAAGACGACGTCATCGAGATCCTGTCTTTGGAGCTCCTCGGCGCGGTGCCGCTCGACGATGCGATCGTCTCGAGCACGAACAAGGGCATGCCTGCGACGCTCGCCGGCGCGCGCTCGGCGGCCGCCCGCGCCTATGAGAATATCGCCAGCCGCGTGACGGGGGAGATCGACGATGTGGCCGTGGCGCAAGGGATCGGCTTTTTCGCCCGCATCGGCAGGGCGCTGGGCCTGTCGCCCGCCTAAGGGCAACGAGCCCGGGCTCCGGTGCTCACTACTGGTAGGAGAAATCACGCGATGTGGAACGAAATCAAAGGCCTGTTCGGGGCGCGGCGGGCGAGCCGAGAGGAGGCGAAAGGGCGCCTTCATCTCGTGCTCGCTCACGATCGCGCGGGGCTCGACGGAAGCCGGCTGCAGGATCTGCGCGGCGAGATCGCGGCGGTGATCGCGCGCTACGTGGAGATCGACCCCGAGTCGGTGGAGCTCGACGTCGAGCGGGTGAGCCGCGACGATACGCACCTGCGCGTGTCCAGTCCGCTGCGCGCGCGCTAGCAGCGCTTCCTTCTCGGCGTCCGCGTCGGGCAGAGGTCGCGGTGGCGCGGCGCGCCGAGTTTGGGCATGCTGTGACCCGGCGCGATGCAAACTAAGCTCTCGGTGAACTTGAATAAGGTCGCCCTCCTTCGCAACTCGCGCGGCGGGCGCAACCCCTCGCCCTTGGTGGCGGCGACGGCATGCATCGCCGCCGGCGCCCCCGGCATCACCCTGCACTGGCGGGAGGACGACCGGCACACGCGCGCCGCCGACGTGCGCGAGATCGCGTCGCTGTGTCAGGAGCGCGGCGTCGAGTTCAACCTCGAGGGCGACGATCGCGACGAGCTCATCGGCTTGGCGCGCGAGGTGGCGCCCACGCAATTCACGCTCGTGCCCGTCACCCCCGGCGAGGTCACGAGCGACCACGGCTGGGACCTGCCCCGCGAGGAGGCTCGGGTCCGCGCCGCCGCCTTGCGCGTTCGGGGCCCTGGCACCCGCGTCGCCCTGTTCATGGATCCCGACCCGGCGCGGATCCGGCTCGCCGCCAACACCGGGTGCGATCGCGTCGAGATCTACACCGAGCCGTACGCCAGCGCGTTCGGTGGCGACCGCGAGGCCGAACAGCTGGCCCGCATCGAGGCCGCGGCCGAGGCCGCCTCGGCCGGCGGGCTCGGCGTAAACGCCGGCCATGATCTCGACCTGCGGAACACGCCGCCGCTCGTGCGGGCCGTGCCGGCGATCCGCGAGCTGTCGATCGGTCACGCGCTCGTTGCAGACGCCCTGTACCTGGGCCTCGAGGAGTGCGTGCGCCGCTACCTGGACGCGGTCGCCGGCCGGGACGTCACGGCGCCGGTCACGGCCTGAGCGTGCGCCACCGGCCGCCGCGGATGCCGCGGCGGCGCCGCCGGGACTCGTCTCGCGACTTTGCTGGGCCGCGAAGTGGCCCGCCGCGCCGCCCGTGGGGTAGGATCGAGCGGCGATGTCGCGCGATCTGGTCTGTCTTGGGCAAAACCTTGGGCTCATCGACGAGATGTACGCCCTTTACCAACGAGACCGCGAGGCTGTCGATCCGAGCTGGCGAGAGCTGTTCGCAAGCGGCGCCTACGCCCCAGCGACAGGTTCCTCGCCCGGGGCGTCGCCGCCGAAGGCGCCCGCCGGCGACGGGGCAGCAGCCAAAAACGGGCATCCCACTGCGCCCCGAGGCGCGGGGCACGGCCACCGTCCAAACGGTGAGGCGGCGGCGCGCTCGCGCGCGCGGAGCCCGTCCGGGTCCCACGCCCCCGGCGCGCCGCACAGGCGGCGAAGCCGCGAGGACGATGTGTTTTTTCGAGGTCGTCCGAAGGCGATGGACACCGAGCCGGACGCCGCGCTGCTTCGAAACCACGACGTCTCGCAGATTCGCGAGCCCGCGGCGGGAGACGCGGGCAGCGTGTGGCCGCTCGTGAACGCGTTTCGAATTCGCGGCCACATGGCGGCGAAGCTGGATCCGCTCGGGCTCATCCAGAGGCCTCCGACCACGGAGCTCGAGCCGGTCACCTACGGCTTCACCGAGGTCGACCTGGATCGCGAGTACCCGGCGGGTGGGCTTTACGGCGTGGATCGCGCGACGCTCCGCGACATCGAGGCGACGCTTCGCCGCGCATACTGCGGCCACATCGGCCTGGAGTTCATGCACATCTCCACGCCGATCAAAAAGGCGTGGCTCGCCGAGCGGATGGAGACCCGCGAGGCGTGGGGCGAGCTTCCCGGCGCCTCGCGCATCGAGCTATTGGAGCGCGCCGTCGCCGCCGAGAGCTTCGAGCAGTTCGTCCACCGCAAATACCCTGGGACCAAACGGTTTTCGCTGGAGGGCAGCGAGGGGATGATCCCGCTCGTCGAGCGGGTATTGCTCCACGCCTCGCGCCTCGGCGCGTTCGAGGCGGTGATCGGGATGGCCCACCGCGGCCGCCTCGCGGTGCTTCAGAACATCATGCGGCGCCGCGCGCGCGACATCTTCGCCGAGTTCGAGGACGTGGAGCCGGAGGCCGCGCTCGGCGGGGGCGACGTCAAATACCACCTCGGCTACTCGTGCGATCGCGAGTACGACGACAAGAGCCTTCACGTGTCCCTGGCGTTCAACCCGAGCCACCTCGAGGCCATCGATCCGGTGGTGGTGGGCCGGGTCCGCGCCAAGCAGCGCCGTCACGACGACTGGGAGCACGCGCTGGCGTGCGGCGTGCTGATCCACGGCGACGCCGCGTTCGCGGGGCAGGGCCTGGTCGCCGAGACGCTGCAGCTGTCCAACCTGCACGGGTTTCGCACCGGCGGCACCGTCCACGTGATCGTCAACAACCAGATCGGCTTTACCTCATCGCCGCAGGAGTCGCGCTCGACGCCGTACTGCACCGACATCGCGAAGATGATCCAGTGCCCGATCTTCCACGTAAACGGGGAGGATCTCGACGCGGTGGCGCAGACGGTGCAAATGGCGATGGAGTATCGCGCCGAGTTTCAAAGCGACGTCGTCATCGACATGTTCGCCTACCGGAAATTCGGCCACAACGAGATGGACGAGCCGAGCTTCACCCAGCCGCTCATGTACGAGCGCATCCAACAGAAGTCCTCGGTGGTCGATCTGTACGGGCGCAAGCTCGTCGAGGAGGGCGTGATCGCGGAGGGTGACTTGGAGCGCATGCGCGCCGACCACCGCGAGCACCTCGAACAGGAGCTCAAAGCGGCCAGAGAGCGCGAAAAGCGCCCCGTGATTCATTCCATGGCCGGGGTGTGGAGCCCGTATCGGGGCGACGCCGACCGCGACGTCCCCGACGTGGACACCGGCGTCGCAGGCGCGCGGCTGCAGGCGATCGTCGACAAGGTGACGGTCGTCCCGGACGGCGTGAGCGCGCATCCCAAGGTCGTGCGGATGCTCTCGCAGCGCGCGGAGATGGGGCGGGGCGAGCGGCCGCTCGACTGGGGCATGAGCGAGATGCTGGCCTACGGCTCGCTGCTCTGGCAGGGGCACAACGTGAGGCTGTCGGGACAGGACAGCTGCCGCGGCACGTTCTCCCACCGCCACGCGCTCATCACCGATACGAAGACGGGCAGCGAGCACATGCTGCTCGGCAGGCTCCACCCGGAGCAAGGCGAGTGCCGGATCTACGACAGCCCCCTCAGCGAGGCGGGGGTGCTCGGCTTCGAGTTCGGCTACTCCCTGGACTACCCCGACGCGCTGGTCATCTGGGAGGCCCAGTTCGGCGACTTCGCAAACGGCGCGCAGGTGATCATCGATCAGTTCATTACTTCGTCCGAGGACAAGTGGAATCGGCTGTCGGGTCTCACCCTGTTTTTGCCCCACGGTTACGAAGGGCAGGGGCCGGAACACTCGAGCGCGAGGCCCGAGCGGTTTTTGCAGCTGTGCGCCGAGGACAACATCCAAGTCTGCCAGCCCACGACGCCGGCGCAGATGTTTCACATGCTCCGGCGCCAGGTGGTCAGGCCGTGGCGCAAGCCCCTCGTCGTGCTCACCCCGAAGAGCCTGCTTCGCCACCCGATGTCCACCTCCGCCGTCGAGGAGCTCACGGCGGGCCGGTTTCAGCGCGTGATCCCCGACGGCGACGCTGACGGCGACCGCGTAGACCGGATCATGCTGTGCTCCGGTCGCCTGTACTTCGATCTCGTGCGCGAGCGGAGTCGGCGCGAGGACACCCGCACGGCGATCGTCCGGGTCGAGCAGCTGTATCCGTGGCGGCCCGATGCGATCGAGGCGGCCGTCGCAGCGTACCGCGCGCCACGCGAGGTGCTGTGGGTACAGGACGAGCCCGCCAACATGGGCGCGCTGTCGTTCATCGCCCCACGCCTTCGCGAGATCTTCGAGCCCGATCGGCTGCGCTTCGTGTCGAGGCCGGCGAGCGCGAGCCCGGCGACCGGTTCGGGGAAGGCGCACGCGATCGAGCAGCGAACGCTGCTGGACGAGGCCTTCGGTGGTGCGTAACGAAACGTGGACGAGGCGCGCGAGGCCGGGGCATTCGGCGCGCCGGCTCGGTCGCGCGCTTCGTTTCCAGCTGCGCGCCGCGGCACTCCCCGCGCGTGCGCCTTGCTATCTTCGCGCCGCGCGCGCTAGGGTGCGGCTCGATTTTGGACGCTGCGAAGTCGGCGCGCAGCCCCTGCCGACATAAGACGAGGCAAGTATCATGGCGGACTTAGTCGTCCCACCGCTCGGCGAATCCATCACCGAAGCCGTCATCGGCAAGTGGCTCAAGCAGCCCGGAGACGCGGTCGAGATGGACGAGCCGGTCGTCGATCTCGAAACGGATAAAATCACTGTTCAGCTTCCGGCCCCGCAGGCCGGGAAGCTCGCCGAGCAGCGCTGCGCCGAAGGAGACACGGTGCAGGTCGGGGACGTGGTCGGCGCCGTCGCCGAGGCCGAGGCGGGCGAGGCGCCGCCGGCGCGGGACGGCAAAGCGGAAGGCGGCGACAAGCAGGCGCCCGACGGCGAAGCCAAGCGGCCTGCGGCAGCGCCGTCCTCTGCGCCGTCATCGCCCGGACCAGCGCCCGAGGTCGCCGTCGCCGTCGCCGACGGCGCGTCCGCTGATGCCGGCGCGCGCAGGCTCACGCCGGCCCA
>SLNH01000298.1 GCA_007133195.1 Nannocystineae bacterium | reverse complement strand
CACGCGGCCGCGGCGCGCCGCCGGCGGGGCGAGCTCACCGGGGGCAGCGCGGGCGACGATCTCGCCGCGTCGGCCGATCGCGCCCTCGCCCAGGCCGGGGCCGCCGCCGATCCCGCTCGCGTGGCTGCCATGCTTTTACCGGGCGTGCGGCGCTCGGCTCGCGGCGATCATTTGCTGGCCTCGGGCGTCACCGGTTAGCCGCCGGCCGATGGCGCGGGCGGCGCAGCCCGCCTCTGAGCGCGTGACGCGCACGGCGAAGACCGCGTGAGCGATTGCCGCGGAGCCCGAATTGTGATTAAAGTCGCTCGACGCATGGCGTCATCTCAGGGTGGCATCTCCCGCGAGGCTCGATCCATGGCTGGCTCGCGCGGCGCTTGCGCGGCGGGGTTCGCGGCTCCTTGGAGTTATCGATGAGCTGGTTTTCGCAGTATCTCCGATCGTCCATAGGCATGAAGCAGCTTATGGCGGTGACCGGGCTGATTCTTCTCGGTTTCGTCATCGCCCACCTCCTCGGCAACCTCCTCATCTTCGCTGGGCGAGAGACGCTAAACGACTACGCCGAGGCGCTGCGCGACTACGGCCCGGTGCTTTGGATCATGCGCGCCATCATCTTGGGCGCCGTCCTCGTTCACATCGGGGCCGCGATCCGGCTCGTGTCGCTCAATCGCGCGGCCCGCCCGGTGCGTTATCAGGTCTTCAAGCCGCGGACGACGCCCTACTACGCCCGCGCCGTCGCCTGGACCGGGCTCATCGTCTTGGCCTTCGTCGTCTTCCATCTCCTCCATCACACCTTCGGCGTGGTTTACCCCGAGTACTACGGTCAGTCGTGGGAGGGCGGTGAGTTTTACGACGTGTACAACATGGTCGTGATGGGCTTCGACCACGTGTGGGTCTCCGTCTCTTACATCGTGGCGGTGGCGCTGCTCAGCCTCCACCTCGCGCACGGGGTTCCGAGCCTGTTTCAAACGCTCGGACTGCGCCATCCGAAGTACACGCCCACGATCGAGAAGATCGGCCACTGGCTCGCGGTCGTTCTCTTTGTCGGGTACGCCTCCATCCCCGTCGCCGTCCTACTCGGGTGGCTGACGGTCGAGCTCTGAAGCGCCGATCGGGTTTTCAAACTGGTCGCCGCGTAAGGGGAGTCAAACGTCATGAAGCTCGACGCACGCATTCCCGACGGTCCCATCGAGGAGAAATGGGATCGGCACAAATTCGAGATGAAGCTCGTCAATCCGGCGAACAAGCGGAAGTACGACATCATCGTGGTCGGCTCCGGACTCGCCGGGGGCGCGGCGGCGGCCACCCTGGCCGAGCTCGGCTACAACGTGGCCTGCTTCTGCTATCAGGACAGCCCGCGGCGGGCCCACAGCATCGCCGCACAGGGCGGGATCAACGCCGCGAAGAACTACCAAAACGACGGCGACAGCGTCTTCCGGCTGTTTTACGACACGGTCAAGGGGGGCGACTTCCGCTCGCGGGAGGCCAACGTGTTCCGTCTCGCGCAGGAGTCGGTGAACATCATCGACCAGTGCGTGGCGATGGGCGTCCCGTTCGCGCGCGAATACGGCGGTTACCTCGCCAATCGCTCGTTCGGCGGCGCGCAGGTCTCGCGAACCTTCTACGCCCGCGGCCAAACCGGCCAGCAGCTCCTTTTGGGGGTCTACGCCGCGCTCAGCCGGCAGATCGCCGCGGGCAACGTGGCGATGTTCCGCCGCACCGAGATGCTCGACCTCGTCACCGTCGAAGGCCGCGCGGCCGGAATCGTGACGCGCAATCTCATCACCGGGAAGGTCGAGTCGTTCTCCGCGCACTCGGTCGTCCTCGCCACCGGCGGGTACGGCAACGCGTTTTTCCTGTCGACGAACGCGATGGGCTGCAACGTCACCGCGGCCTACCGCGCCTACAAAAAGGGCGCCGGGTTCGCGAACCCCTGCTACACGCAGATCCATCCGACGTGCATCCCGGTGAGCGGGGACTACCAATCCAAGCTCACCTTGATGAGCGAGTCGCTTCGCAACGACGGCCGCGTGTGGGTGCCCAAGAACAAGGAAGACACCGGCAAGGATCCGAGCGACATCCCAGACGAAAAGCGGGACTACTACCTCGAGCGGAAGTACCCGAGCTTCGGGAACCTCGCGCCGCGCGACATCTCCTCGCGAAGCGCCAAGGAGGTGTGCGACGAAGGACGCGGCGTGGGGCCGGGCGGCCTCGGCGTGTACCTCGACTTTCGCGACGCCATCGAGCGCCTGGGCCGCGACGCGATCGAACAGCGATACGGAAACCTGTTCGACATGTACTACCGGATCACCGGCGACGATCCCTACCGGACGCCGATGCGCATCTACCCGGCCGTCCACTACACGATGGGCGGCTTGTGGGTCGATTACAACCTCGAGAGCACGATTCCGGGCCTGTTCGTCGCGGGCGAGGCCAACTTTTCGGATCACGGCGCCAACCGGCTCGGCGCCAGCGCGCTCATGCAGGGTCTCGCTGACGGCTACTTCGTGCTTCCCTACACCATGGGGAACTATCTCGCCTCGGCGCGTCCCGAGAAGGTGAGCACCGATCATCCCGAGTTCAAGAAGGCCGAGGCCGACGTCGCCGGGCGCGTGGACAAGCTGCTTTCGATCAACGGGAAGCGCACGGTCGACTCCTTTCACAGAGAGCTCGGCAAGATCCTGTGGGACGACTGCGGCATGGCGCGCAGCGAGGACAGCCTAAAGCGGGCGCTCACGCGCATCCCCGAGCTCCGCGAGGAGTTTTGGGAAAACGTCCGCGTTCCCGGCGAAAATGACACGTTCAACCAGTCGCTCGAAAAGGCCGGGCGCGTGGTCGACTTCCTCGAGTTCGGCGAGCTCATGGTCCGCGACGCGCTCGCCCGCGACGAGTCTTGCGGCGGCCACTTCCGCGTGGATCATCAAACCGAGGACGGCGAAGCGAAGCGCGACGACGAAAACTTCGCCCACGCCGCCGTGTGGGAACACAAGGGCGACGGCGAGGAGCCGGTGCGTCACCAAGAGGAGCTCGTGTTCGAGAACGTCAAGCTGGCGACGAGGAGCTACAAATAATGAATCTCACGCTCTACGTGTGGCGGCAAAAGAATCGGGACGCGCCGGGCGAGATGGTCCGCTACCCGGCGGAGGACATCAATCCCGACGCCTCGTTCCTCGAGATGCTCGACGTGGTCAACGAGCGCCTGATTGAAAAGGGCGAAGAGCCCATCTCGTTCGACAGCGACTGCCGCGAGGGCATCTGCGGCACGTGCTCGATGGTGATCAACGGGCAGGCACACGGCCCGATCCCGGGCGTGACCGTGTGCCAGCTCCACATGCGCTACTTCGAGGACGGCTCTACCATTTACATCGAGCCATGGCGGGCCAAGCCGTTCCCGGTGATCCGCGACCTGGTCGTCGATCGCGCCGCCTTGGACGAGGTGATCGCGGCGGGCGGCTACGTCACCGCCAACTGCGGGTCCGCCCCCGAGGCAAACTCTTTGCCCGTGTCCAAGGAGAACGCCGATCGCTCGTTCGACGCGGCCACCTGCATCGGCTGCGGCGCCTGCGTGGCGGCCTGTCCGAACGGCTCGGCGATGCTGTTCACCGCGGCGAAGCTCGCCCATCTCCACGAGCTGCCGCAGGGACAGGCCGAGCGGCAGCGGCGCACCAAGAACATGGTCGACGCCATGGACTTGGCCGGCTTCGGGAACTGCACGAACCACTACGAGTGCGAGGCCGCGTGCCCCAAGCAGATCAGCGTCGATACGATCGCGCGCATGAACCGCGAGTACCTGCGCGCCCGCTGGTCGTACCGCGACGAGGGGTGAGCGTCGATCGGGAGGCGCGCGAGGCGGTCGCGTCATGACGGCACAGGCGAGCGCGAGCGGTGGATTTTCGAGCCGCGGGGCGCGGGAGGTCCTGAAGACGACCGAGCACCGCCCGTGGCCGCTGCCTCGGCGGCCCTTCGCCATGCGCATGAGTTGGCACGATCTGCTCTTCGCACACTGGCCGGTGCCGCGGGATGCTGTGGAGCCGCACATCCCTCCGGGGCTGGAGCTCGAGACCTGGGACGGCTGGGCGTGGATCGGGGTCGTGCCGTTTTACATGACCCACGTCACGGGTCGAGGCCTGCCGGCGGCGCCGTGGCTTTCGGCGTTCGAGGAGCTAAACGTCCGCACCTACGTGAGGCGGGGCGATAAACCCGGCGTTTGGTTTTTTAGCCTCGACGCCGCCAGGTGGCCGGCGGTGGTCGCAGCTCGGCGCCTGTTTCACTTGCCGTATTTCCACGCGAGGTTCCGCTACCAAAGCGACGGCGATGCGGTGGTCTACCAGTGTGAGCGCCGCGGGGCGCGGACGTCCGGCGCGCGCTTTACCGGCACGTACGGGCCCCAAGGACCCGTGGGCGAGGTGCCGGCGGGTGGCATCGAGGACTGGCTGGTCGAGCGCTACTGTCTGTATGCCGCCGCGCCGGACGGTACGATCTATTGCGGCGACGTTCATCACGAAAAGTGGCCGCTTCAGCCCGCCCGCGCCGACATCGACGCGGGCGGCATGACCGAGTGGCTGGGCATCGAGCTTCGCGGGCCTCCGGAGCTCCTTCACTTCTCGCGCCGGCTCGACGTCGTCGCCTGGTCGGTGGAGCGCGCCAGCTCGTAGCGCGTTGCCCCGCACCCTGTCGCCCCGTCGCGGCCAGCTGCGTCGCTCAGGGGGGACGGCCTGTTCGTGTGCGCCGGCGAGCCCGCTTTTATCGCGGGCGGCCTCGCTCGATGTGGCGGGAACGTTGCATCACATTTGCAACGGAGCGAAACATGCCCCTCGAGCGAACGGATTCCAGCCGCAGCGAGCTTCCGCTGTCCCGAGCCCGCGAGCTCCTCGAGGACAAAAGGCGCCATCTCCTCGAGCGGCTCAAGGACGACCGGCAGGAGGTCGAGGACGTCACCGACCGCCCGCCCCTCGACGAAGGCGAGCGCTCGTCGCACGAGCAGCTCGCTTCGTACGCCCACGGCCGGAGCGAGGCCGAGCACTACCAGCTTCGCGAGATCGACGAGGCGCTCGCGCGCATCGAGTCCGGCGACTACGGCGCCTGCGAAGACTGCGATGAGCCGATCGACGGCCGGCGGCTGGAGGCGATTCCCGAGGCTAGGCTCTGCATCGTGTGTGCGGATCAGGGCGTCTCGCGTGGCCGATACGCCACTGATCGCGAGCGTCCCAAGGGCTGATTCGTCAGGCTTACGCTCGTTCGGCGATTTCGCGACGCGAACCGCGCCGGCGCGCCGCCGCTTACGATCATCCGCCCGGCGCCCGCGCCCGGCGGGGAATCGCCGCGGGGACGTCGCTTCCCCGCGCGCGGGCGAAGAACACGACACTGTTGATGAAGCCAATGTGGCTGAGCGCTTGGGGAAAGTTGCCTAGGAACTCGCCGGTTCGCGGATCGATCTGCTCGGAAAACAGCCCCACGTGGTTCGCGCGCGCACAGAGCCCCTCGAAAATACGCCGGGCCTCGTCGTGGCGGTTCGACAGGATGAGATTGTCCACGAGCCAGGTGGTGCACAGCACCCAGCCGCCCTCCTCGCCGGGGAGGCCGTCGTCTGCGACGTAGCGGCGAACGAGGCCCCCGTCCATGAGCTCGTCCATCACCCGGTCGATCGTGCTCTGAACGCGGGAATCCTCGAACGGAAGGAGCCCCTGGATCGGGATCATGAGCGCCGCGGCGTCGAGCGCGTCCGAGTCGAAGCTCTGCACGAAGGAACCCCGCTCGCGGCTGTAGCCGCGCTCGAGGATCAGGTCGCGCACTTCGTCCGCGGCGCGCTGCCAGTGTTCGGCGTCGCCCTCGAGCCCATGACGATCCGCGAGCCGAACCGCGCGATCGAGCGCGACCCAGATCATGAGCTTCGAATACACGTAGTGCCTGGGTTCGAGCGGCATTTCCCAAAGCCCGTGGTCGCGCTCCTTCCACGCCACCGCCGCGCGGTCGGCCACCGCGGACAAAAACGGCCAGATCTCGTCGTCGAGCTCCATGCCCGCCTCGGTGAGCTCGTCGGCCGCGTCGACCAGCTCGCCCAGCACATCATGCTGGACCTGCTTCGCCGCCTCGTTTCCTATCCGCACCGGCCGCGAGCCGCGGTAGCCCTCGAGGTGGTGGAGCTCCTGTTCGGGAAGGTCCGCCTCGCCGAACACGTTATACATGATGGTGAAGGCGTCGCCGCGCCCCCGGTGCGCCTCCGACACGCGCTCTACGAAACTCACGAACTCGTGAAGCTCGGCGTAATGCCCCATCGCCACGAACGCCTGGCCGGTCATCCCGGCGTCGCGGATCCAGGTGTAGCGGTAGTCCCAGTTGCGAACGCCGCCCATGGTTTCGGGAAGCGAGGTGGTCGGCGCCGCGGCGATGGCGCCTGTATCGGCGTTCGTGAGCATCTTGAGCACGAGCTCGGACCGAACGAGGAGATCGTTCCAGGGGCTTGCCCAGTCGCGGCCGCCGGTCTCGTCGTACTTGTGAGCCCACCGCTCCCAGACCTCGACGGTCTCCGTGAGCGCTCGCGCCGCCGCCTCGATCGACGGCGATGGCGGGTACTCCCAACCCATGGCCAAGACGAGGCGCTCGCCGGCGGCGAGCGAAAGTGTCGCCCGGAGGGTATCGCTTTGACCCGAGTCGCGGGTGATCGACACGCCCTCGCCGGAGAGGCCGGTGAGAAACAAGCGGGTCTGGCCGCCGGCTGCTTCGAAGGTCCCGCCGTCGCCGATGATGCGCGTCACGGCGCGCGCGTAATCCACGCGTGGCGCCCACACCACCGTGATCGCGAGCTCCGCGTCCGCCCGGACCACGCGGAAGAGCTCGGGCGCCGCGCGCGATCGGCGGCAGCCCTCGATGTCCCCGGCGACCGGGAGAAAGTCCGTGACGCTGAGGCCGCGGCCGGGCGCGCCGAAGTAGGTCTCCACGACGTTGGAGTCCCCCACGTAGCGCTGCTCGCCCCGGCTTTCGTCGCCGCCTGGCGACACGCGGAACAGGCCGCCGCGCTCTGCGTCGAGCAGGGCGCCGAACACGCTGGGACTGTGGATGTGCGGAACGCACAGCCAGTCGATCGATCCGCCCCGCCCGGCGAGCCCGACCGTGCGCAGGTTGCCGATGGCCGCGTAGTCCTCGATCGGTGTGTATGTCCGCCGTCTCTCCATCACACCACCCAATTTCTCGAGCCGGCGAGGCGCCGATGCGGGCGCCGGACTGGTCTAGGCCGCCGCGTGCCGCGTGAGCTGGGGAAGGACGCCTTGGCCGAAGGCGTCGATGAAGGCTCGCTGGTTGCGACCTACGTTGTGGATGTAAATCCGTTCGAAGCCGAGCTCCACGTACGACTGAAGCCACGCGGTGTGCTGTGACAGGTCCGAGGAAATTCGGATGTGGCCATGCAAGTCGCCCTTGGTCACGAACGCCGCGGCGGCTTCGAAGTCGGTCGGGGTGGGCAGGTTCGCAAGGACCTTGCTATCGAAGATGTTGGCTCCCCACTGGTCGTAGGCGGCCTCAAGCGCCTCCTCGTGGGTCGGCGCGTAGGCGTGCTGCGCCTGCAAGAACACCGGTTTGTGCCGACCTCCGCCGTCGCGAAACGCGTCGAGCGTCGCCCGCATCGCCTCATCGGGCTGCGCGATCGTGATCATGGCGTCGGCCCACGTCGCCACCCACGCCGCGCTGGCGGGCGAGATCGCCGCACCGACGAGGAGCGGAGCGTCGGGCGGCAGGGTGTAGAGCACCGCCTCGTCGGCGCGGAACGTGCCGTCGTGAGACACCGTCTCGCCGGCCCACAGGCGCCGCATGAGCGTCGCCGCCTCCTCCACGCGCGCCCTGCGCTCCGCGCCGAGAGGAAACCGCTGCCCAGTGAAGTATTCATTCACGGCCAGTCCGCTGCCGAGCGCCACCCAGAACCGCCCGGGGAACATCTCGGCGAGCGTGGCGCACGCCTGCGCCACGATGGCCGGGTGGTAGCGACCCACCGGTGTGGTCACAGTGCCGAACGAAAGACCGGTGGCCTGAAGCGCGGCGCCGAGCCACGACCACGAAAACCCGCTTTCGCCCTGCTTATGGGTCCACGGGGCGAAGTGATCCGAGCACATGCCGGCCTGAAAGCCGGCCTCCTCCGCGGCAGACACGTAGGCGAGGAGCTCGCTCGGCCGAAACTGCTCGTGGGATGCGTGATACCCGAAGGTGGTCATGGTGTGCCCATGAGATGCCAGGTGAGGCTGGCGCGATGTGCAGCCGCGCGCAGCCAATCGCCGGCGCGGGGCCGGCGAGGCGCCGATCACCCCGCCCGTCGACCACTGGTTCGGGTTCGCTCGCGAGGAGCTAGAGCCCTAGTGCCAGCTTAGGCCCGCGTTCAGCGCGAGCTGGTGGATTCTCGCCTCGGAGTCACCGGACAGCGCCGCGCCGTAGCGGAGCTGCAGATCGAAGGCGGCGTAGGTGCCT
>SLNH01000261.1 GCA_007133195.1 Nannocystineae bacterium | reverse complement strand
ACGGGGCGGCGCTTCGATGAACGCCTCGTGCCAACCGCAAGCTCTCAACATCACAGGCCCTGTCCGACCGAGAGCGTCCGAACGTCCCGGACATCCCGGACACTGCCGGACACCGGCACGGCTGGTTTGCGGATCGTCGATCGCGGGGAGGTAGCGCGGATCGCTCGCCGCCCGCGGCGCGGAGACCGCGGCGCTGGTCCGCGCCGCGAAGCCGGCGATCCCGGCGGCGGCGGCGAGCTCGAGCTCCTGGTCCTCGCCCTCGATCCACAGCACGCCGGAGTCGGCGTCGAAAAACAGACACTGGGCGCGATCGGCGGCCGCTAGCTCGAGCACCTCCCTCACCAGGATCGACGTCGCCGCCTCGAGGTCCCGAGCAGCGCCGAGGCGCCGCGCCGCCTCGAGCACGCGCCGGAGACGGTTTGCATCCTCCGCGGAGGACACATCCGGCTCCGGCTCCGGCTTTGGGACGGTGCGGTAGACGGCGCTATCGACGAGTCGGCGGACGTCCGCCGCGGGGAGCGGCCGCCGAATCACGTAATAGACGCCCGAGTCCTGCCCGAGGCGCTCGATGGCTTGGCGGTCGCCGCTCGCCTCCGGCCCGTCGTCTACGACGAGGAGCGACACGCTGCCGCCGCCGCTCTCCGAAGCCGCCTTCGCCGCGACCAGAATCTCACCCGCGGCGGCATCCCGCAGCTCGCCGCCGACGATGACGACCTCCGGTGGCCGTGCGTCGAGGACGGCCACGATTTCCCCCGCGGTGGCGTATTCCTCGATGTGGTAGGCGCCACTCAGCGCGCGGCGAAGCCATGCCCTGGTCTCGGCGCGCTCGTCCGCGATCACCACGCGCGGCTGACGTTGTGACGGTGGACGCTCTGCCGCCATGAGCGCTCGCATCCTACCACTAACGCGGGATCCGGAGCGCCTTTGCTCTGCATCGCCGCGCACCGAGCGCCCGCGAAATCATCGATGGCGCTCCAGGAGGCGGGGGTGGCCATGGCCCGCCAACGGGCCGCCGCGCGAGGCGCGCGACGTTTTCCTAGCGAATCACTGAAACCGTGGCCGCCGAGGCGGCCGCTCAGTCGAAGGGCCCGTCGTGGGAGGTCGGGCAGTTCCAAGTGGTTCCATCATCCCCGCCACCGCCGATGGGGCCGCCGCCGGCGACGCCGGAGAGCTCGGCGCTCGAGAGCACGCGCACGGTCTCACGCTGGAGGCGGAGCTTGGGCTGCTTCTTCGAGGGCGACTGTTTGGTGGCATGGCGCTTCATCGACTTCTCCCGCTGACTGAATCGGTTTGCCTCGTCTTCGAAGCAACCAAAGCAAGTCATAGACCAGGAGATGCACCCGCGTGATTTCGGGATGTTTGGAGATCGCCGCGGGCCCAGGGCACAGCGCGGATCACAGTGGGAGATCACAACCTGTGAGCCCGGGGGGTGCACAACTTGTGCCCCCCCCCCGGTTCAACAGTCGCCGGGCCGTCGCCGCTGGGCGGGATTCCCATCGCGTAGCTCGAGCGGCAGACATCGGCGCAATCCTCGCACGTCCTCGGACAGCCACGCATCCCCCGGGACGGTCCAGAGCCTCACCGTGCCGTCGTCGCTCGAGGTCAGGAGCGACCTGCCGTCCGGGGAGAAGGAGACGCTGCGGACGTCCCGCCCGTGACCGCGCCAGAGCGCGAGCTTGCGGCCCGAGCGCGCCCCCCAGATGCCGACCCGCCGATCGGAGCCCGCCGTGGCGACGATATTCCCGGTGGGGCTGAAGTCCGCGTGCCACACCACGCCGTCGTGGCCGGTGAGCACCGCGAGCTCATCGCCGGTCTCGAGATCCCAAAGCCGCGCCGACCCGTCGCGGCTCACGCTCGCCAAGACCTCATCGCTCGGCGCCGGGCCGACCGCACGCGCCCAGTCTCGGTGGCCCTCGAGGGTTTGCAGCACCTCGCCGGTGCCCGCGTCGTACACCCACACCCGGCCGTCGCTACCGCCGGCGACGAGCCTTTCGCCGTCGCGGGTAAACTCGGGGCCGACGAGGGTCGAGCCGCCGGAGTCGAGCTCGAAGCGCAAGCTGGCGCCGTCGACGCTCCAGAGCGAGGGCCGGTTGCCGTCGATGAACAGGCTCGAGCCGTCGGGGCTAAACCTGGCGAAGTTCGTGAACCGATCGTCCTCGTCGAGCTCGACGGCCGCCGGCGACGCCCCGAGCTCCCACAGCGTGACCCGACCGCTATCGCCGACGGTCGCCGCCCGGTCGCGGGAGACGTGGAGATCGGCGCCTTTCAGCGGTTCGGCGTGGGAGAGCTCGTTCGCGAGCTCGCGGTTGGCCGCATCCCAAATCCTCGCGGCGCCGTCGCGTCCGGCGGTCACCAGCCGATCCTCGCCGCGAGCAAAGCGGGCGCTCATCACGGGCTGCTCGTGCTCCTCCAGCACGCGGTGAGAGGCCACATCGGTGTGCCAAAGGGTGATACGCCCGTCTCGCGTCGGGACCGCGACACGGCGTCCGTCCGGGCTGAAGCGCGCCCGACCCGCCGCGCCGACGCTCGCGGGCTTGATGGCGAGCGGGCTCCCGGTGCGCGCATCCCATCGCCTCGCCGTCCCATCCGCCCCGGAGGTGAGGACCTCGTCGCCGTAAAAGTCGGCGTGGATGACATAGCCGTCGTGCCCCTCGAGGAGGAGGAGCTCGTCCCCGGTCTCCGCATCCCAGATCCGTGCCGTGCCGTCGTTGGCGGATGTAGCCACGCGGTCGCCGTCCGCGCTGAAGCTCGCGCCGGTGACGCGATCTCGGTGGCCGGTGAACGCGGAGACGAGCTCCCCCGTGTCAGCGCGGTAGACCTGCGCCGTCCCGTCGAGGCTGGTGCTCACGAGCAAATCCCCCGCCGCGTCGAAGTCCAGAAATTCGACCTCCCCCTGATGGCCGTCGAGCTCGGCGCGGGTCTCGCCCGTCTCGAGATCCCAAAGCCGAACCGAGCCCTCATCGCCGCCGGTCGCGAAGAGCTCGCCCCCGGGATTCATCGCGAGGGAACGGACACGACCGCGATGGGCGTCCATCGCCTCGACCTCTTCCCAGTCGCGAAAGATCCGCACCCTCCCGTCGAAGCTTCCGGTGACGAGCCGCGCGCCCGACGGGTCGAAGGCCAGAGAGTAGACCGCTTCGGTGCCGTGGTCCAAAATCCTGGCCTCGTCTCCGGTCTTCGGGTCCCAGACGCGAACGGTCCGGTCGGAGCTGCTGGACGCGAGGTAGCGCCCATCCGGGCTCCACGCGGCCCGGAACATCTCGTCGTCGTGGCCGCTCAGCTCGTGCAAGAGGGCGCCATCGCGCCCGTCCCGCAGGTATCCGCGCCCGTCGCTCGTCGCGACGGCGAGGCGGTCCCCGTCCGGACTGAAGCGTACATCCCAGATGTTACTGTCGTGGCGCGCGGTCGCGAGCTGGGCGTCGAAGGGGGCGGCGGCCGCCGAGAGCATGAATTCGAGATCCGAGCCCCGGGCGCCCATCTCGTACGCTTCGGTCAAGAATAACAGGGCGTCGTAGTAGCGGTCGGATTGGAGCGCCTGGCTGCCCTGCTCGAGGTAGCTGTCGAGGAGCTGCCTGCTCACCTCGGCCCGCGCGTCCTCGGCGCGCTGATGCATGACGAAGAGCACCGCGAGCCCCGCCGCGAGCGCCGCGAACGCCGCGGTGACGAGCGCCTGGCGCTGCCGCTTGCCCCGCTTGGCCACGGCGAGGCTCTCGCGGCCGAAGTCGTTCTCCACCTGGGTGAGGGCGCCGGGATAGCGAGCCCGCCAGATCTGATATTCGGCGAGGGCGTCGTCGCGCCAAAGGAGGCCCCGCGGCCGCCCGCGGCGATCCCACTGCACGGCCGCAGCCCGGAGCTGGTCGCGCAGCCTGGCGCCCTCGGTGTCCTCCCGTCGCCAGTTCACGAGCCGCGGCCACGAGGTGAGGAGCGCCTCGTGGGTGACTTCGATCTGCTCGCCGTCCTCCCCTTCCGACACGACGAGGAGGCGGCCGCTGACGAGGTGCTCGATGGCCGCCTCGGCGGCCGGGCCGCCGCCGAGGGCGGTGACCAGCTCCTCGCGTCCGAGGACGGCGCGGGTTCCCCCGCCGGTGACGAGGAGCCGAAACGCCTCGCGGACCAGGCGCCGCTCGGTTTGGGGGAGAGATTCGAGGAGGGCCTCGGCGTGCGTGGCGAGCGCGCCCCCCACGCCGCCGAGCTCGTCGTAGGCCCGGGTCGGCAAGCGCCGAAAATGCCGGTCCCGCGCCTCCCAAAGCTTGGATGCGGTAAACGAGAGGAGCGCGAGCGCCCCCGGCTCGCCCGCGACCTCGGCGACCATGCGGCCGGGGAGCGCGGAGTCTTCGAATTCGTAGCCGACGCTTCGGGCGGGCTCGACGAGCACCCGCTCGAGCTCCTCGGGGCCGGGCGTGGTGAGGAGCTTGAGGCTGTGGGCGAGGCGATCGCGCAGCGCGGGGAGCGCCTCGGCTTGGAGCAAGAAATCATCGCGCAGGGTCGCGACAACCCGCACCGGAGCTCCCGCGCGGGCCGCGCCGGCGAGGGCGGCGACGAACGCCTGCCGCTCGTCCTCGTCCTTGGTGAGGGTGAAAATCTCCTCGAGCTGATCCACGAAGAGGACGATGGTCCCGCGGGCGGCGCCGTCCTCGCGCAAGAGCTCGCCCAGTAGATCGGGCTCACTACGGAGCCTCGCTGCGAGGCCCGCGGCCGCGAACCCCGCGGCGACGAGCCGCGAAGTGAGCGCGGCAAGCGGCGAGCTGCCCGGCCGCAAGGAGATTACGCGCATCGTCTCGTCCCGCTCGTGCAGCGCCGGCACGACTCCCGCCTGGACGAACGAGCTCTTGCCCGCACCCGAGGGGCCGACGACGACGAGGAGCGACTCGGTCTGCAGCCGGTTGGCGAATCCGTCGATCTCCCGCTCGCGACCGACATAGAGCGTCGCGTCGTCGGCGGTGTAGGCCTCGAGGCCGCGGTACGGGGCCCGCTCGCCGGCGTTTTCCGCACCCCGGGAATCGAGGGTGGTCTCGAGCTGAAGGCGGAGCCAGTCGAGCACTTCGAGATCGCGCCGCTCGAACGCGTGCGGCGGCGCGACGAGCACACCGCCCCGCCCCGCGCCGCCGGCGAAGAGGAAGAGCTCCGGCGGCGCCCCGTTGGCCGGTGGCAGCGCTTGCACGAGCGGATAGAGGGAGAGCACCGGCGCGCCGTCGGCGCCGACGAGAGTCGGCTCGCCCGGCGCGAGCGCGGGGCCCCGGATCTCGAACGCGGGACGAGGCGCTCGCCTCACCCCCGACCACCCCGCGGCGGCGCCGCCGCGGTCGGGCAGCGCGAGCGGGTAATCGCAGACGAAGGCCGCGCGGCTCAGGAGCGCGGAGACCTTGGCGACCGCCTCCCCGAGCCGCGCGCGCAGCGCATCCTCGCTCGCCGCGGCGCTCGCGAGGGGCTCGCGAAGCCGCCACAGCGCCCGGAACGCTCCCGCGCCGTCCTCCGGCGCCTCTTCCCCATGGCTGAAAAATTGGACGAGCTCGGGAATCGGGTGGAGGTCGGGACGCTCGGCGTGCGCTTTCGTGAGCGCTTCGCCGATCTCGAGCCAGTTTTCGCTGGTGAGGACTTCGAGGCCGGCGCGCCGGAGCGCCGCGGGAATCGCTTCGCCACCCTTCGCGCCGAACCGGCTCCGGGCGCAGAGCGCCAGCACCCCGAGGTAATGAGCGAGCGTGTCGGTGATCGCCCACAGCGCGTCGCGGGCCTGGCGGGGTTCGCGGGTCGAATCGAGCGTCGCCACGGCCTCCGCGAGCGGCTGGGGGGCCGAGGTGAGAAATTGGGTGCGGGCGGGCTCCGCGAGCCCTGGCAGCGGCGGCCGCTCGCCGCCGAGCTCCGCCCCGCGCCGGAAGGCGGCGGCCAGCGCGAGCGCGTCACCGTAGCGCTCCTCGCGCGACTTGGCGAGCGCGATCGCGAACACGTCGTCGAGCGCGCGGGGCAGGCCTTCGGGCACGGCCGGCGGCGCGGCCGTGCGGTGGGCGTAGGCGATCTCCCGCATCGATTTGCCCGACAGCGGGCGCGTGCCGGTGAGCGCCTCGTAGGCGAGGACGCCGACGGCATAGAGATCGCTGCGGGCGTCGACGGAAGCGGCGTCATCCCACTGCTCGGGAGCCATGTAGTAGGGCGATCCGATGAGGTCGCCCCGGCGCGTAAGCTCCTCCGAGCTCGGCCGGGTTGCGTCAAATGCATCCGCGAGCGCGCTCGCCCCGCCGCCGCGCAGGCCCCGGCCCCCCGAGCCGCTCGGCGCGGGCGTGCCGCTCGGTGCGGGCATGCCAGTGGGTGCGGCGCCGCGCTGGGGCGGGAGCGTTTGGGCCAAGCTCGCCGGGTCGAGCCCGTCGGCTTCCGCGCTGGCGGGCTCCGCGGCGGCCGGAGCCGCTCCCCCCTCGGTCGCGGCGATGGCCTTGGCGATGCCGAAGTCGAGGAGCTTGGGCAGAAGCCGGCCGGCGCGGGAGAGCACCATAATGTTGGCCGGCTTGAGATCGCGGTGGACGATGCCCTGCTCGTGGGCGCTGTGAACGACCTCGCAAATCCGCTCCAAAAACGGGATGAACCGCTCGAGCGGCAGCGCGCCGTGCGCATGCAAGTACGCGGAAAACGGCGTCCCCCGCACATATTCCATGGCGATCCAAAGGAGCCCGTCGGCCTCGGCGCCCGAGGAGTAGATATGCGCGGCGTAGGGATGATCGAGGCTCGAGGCCGTCCGCGCCTCGCGGAGGAAACGATCGGTCGCCTCCCCCTCCGCGGCGAGGCGGGTGTGGAGGATCTTGACCGCGGCGAGGCGACCGAGGAGCGGCTGCTTGGCGCGGTAGACGGCGCCGTAGCTGCCCTCGCCGATCCGCTCTTCCAGCACGAAGTCACCGAGCGCCCGGCCGACGAGCGGATCACCAACCTCCGGCTCAGAGCTCACGACATCGACCTTGCCCGTCCGTATTCCCCCATGCAACGGGCGTGGGGGCAGACACAGCGCGTGGAAGGGATTTCTCGCGTTCGCCGCTGATGCCGGGTCGAGCTCATGCCGGGTCGCAATCGATGAGGAGCACCGCGTCCCAAGCCGGCTCCACGTCGGTGAGAGCGCTGAGGAGCGCGAGCCCGATCCCAGACGCGCCTTCCAAAAACCCCGGATCGGCGACGGGAGGCGCCTCGCCGCGGTGGGCGGCGTATCCGGCGACGCCGCGCCCCGGCGCTCGGATCGCGAGACCGCGCTCGATCCACGCGCTCGCCGCCCGCGCGAGCTCTTCGTCGCCCGTTGCGCCAGAGAGCCGCGAGAAGACGTGGGCGAGCCCGAACGCGCCGTGGCAGAGGCCCGCGTCGACCACGCCGGTTTGGTCCGCGGAGCGCCGGGCGGCGCCGCGCGCGAGGCCCACCGCCTCCCGCTCCCAGGCCGGCTCGTGCGAGGCCCGGGCGGCCGCCAAGAGCGCGGACGCGACGCTCAGATCGCCGTAACACCACGCCGTGCGGGTGGGCTCCGCGGGCGCCGGCCCGGAAGCGGGAATCCACGGCGGATAGCGGGCGTCCTCCCGGCGAAGCTGATGGTCGAGGAGCCACCGGACGCCGCCGCCCAAAAGCCGCGCCGCCCGCGCTTCCGCCACGCCCGCGGCGACCGCGCGGGCGAGGGTGGCGACGACGCCCGGCACCCCGTGCGCAAGGCCCAGGTTGTAGTGACCCGCCGGCGTTAGCTCGCGCTGCGCCGAAGGCAGGTGCTCCGGGGCCGTGCGCCAGGTGAGGCCGGCGCCGACGGGCTCCGAGAGCTGCTCCAAATGACGGACGACGTGCTCGAGGCAGGTCACCGCAACGGGTCTGGGCAGGCGCTCGAGCGCGTAGACGGCGATGCCGCAGAGGCCGGAGACGAGATCGAAGGGGCCCTGCCATCGCGGGCGGCCGAGGATCTCGGCGAGGCTTCGATCGACGCCATCGTTCGGATCGTCTTCGTCGTCGCCTTCGTCCTCACCGCCGCCGGTCAGATGCTCTGCCGCCCACGCGACTCCCGACAGGCCCCGGAACAGATCCGGCGGCGTCGGCCCTTCGGCGGACCGAGCGCAGGCGGACTCGAGGAGCTCGCCGGCCCGCGCACCGGCGCGTTCGTCGCCCTCCGCCGCGCCGTAGTAGGCCAGGAAGACGGCCATGCCCGCAGCGCCGTCGGCGAGGGCCAACCGAGCAGGCTCCGCGCGCGCGACCTGTGCCGCGATCTCGCGCAAAACACGAGCGGCGCGCTCCTCCCACGGCTTGCGCCGAGCCGGTGGACCATGGCGCGGACCCATGTGCGTCACCTCGGCCTCAGCGCTTCTTGCGCGGTCCGCTGATGCCGTACCGCTCGAGCTTCTTGATGAGCGGCCGGTAGGAAAAAGGAAAGCGGTTTCGGTGGATCGGCCGGGTAGCAGAAGCGGGCACGAGCGGGCGCAGTCGGGAAGGCATCCGGTAGAGAGGTGTGCGGGCCGAGGGCTCGGCGGGT
>SLNH01000361.1 GCA_007133195.1 Nannocystineae bacterium | reverse complement strand
CTGGGGCATCGTTTGCGCCCCAGGAGGCCGCATTGACGAGCGAGGGCAAGGATCCGACCAAGAAGCACCGCCACGACGTGGGCGCCATCGACCACGAGGCGGAGACCGCGGAAGGGATAACGCGCGGGATTCAAGTCGTGCTCGCCGCCTGCATCTTGTTTACCGCCTTCCTGGTGGTCTACGCGGTGGCGCTCGCCACCGGCACGGGCTGAGCAGCCCTGGCGCCGCGCGAAGCCGGGCCGCGAGCCCCTAACCGCCGCGCGATGCCCCCGCGGATGCACGCCTACCGCGCGTGCAAACGACCCGACTCGCGGGCGTCGGCTGCGCGCGGGTCGCGCGACAGCGTCGCCTGCGAGCACGACCTGCCGGGGCACCGCCGCGCGCGACCCCGCCGGCAAGCCGCACCGAAGCGGGCCCTGTCACCGCGAAGCGAACGCTTCGCGCGCTCGGCAACCGGCGGCGGCACCGCCGAAGCCAGGTGGCTGCATGTATGCCTAAGACCCACACAAGTCCCGGGATCGCAATTTGACACCGTGGGATAACCCGCCATACTTGAACGGCTCTTTCGGGAGCCCGGCCTCGCCGCTATGGGACGCCTCCCTGACGACATGATACGTGAGTTGCGTGAGCGGGCTGACATCGTGGCCGTGATCGGACGCCACGTCGCCCTCCGCAAAGCCGGACGGAGCCACAAAGGGCTCTGTCCCTTTCACAGCGAAAACACGCCCTCGTTCAACGTGAGCCCGGACAAGGGCTACTTTTACTGTTTCGGGTGCCACAAAAAGGGCGACGTCTTCACCTTCCTCATGGAGTACGAAGGCCGGAGCTTCTTCGAGTCGGCCGAAGAACTGGCCAAGCTCACGGGGGTGGATCTCCCGGAGCCAGAAACTAAGCCAGGCGACCCCCAGCGTACCGCCCGCGCGCAGATGCTCGAGCTGAACGCCATGGCGGCGCGGTTTTTTCAAAGCGCCCTCGCAGACGAGCGCCAGGGCGAGGAGGCGCGGCGCTACCTGCGCGAGCGCGGGATCGGCGACGCGACGGCGCAGGCGTTCGGACTCGGATACGCGCCAAACGCCTGGACGGCGCTCGTAGACGCCCTGAAGGCCCGCGGGGCGCCGCTGCCCGTCGCCGAAAAGGTGGGCCTCGTCGCGCCGCGCCCGCGCGCCGGCGGGCACTACGATCGGTTCCGCGACCGCCTGATGTGCCCGGTCACGGTCCCGGGCGGGTCGGTCACCGGCTTCTCCGGGCGACTCGTCGGGTCGGGCGAGGCTGCCAAGTACATCAACTCTCCGGAAAGCCCGGTCTACAAGAAGTCCAGGCTGCTCTTCGGGCTCGAGCAGGCGCGCGCGGGCTTTCGCCGCGCCGACAGGGCCGTCCTCGTCGAGGGGAACTTCGACGTGATCGCGCTGCATCAGGCCGGGTTCGACGAGACGGTGGCGCCGCTCGGCACCGCGCTCACCGCCGAGCAAGCCGAGCAGCTCAGGCGCCTCGTGCCGCGGGTCGTGCTGCTCTACGACGGCGACGAGTCCGGGCGGGCCGCCACCCTGAAAGCGCTCACCACGCTCCTCGGGGCCGACCTCGAGGTGGACATCGCGGACCTGCCGGCGGGGGAAGACCCGGACACGCTCGTCCGTCACCGCGGGCAGGCGGCGCTTGCCCAGCTCCTCGAGACCACGCAGCCCGCCATCGAATACTTTATCGACGAGGCCTGCCGCCGCGCCGGGCGCACGAGCGACGGCCGGGCCCGCGCCCTGGCCGAAATCGCGCCCATCGTCGAAAGCGTGCGGCTTCAAACCAAGCGCGACCTCGTCGCCGACACCGTGGCCAAGCGGCTGGGGGTGGACACCCGGGTCGTGTGGCGGGCGCTGCGGCGCGGCGAGGGACGGCCGGCGCCTACGCCAAAAAACGACCCCCCAGGGGCCGCCGAGGCCGGGCGGAGCCCGGAGAGGCCGCGCGCGGGCCCCCCGCCCCGCGACGAGCTCGCGGTGCTCCAGATCCTTGCCGACCACCCCAGCCTCATCGAGGAGGCCGAGCGGCTCGGCGTGTTTTCTCTCTTGACGGATAGGCGGCTTCGGGACATGTATTCCGCCGCACGTGCGGGAGAGGCGCCCTTATCCGCGCTGCCCGAGGATGCGGCCGGCGACATCGCGGAGCGCGTGCTCGCCGGCGACTACGCTAACCTCGCCGATCCCCAGCAGACCTTGCGCGAAGCAGTAGGCAACATTCGAGGCATCAGGCGCCGCGCGGAGCTTCGGCGCCGGAATGCAGAACAGGCGCGCGAGGCGGATCGCCGGGTGGCCGACCGGCACCGCGAGCGCGAGCTCCTCCGGGAGATACTGGCAACCAGAAGGCAGGTCGATTGAGCTATGGCTAGATCTACGGCAAAGAAGTCCCAGGGAACGCAAACGAAGAGCGCATCGAAAACCTCGAGCCGCACGAGCAGCCCGGGAACGAGTGGCTCGAAGCCCCGTGAGAGCGACCAGGGGACGGCGCAAGCAGCCAAGAAGAGAACCAGCACCGCGAAGGCCGGCAGCGACGCCGCCGGAAAGAGCCAAGCCAAGACGACCGCCAAAGCGACGAAGACGAGCTCCGCGCGCGGCGCGACCGCAGCCGCCAAAAACGGTACGGCTAACGGCGCGACTCACACGACCAAAAGCGGCGCGACCAAGACCGCAGTCACCAAGACCGAGTCCGCCAAAAAGAGCGCCGCGAAAAACGGTGTCGCCAAAGCCGAGGCGAGCACCAAGAGCACGAAGACCGCCGGCACCAAGTCCAGCGCGGCGAAAGCGGTCAAAAACGGCGCGGCCGCCAAACCCGAAGGCAACGCGGCGGCGCACGCCAAGGCCGGGGCCGCCAAAAACGCTGGCCCCACATCCAAGGACAGCGGCAGCGCCAACCGCAAGAAGACCGCCACGTCCGCGCAGGCGACGACCGCCAAGCGCAAGCGTTCCCCCACCGACAGCGCGGCCTCTGTCGAGGAGGTCGGTGCGGCCAGCGGCGCTTCCGCCTCCGGCGCAGCCGGTGGGCAAAACGCCCGGGCGGCGGATCCCATCGCGGAGGCCGAGCGACACAAGCAGCGCCTGATCCAGCTCGGCAAAGCCAAGGGCTTTCTCACCTACGACGAGGTCAACGCGCACCTCCCCGGCGACATCGTCTCGTCCGAGCAGATCGATGACTGGCTGGGCCTGCTCGGCAGCGAGGGCATCGAAATCGTGGACGCGGCGCCCGATCTGAAGGCCCCGGCCGCCAAGCCGGCCGGCGACGCACAAGCCGCCTCCCCCGTCGCGGAGCTCGCCGACGACAAAGACGAGGAGTCCGAGGAGGACGACGACTACGCCGCGGCGCGCACGAGCGATCCCGTGCGGATGTACCTCCGCAAGATGGGCTCCGTGTCCCTCCTCACGCGCGAGGGCGAGGTCGAAATCGCCAAACGCATCGAGGAGGGAGAGCGGCGGATCCTGCAAACCGTGCTCAACTCGTCGGTTGCCGTGGACGAGCTCCTCGACCTCGGCGAAAAGCTCAAGCAGTCGAAGGTCCGGATCAAAGACGTCGTCAAAGACGTGGACGACGAAGACGCGGAGTTCGACGAGGAGTGGCACGCCGAGCGCGTTTGCAACGTCATCGACAAGGTCCGCCGCCTTCAGCTCGAAAACCAGAAGCTCCACGAAAAGCTCGCCGTCAAAGGCCAGGGCGAGGTCAAAAAGAAGAAGGTCCGGGATCAGATCCAGGGCAACAAAGACGTGATGTTCGAGGAGCTCTCGGACCTGCGCCTCAACAAGCAGACGGTCGAGCGGATCGTTCACAAGCTCAAGGGGCTCGTGCAGAAGCTCGATCGGGCGGAGTCCGAGACGAAGACCTACGAAGATCGCGCGGGCATGTCGGTCAAAGACCTCCGCAAGGCCCTCCGCGACATGAAGACCTCACCGCAGACGGCCCAGACGCTGGCCGACAAAGTGGGCATCGAGGTCGCCGACCTCGATGAGGTCGACAGGCAGATCAAGTCGGCGCAAAAGAAGGTCAAAGCCCTGGAGGAGGAGTCTGGGACCACCACGGCGGAGCTCCGGCAGACCTACCTGGAGATCTCCGAAGGCGAGGAGATGGCCGAGCGCGCCAAGTCGGAGCTCGTCGAGGCGAACCTGCGCCTCGTCGTGTCCATCGCCAAGAAGTACACGAACCGCGGCCTGCAGTTCCTCGATCTGATCCAAGAGGGGAACATCGGCCTGATGAAGGCGGTGGATAAGTTCGAGTACAAGCGCGGGTACAAGTTCTCCACCTACGCGACCTGGTGGATTCGGCAGGCGATCACCCGCGCGATCGCCGACCAAGCGCGCACGATCCGCATCCCGGTGCACATGATCGAAACGATCAACAAGCTCGTGCGGACCTCGCGCTATCTCGTGCAGGAGCTCGGCCGCGAACCCACGCCCGAGGAGATCGCGGAGCGCATGGAGCTCCCTCTCGACAAGGTGCGCAAGGTACTCAAGATCGCCAAGGAGCCCATCTCCCTCGAGACGCCCATCGGCGAAGAGGAGGACTCCCACCTCGGCGATTTCATCGAGGACAAGAGCGTCACCTCGCCGTCCGAAGCCGTCATGTCGGTCAACCTCGCCGACCAAACGCGCCGGGTGCTGTCCACGCTCACCCCGCGCGAGGAGAAGGTCCTTCGCATGCGCTTCGGCATCGGCGAAAAGTCCGACCACACCCTCGAGGAGGTGGGACAGGACTTCGAGGTCACCCGCGAGCGCATCCGCCAGATCGAAGCCAAGGCGCTGCGCAAGCTCCGTCACCCCTCTCGCTCCAAGCGGCTCAAGTCGTTCGTCGATAGCTGAGCGCTTAGGCCCGCCTTCGCGGGCCCGGCCCCGACATCCCGGTGAGCTGCCGGGCGGCGCACTGCGCCCGGGCGCGCGAGAGCGCCGGGCGGCTCGGCGAACAGAACGATATCCCTCGCGTCGGGCGGTCGCCGGTGGGAGCCGTCGCGCCCGCGTGCGGGAGCGGCGAGGTCGGCGCGATTGCAAAACGCCCTTCGAGGCGCTATCGTTCCCACCCTTGCGGATGTCGCGGGCCCATAGCTCAGACGGTCAGAGCAGCCGGCTCATAACCGGTCGGTCCCTGGTTCGAGCCCAGGTGGGCCCACAGCCACAGTCATCCCCGACGACCCTACGACACGCGGGAGTCTTGGGCGCGCACGCAAATCATGCTCGCGGGCGCTCCACGACCCGCGCCAATCTCGCCGAGCGCGGCGTGCTCGAGGAGTGCTCGGGCGGTGCCCGCGCTTCGCGGTCCCCGAGCCCCCGAGGAGGTAACCGGTCTTGAAAGAGCAGCTGCTCCTTTTGCAAGAGCTCCAAGCAGTCGATGCCCGGATCTTGGAGCTCCGCGCCTCGATTGAATCCCTGCCCGAGAAGCTGAAGCCAGCCAAGCAAGACCTCGAGAGACTCGAGGCGCTCTTGGAGCAAGAAAAGGCGCAGCTCGCCGATACTGAAGCCTGGCGCGCCGAGCAGGAGAACCTGATCCGCCGCGAGGAAGAGGCCATCAAGGAGGCCAAGGCGAAGGTTCAGTCGGCGAAAAACTCCAGGGACTACGCGGCCGCCAACCGCGAGCTCGAAAACAAGCGCCGAAGCCTCTCCGAGCGCGAGGACGAGGTGCTCAAGGTGAGTGAGCCACTGAAGACCACCCGCGAGACGGTCGCGGCTCACGAACGGGACGTCGAGTCGCTCCGCGCCAAAATCCGCGAAGAGGAGGCGGAGATCCAAGCGCGGGTTCGCGAGCTCGAGGACGAAGCCCAAACGCACAGCGGAGAGAGACAGGAGAAGGCGGCCAAGATCGACCGCTCGGTCCTCAAGCGATACGAGATGGTGCTGCGGCGGCGCGGCGTCGCGGTGGTTCCCGTGAAAGACGGCGCGTGCGGCGGCTGCCACATGAAGCTTCCGCCGCAGCTGAACAACGAGCTCGCCCGGTTCGAGAGCATCAAGACCTGTCCGAACTGCCAGCGGCTCGTCTACCGCATCGAGCTCCTCGACGAGGGCGGCGACGACTCGTAGCCGCCATGTGAGGTTTAGGGGCTCGCCGGAGCAACCGAGGTGGTCGCTCCCGCCCGGCCGGGCGGGGGAGGAAAGTCCGAGCTTCACAGGGCAGGGTGCTGGCTAACGGCCAGTCGGGGCGACTCGAAGGAAAGTGCCACAGAAAGCAAACCGCCCGCCCACCGTGGCGGGTAAGGGTGAAAGGGTGCGGTAAGAGCGCACCGCTCGCCTCGGCGACGAGGGAGGCACGGCAAACCCCACCCGAAGCAAGTCCAGACAGGGATCGCGTGGCCCGCGCCATGATCCCGGGTTGGGCGCTCGAGCCCACCAGCAATGGTGGGCCCAGATGAATGACCACCACCGGCGGAGGGAAACCAAAGCCGGAACAGAACTCGGCTTACCGGCGGCTCCGGCGGGCCCCGTCTTTTCCGCGCGCAAGCGCACTGCAGCACATCGAATGACCGCTTCCCATCGACCCGACACCCGCAACATCGCCATCATCGCCCACGTCGACCACGGCAAGACCACTTTGGTGGACGGCCTTATGCGACAAAGCGGCAGCTTCCGCAGCGGCGAGGCCGTGGCCGAGCGCGCCCTCGACTCAAACGACCTCGAGCGCGAGCGCGGCATCACCATTTTGTCCAAGTGCACCTCGGTCCTGTGGCGAGGCACGCGCATCAACCTCGTCGATACGCCGGGCCACGCGGACTTCGGCGGCGAGGTCGAGCGAGTGCTCGGCATGGTCGACGCGGTGCTCCTGCTCGTCGATGCGGCCGAGGGGCCGATGCCGCAGACGCGATTCGTCACCCAGAAGGCGTTCGCGATGGGGCTCCGGGCGCTCGTCGTGGTGAACAAGATCGACCGCGAAAACGTGGATCCGGACGCCGCGGTGGACGCCGTGTTCGATCTGTTCGGGAACCTCGGCGCGACCGACGAGCAGCTCGATTTCCCCCTCGCCTACGCGTCTGCCAAAAACGGGTTCGCCGTCAGGTCGCTCAGCGAGCCGCGCGAGGGCTTCGCCCCGCTCCTCGATCTCATCGCGAGCGAGGTGCCGCCCGCCGCCGGCGATCCGGACGAGGCGTTTTGCATGCAGGCGGCGACGCTCGGTTACGACGAGTACTTGGGCTACATGGCCGTGGGGCGCGTCGCAGGGGGCCGCTGCCGGGTGGGCGACCGGCTGCTGTTGGCCCGGCGCGACGGCGGGCGCAAGGAGTTCCGCGTTCAAAAGGTTTTGGGCTTTCAGGGGCTCAAGCGGTTCGAGCTCGCGGAGGCGCAGGCGGGCGACATCGCCGCCGTCACCGGGATGGAGGAGCTCACCGTGGGCGATACGCTCACGAACCCGCGGTCGCCGCGCGTTTTGCCCGCGCTGGCGGTCGACGCGCCGACGCTCAGCGTGCAGTTCCGCGCGAACGACGGCCCGCTGGCCGGCCTCGAAGGGAGCTACGTCACGTCGCGAAACCTGCGGAGTCGGCTCGAGCGAGAGGTCAAGTCGAACATCGCATTGCGCGTGGAGGAGAGCGATGAGCCCGGCGCATTTCAGGTAAGCGGCCGTGGCGAGCTTCACCTCTCGATCCTGATCGAGACGATGCGCCGCGAGGGCTTCGAGCTCACGGTCTCTCAGCCCCGGGTCATCTACAAGGAGGGCCCGGGCGGCGAGCGCCTCGAGCCCTACGAGGATCTCCACATCGAGCTCGACGAAGCGTACTCCGGCGCGGTCATCGAGGAGATCGGGCGGCGCCAGGGAACGATGAAGGAGATGACACCCATCGGCCCGGGCCGTCTGCGCCTCATCTACCGGATCCCCGCGCGCGGGCTCATCGGCTACCGCTCGCAGTTTCTCACGCAAACCCGCGGCACCGGGCTCATCCACGCCCGCTTCTCGGACTACGCGCCGCTCGCCGGGACCGTGCGGTCGCGCACGAACGGCGCCATCGTGGCCCAGGACGACGGCGAGTCGAACACCTACGCCCTGTATACGCTGCAAGAGCGCGGGGCGCTGTTTATCGGCCCGGGCGTGCGCGTCTACGGCGGCATGATCATCGGCGAAAACGCGCGGGACACGGACCTCATCGTTAACCCGTGCCGCGCGAAGAAGCTCACCAACGTGCGCGCCGCCGGCGCCGACGAAAAGCTCCTCCTCACGCCGCCCCGGGAGCTGTCGCTCGAGGCGGCGCTCGAGTTCATCGCCAGCGATGAGCTCGTGGAGGTGACGCCGCGCTCGCTCCGACTCCGCAAGTCCGTGCTCGATCACAACGCGCGAAAGCGCCTCGAAAAGCAAGCCGCCGGCGCCTAGAGCGCACTTCACCCCGGGCCCGGCCACCGGGCGCCGCCGGGCGGCCTGTGAATCAGGTAAGGCCCGGCGATTCCGGCACGTTAAGAAATACCCTGCGCCTTGCGGGAATTTTCTTGACGAACGGCCGGTAGCACACTTATGGCGGGCATGACGCTCGCTCGGGCCGTCGCATTGACACCGCTCACCCCCTCGTGTGCATCCAAGTGCTCTTAGTCCTTGCGCAAATCGAATTCTCTGCCCAAGTTAACAAAGTCGCTGCACGGTCGCGCGCCTGCCACACCACGCGCCCTTGCGCGGTCGGCGGGTACGGACTCGCGGGCCCCACGCGGCCCACATGCCGTCGGCAGCGGTTGCCTACTTGGCGGATCGACGCCCGATCCGTGTGACCACCTGATCATCGAGAGCTAACGCGAACATGTCGCTCAAGGAGAGATACGTCACGACGAACTCGAGCTCCGAGGCCGAGGCGCCGGAGCTGCCGCGGGAGACACCCGGCTCCACGGATCCCCTCGTGTCCTATTTCCAGGGAATGTCGAAAAACGCCCTGCTGAACCCCAGGCAGGAGCTCGAGCTCGCCCAGGAAATCGAGGAGCGGGAGACGCGGGTTTGGGAGGAGCTCTTTCGGTACGCGCCCACCGTCGACTACGTGATCCGCGCGGTGGAGCCGCACCTGGAAGAGCCGGTCAGCGAGTTCCGCGCGCTCCGCGGGGCGGCGACCAAGGCCCGGAAGAGCCGAAGCCGCTCGAGCCAAACCGCCCTCGATCGGGCGGCAAGGCGGGTCGCCGAGCGCCTGCGCGTGCTCGACCTCGACCGCCAAGTCCGCGACGCGGCGGTCGACGAGCTCATGTACGTGCGCGCCCACGGGCGCGGGCGCGAAAACCCCGACAAGCCCGCGTTCTCCACGCGCGCCCGCGGGTTCGTGCGCCAGCTCGAGCACATCGCGGCCCGGGAGCAGGAGGCGCTGCACGCGCGAAATCGGTTCGTAAGGGCCAACCTCGGGCTCGTCGTGAGCGTCGCCCGGCGCTACCTCCACGGCGGGCTGCCCCTGGCCGACCTCATCCAGGAGGGGAACCTCGGCCTCATCAAAGCGGTGACCCGGTTCGATCACCGGCGCGGCTTCCGGTTTTCCACGTACGCCACGTGGTGGATCCGCCACGCCATCGGCCGAGCCGTGGCCGACAAGGGCCGCACGGTGAGGGTGCCGGTGCACATGCTCGAAACCCGGCAACGGCTGGGGCGAGCGACCCGGCAGCTCGCGCTCAAGCTCGGCCGAAACCCCACCACCGACGAGATCGCCGAAGCCACCGAGCTCCCCCGCGAGCGGGTGGAGAAGGTGATGGCGCACGCCAACGATCACGCCGTGTCGCTGGACGCGCAGCTCGGCGACGACGACGAGCGCTCGCGGATGGATGTGTTTCAGGCGCCGGCGGACGACGACGCCACGCCGTTCGATGACCTCGCCGCGCGCTCGCTCGCCGACCACGTGCGCGGTCTTCTCCACACGCTCAAGCCGATCGAAGCCGACGTCTTGCGTCGCCGCTTCGGCCTCGACGACGGGCAGGAGATCACCCTGCAAGAGATCGCCAATCGCTACGGCCTGTCGCGCGAGCGGATCCGCCAGATTCAGGAGCAGGCGCTCGGCAAGGTGAGGCGCGCGCTCGGCGAAGCGCAGGCCGTCTAGCGCTTCGAGCCAGGCGCGCCAGACGGCTTACGCAGCATCACGAGGGGCGGAGTCGCGCGGGCTCCGCCCCTGTTTTTCATGTCCGCGGCGCTTTTTTGCAGCGCTGTGGGTCAGCGCCTTGGGCAAAGTGGCCGTGAGCGCCGGGGCCGTCGCCCCTGCGCTACGCGCCGCCGCGCGGATCCACGTCGCCGATCTTGTTTTCGGCTTCGGCGTGATCGTCGGCGTCCGGAAGCGGGTCCTTGGTCTCGGCGATGACCGGCCAGACCTCGAACTCCGGGCTCTTCACGGCATCGACCAGGTGCTCGGGCCACCCTTCGGTGTCGGCGTCCTCCGGGGGCTTCGCGCCCGAGAGCACCGCGTTGATGTCCACGTACGGCTTCCACTGGTCCGGTAGCGCGCTCTCCTCGAAGATCGCCGTCGTCGGGCACTCGGGCTCGCAAGCGCCGCAGTCGATGCACTCGTCGGGGTGAATCACGAGCAGGTTTTTGCCCTCGTAGAAGCACTCGACGGGACACACGGCCACGCAGTCGGTGTACTTGCACTTCACGCAGGGATCACCAACGATGTAGGCCATTCTTTTCTCCTATGGTCATGATGAGTTGTGAGCCAGAGCGCCCGGCGCCGCCCTCCCCGCCCGAGCCGCCTTCACAGCTGGACGAAGGCGAGCCCTGCGACTGTATCGGCTCGCGCACCGATTCGTAACCGAGTTCCCGAAATCGTCAACCCACTTGAGGGTCGTTCGGGGAATTTCGTATCGGCCTCCCGCATCCGGTTAGCCCCTCCGCCTCGCCCGCTTCCGGCGCGCATCCACCGCGCGCAGGACACCCGCCACCTCGGGATCGGACAGCGCGTCGTGAAGGTCGCGCGCCATGCGCCGCCGCCAATTGGGGAATTCGGAGGTCGTGCCCGGGACGTTTTGCGGCTCCGTCTCGAGCCACAGATCCTCGAGCATCACGAGCGCCACGCGCGCCGAGCTCGCCGCGAGGTACTCGGTGAGCCCCCGCATGATGTCGGCCGCGCTGGCGCCGCGCGCGTAACCGCGGCGGAGCAAGAACAGCTCGCTCGCCTGGCGCTCGGCCCGCCGGCGGCGCCACTCCTCGCCCTTTTCGGCGTCGGAGATCAGCCCGAGCTCGTTTCGCGTGTCGATATCCGAGCCCCGCCAATAGCCCGCGAACGTGGGCGTGTCGTGGGTGCCGAAGCTCGCCGTAGAGGTCGGCTCGGGCGGCGCCGGCGCGTCGCCCGCGTCGGCCGGGAGCGAAAATTGCTGAACGTGGAGCCGGCCCATGCCGGCCCGCGCCATGTCGCGCCGCACCGCTTCGGGCACCGTGCCCAGATCTTCCCCGATGAGCTCGCAGCGCTGCCGGTGCGACTCGAGGAGCAAGATCCCATACAGCTCATCGTGGGGGTAGGTGACATAGACGCCTTCCGTCGCGGCCGCGCCTTCCGGGATCCAATACAGCCGGTGGAGCCCCATCACGTGATCCACGCGCAGCGCCGAGGCGTGCTCGAGCTGCGCCCGGAAGCACTCGATCACATAGGGGTAGCCCCGGCGACGGATCCGGCCCGGATGCAGCGGCGGCAGCGCCCAGTTTTGCCCGCCCAAAAACAGCCCGTCGGGCGGCGCCCCCACGGAGCATCCGGCCGCAAACGACTCGCGCTCGCGAAACACGTCGTAACCCGCGCGGCTCACGCCTACCGGTAGATCGAGATACAGACCGGCCCGCTCGCCGTCGCGCTTGAACGCGGCGAGCTGGTCGGCGAGCACGTACTGACAAAACACGTGATAGCGCCGCGTGCCCTCGCCCGCGTCGGCGGCGGTGAGTGCGCCTTCGCGCACCGGTTCGGGCCACGCCGGCCACGGCGCGCCGTAATGCTCCGAGGCGGCCCGAAACCGCGCGTAGTCGTCCACGCGCGGGCGCGCGCGCACGAATTCCTCGAGCTCACCGCGGGCGGCGTCGCTCTCCCAAGCCGCCTTCGAAAACGCCTCGAGCACGGGCCGCACGTGCGAAAGCTGCGCGCGGTAGTCTACGAGCGGCTGCGCGGCGAGCGAATCCCGCCGCCGGCGGGCAGAAGCGAGCTCGGAGGGCGCATCGAGGCCCGGGAACAGCGCAGGGATCGCCTCGAGGTCGATGAACAGCTCGTTCCAAAACAGCCGGGAAATCGGCGAGTAGGGGCTCGGCTCGAACGGCGTTTCGTAAGAGACCGCCGACAGCGGCAGGGTCCCGACGAGCGCGCCGCCGAGGCCGGCCACCCGGCGCGACAGCGCGGCGAGCTCCGCGAGGCTGCCCGCCCCGGCGGTGTCCTTCGAGCGCAGCGCGTAGGTGGGCGCGAACACCGCCCAGCTTTCGGCGAGGTCGGGCGCGGCGTAGGCGCGCTCGGGACAGCCGATGATCAGGGTTTCGTAACGCGCGCCGCCGAACTCCAAGCGCGCGCGGTGATAGCCGAGCGGCAGGCCGGCGATGGCGAGATCGCGCCGAACGCGGGTGTCCCCGCCCGGGTCGCGCTCGGCCCCCGCGGCGGGAAGCCCCGACAGCCGACCCGAGCCGCGCCGCACGTCCCCATTCTCGAGCTGAATTTCCAGCCGGTAGCGGTCCGCCCGGCCGGCGGCGACCCACAGCCCGATCACCGCGGGCCGGCCGCCGCGGGCCACCGCGCACGGCGAAACGTCATCGCGGGCGCGGCGCGAGGAATCGGACGCGAGCGCCTTTTCGGCATCGTCCGGCCCCGCGATGGGCACGCCGAGCTCACGGAGCACCGACGCGAGCACCTCGGGATCGGCCTCGCGTGGCCGGTCCCGCCAATCGACGTACGAGGGGAGCACCCCGTAGCGCGCGGCGAGTTGGCCCAGCGCCGCCCGCCAGGGCGGAGGAGCCGACGGCTCGCCGCTCATGCCCCGGCTGGGCTCCCTATCCGGCGGTGCGCGCTGCGGTGCACCCGAAAATCCGCGTGCCGCACCCTAACCTCCGGCGATGGACATCCAGCCGCCGGGGAGCACGCCCATCTTCACGACGAAAAACGCGCACAGACCGAGCGCGATCACGGTCGCCGGCGAGCGCATCGGCGTAAACGCCCCTTCGGGTTCGCGGAAGTACATCGCCATCACCACCCGCAGGTAGTAGAACAGGCTCAAAATCGAGTTCAAGACGGCGATGACCACGAGCCACAGAAGCTGCTGGTCGTAGGCGCTCACGGCCTGGCTGAACACGTAGAATTTGCCGAAAAACCCGGCGAGCGGCGGAATCCCGCCGAGCGAGAGCAAAAACACGGTCATCACGAGCGCGGCGAGCGGGTGGCTCACCGCGAGCCCCGACCAGTCGTCGATCCGCAGCCGCTCTTTGTCTCGCGAGCCGATCCACGACACCACGCCGAACGCGCCGATTGTCGTGAGGCTGTAGGCGATGAGGTAGTAGACCACTGCGGCCATCGCGCCATCGCCGGCGCCGACGCCGACCGCGACCAGGCCGACGAGGATGGTCCCGGCGTGGGCGATCGACGAATACGCGAGCATGCGCTTGATGCGCTCTTGGCGGAGCGCCGCCAGGTTCCCCACCGTCATCGTGATGGCCGCCAGGGCCGCGAACACGCTCGCCCAGCCCAGGCGCCCGAAGGGCATCACGTCGCCCCCGAACGCCTCGGCGAAAATGCGCACCGCGGCGATGAACCCAGCGGCCTTCGCCACGGAAGCCAAAAATCCGCTAAGAGGCGTGGGCGCCCCCTCGTAGGTGTCGGGCGCCCACATGTGGAAGGGCACCGCGCCCACCTTGAACGCCAGCGCGACGACGAGCACCAGCGCGCCCACCACGAGGAGGGGGTCGCTCGGGTTTTCCGCCGCGAACGCGGCGATCGACGAGATGTCGAAGGTGCCCGTGGCGCCGTACAGGAGCGCGATGCCGTAGGCCAAAAACCCGCTCGAAAACGCCCCCATGAGGAAGTACTTCATCGCGGCCTCGGTGCCCGGGCGCGAGCCCCGCCGCGCCGCCATGAAGTCGTAGATGGCGATCGACATCATCTCGACGCCGAGGAAGATCGTGACCAAGCTGCCGGCCATCGAAAGGAGCGACGCGCCGGCCGTCGCGATGAGCATGAGCCCGTAAAGCTCTCCCACCTCCCAGCGGTGCGTGCGCTGGTGGTCGGCCGTGAGCATCGCGGACAGCGCCGTGGCGCCCGCGAACAACCCGGTGAGCACGTACGCGAGGCGATCGGCGACGAGCATGCCGCCGAAAAGCTCGATCGACTCGTCTCCGATCGAGCGGAACAGCACGATCGAAGACAACAGCGCCCCGACGCACCCGGCGACGGACAGGCTCATGAGAAAGTCGCGACGATTCCCCTCCGTGAACGCCTCCAGGAGGATGAGCATGACCCCGGAGACGGCGAGAATGAGCAGAGGAATCTGGTAGAGGAAATCCTCCCGTGTGAGCTCTATCATCGCTGGGTCCTCTCGGCCCGAGCCTCGGCGTCGCCCGCGCCGTCTCGCTCGGCGGCGGCGTCGCCGGGGGCAGCCGGCTGTTCGCGGCGATGCGCGTTCCCTTGTTCGTCGAACTCCACCGCGTACGGCGTCACCGCCTCGGGCTGCGTGAGCTTGCTCTCGTACATCGTGAGGAAGCGATCGACGGACGGCTCCGCGGTCTGCAAGAACGGCCGCGGCGCGATCCCCATCACGAAGATCATCGCGATGAGAGGCGCAAAGACGGTGATCTCACGGCGCGAGACGTCGGGCAGCGACTTGTTCCGCTCGTTATCCAGCGGCCCGAACATCGTCTTTTGGAACATGTATAGGAGGTATACGGCGCCCAGAATCACCCCGGTGGCGGCGAACGCGGCGAGCAGCTTCGGCGCCGGCAGGTAGCTGTCCCAGCCGGCCGGGAAGGTCTCCCCGGCGATGAACGTGCCGAAAACCGTGAGGAACTCGCCGACGAAACCCGACAGGCCGGGCACCCCGGCCGAGCCCAGGGTCACGATCAAAAATAGCGCCGCGAAGATCGGCATCTGCTTCCACAGGCCGCCGAACTCGCTGAGCCGCCGGGTGTGCCGGCGCTCGTACAAAACGCCGATCGCCAAGAACAGCCCGCTCGTGGTGAGCCCGTGCGAGAGCATGGCGAAGATCGACCCGGACACGCCCTGGACGGTGAGCGTGAACAGGCCGAGCGAGCAGAAGCCGAGGTGCGAGACCGAGGAATAGGCGACGAGCTTTTTGATGTCCTCTTGGACGAAGGCCACCAGCGCGCCGTAGATGATGCCCGCCACCGCGAGAATCGCGATGAACGGCGCGGCCTCGGCGGCGCCTAGGGGGAACAGCGGCATGGCGAACCGAAGGAGCCCGTAGATCCCGAGCTTGAGCAGGACCCCGGCGAGGATCACCGAGCCGGCCGTGGGCGCCTCGACGTGGGCGTCCGGGAGCCACGTGTGCAGCGGGAACAGGGGCACCTTGATCGCGAAGGCGAGCGCGAACACGGCGAAGCACCACACCTGCGCGCCGTACGGGAGGACGAGCTCGCGCAGCTGGACGAGGTCCGTCGTGTACTCGCCCGTGGTCAGCCCGTGCTGCACATAGACGTAGAAGATCGCCGCGAGCATCAGCATGGAGCCCACGACGGTGTAGATGACGAACTTGATCGACGCGTACACGCGCCGCTTGCCGCCCCACACCCCGATGAGGAGGTACATGGGGACGAGCATGACCTCCCAGAACACGTAAAACAGGAACAGGTCGAGCGCGACGAACGCGCCGATCATCGCCGTCTGCAACACGAGCATGATCGCGACGAAGTCGCGCACCCGGTGCGACACGGAGCGGTGCGCCGCCAAAAGGACGATCGGCAGCAAAAAGGCCGTGAGCATCACGAGCCAAATCGAGATGCCGTCTACCCCGACCTTGAAATGCACGCCGAGCGCGGCGATCCACTCGAGGTCGAATACGAGCTGAAAGCCCGCCTCCTCGCCGTCGAACAAGGCGAGCGCGAACAGCGCGACCCCGAACGTGGCGAGCGCCGTCACCAGGCCGATGCCCCGATGCAGGCCGTGCTCCTCGCGGGGCACGAGCATGACGAGGATCGCCCCCAAGACGGGGAGCGCGAGCAGGAGCGGGAGAACGAAGGAGGTGTCGGTCATTGTCTACTACCTCGCTCGGCGCCGCGATCGCGCGCGCCCGCGCCCTGGCTTTCCTCTTGCGCGGCGACCTCGATCGTGCGGCTCACGCTCCGCCACCGACCGAACACGCCGTCGCGAAAGCGCATCGTCACTTCGTGCTCACCCGAGCGACTGAACCGATGCGACACCTCGGGCCCAGTAGCGTCGGCCTCGCCGTCGCCCAAAAAGTCCCACTCGATCTCGGCGTCCACGGAGGCGGGGCCGGCGTCGACCATGGCCTCGAAAGTCACCTCGTAGGGCTCCACTTGCTCGTGCTCGAAGCTTATCGCCGGCCGGCTGGCCAAGAAGAAAATCGCGGCGCTGCCGACGAGGATCGCTGCCAAGTAGCGCTGGACCTGCCCGTTTTGCACCTTGCGCACGGCCGCGCCGACGAGGTCCACCACCTTGGCCGGGCCCGCCACGAACACCGTGTCGATCACGAACCTATCGACGAACACGAACAGGCCGCGCGCGAGCGCCCGGAACGGACGGAGCACGATGAGCTCGTAGAGCTCGTCCACGTAAAACTTGTCGCTCACCACTTTGTGAACGCGCGCCCACGGCCCCCTGCTCGTCCACGCCTCGAGGCGCGGCGAGACGCCGCGCGCATACAGCGCCCGCGCGGTGAGGACCGCCGAGATCGCGACCACGAGCACGAGCCCCATCACGCGGAGCTTGCCGCCGTCGGTGATCTCCATGGGCACGATGCCGCTTCTCACCGACGAATCGAGCCAAGCCGAGATCGCGTTCCCGACCCCGATGTCCTGGAGGAAGCCGAGCTTGGGGATCCCCACGAACCCGAGCACGGCCGTGCACGCGGCGAGGACGAGGAGGGGCAGCGTCACGAGCGGAGGCGACTCGTGGATGTGGGCCTGGGTCGCCGCGTCTGCGCGCGACTCGCCCGAGAATACGAGGAAGTAGACGCGGAAGATGTAAAACGCGGTGCAGGCGGCGGCGAGGGTGAGAAGAAGCCAGAGGAACTCGCCGTAGTACATCCACCAACCGTCGGCGTCCGCCGTCAGCGCGCCGACGAGGATCTCGTCTTTCGAGAAGAAGCCGGAAAACGGGAAGATGCCGGCGATTGCCAGGCAGAACGCGAGAAACGAGATGTGGGTGAGCGGAAGCCGTTTGCGGAGTCCGCCCATCTTCATGATGTCGCCCGAACCGCTCATCGCGTGGATGATCGAGCCGGCGCACAGAAACAGCCCCGCCTTGAAAAACGCGTGGGTGAGGAGGTGGAAGATCCCGGCGACGTAGGCGCCCACGCCCACCGCGGTGACCATGAAGCCGAGCTGCGAGACGGTGGAGTAGGCGAGGACCTTTTTGAGGTCGCTTTGGGCAAGCGCGATGATCGCGGAAAAGAGCGCGGTGACCGCCCCGATGCCGGCAACGATCGCCATCGCCGTGGTGGAGGACGCGTACATGTACGACATCCTCGCCACCATGTAGACGCCCGCCGTCACCATGGTGGCGCCGTGGATGATGGCCGACACCGGCGTGGGCCCCGCCATGGCGTCGGGGAGCCACACGTAGAGCGGGATCTGCGCGGTCTTACCGCACGCGCCGATGAACAGGAGGATGCCCGCCCACGTGGCCACGGGCTCGCCCCACATGAAGATCTCGAGGAGGTTTCGCTGGGCCTCGGGGCCCTGGAAGTCGGCGAAGCTCAGCGTGCCCGTGGCGTAAAACAGAAGGCACATGCCGAGGATGAACGCGAAGTCGCCGATGCGGTTGACCACGAACGCCTTGCGGCCGGCGTCGGCGTTTTTCTCTTTTTCGAACCAGAACCCGATGAGGAGGTACGAGCACAGCCCCACCGCCTCCCAGCCGATGAACATCACCGGCAGGTTCTCGCCCAAAACGAGGACGAGCATCGACGCCGTAAACAGGTTGAGGTAGCCGAAATACGCGGCGTACCTCGGCTCGTCGTGCATGTAGCCGACCGAGTAGACGTGGATGAGGAACCCGACGAACGTGACGATCAGCGCCATCAGCGCCGAGAGCGTGTCGAGCCGGAAGGCGAGCTCGATTCTCAGATCGCCGGTCTCGATCCAGGTATACAGCGTCTGCTGGAGCCACGGCGAGGCGGCCTCGCCGGCCTGGGCGGCGGTGTACTGCGCCCACAGCGGGCCGGCGATGATCGACACGGTTACCGCGAGCGAGGCCGCGACCGAGCCGACGCCGACGACGCTCACGAAGCGCCGCGACAGCTTGCGCCCAACGACGAGGTTGACCACGGCGCCGAGGAGCGGCAGCAGGATAATCAGATAAATCGGCGGTTGTGTGGCGTCCATCAGCGGTGCCGAGGGGGGTAGGGAGAGCTGTTAGCTCTAATCTCGCAGATGATGCAGACGCTCGAGATCCACGTGGCGCTTCGAGCGGAACACAGCGACGATGATCGCGAGACCGACGGCTGCTTCAGCCGCTGCGATCGCGATCAAGACGAGGGCGAACGCGTGTCCCCCCATGTCGCCGTGCAGGCGCGCGAACGCCAGGATGGTCAGGATCCCGGCGGTGAGCATGATCTCGATCGACATCATGACGATCAGCGCGTTTCGGCGGACGAGCACGCCCACCATACCGATGGCGAACAGCACGGCCGCCAAAATCAAAAAGTGGCTGATCGTGATATGGAAGAATATGTCGCTCATACGGCCTCAGGCGTCCGGCGCTCGCTCACCGTCGCCGACCGCGGCACCCTCGTCCGCATCTTGGGAGGAGGATCCCGAGCCGGGACGCGCGATGGTGATCGCGCCGACGACGGCCGACAACAGAATCAACGCGATGGCCTCGAAGGCAAAGACGTAGTCGGAGAACAGCACCCGGCCCACCTCGGCCAAAGACCCGAAATCCCCGCTCTGGATGGTGCCCCCGGGCGAGAGCTCCGCGCCGGACGCCGCGGGCTTCTCGCGCACGCCCCACAGAACGCCGCCCAGGCGCATCAGGAAGTACAGAAGCGCGAGCCCGGCGATGGCCTTGCCGACGAGGCCCGTGAGCGCCCAAGGCTCGTCCTCGGGCTTGTTCAGGATCATGATGACGAAGACGAAGAGCACCATGATCGCGCCCGCGTAAACGAGGACCTGCAGCACGGCCAAAAAGTGCGCGTACAGCATCGCGTACAGGACCGCGACCGCGAAGAACGTAAACACGAGCCCCATCACACCAGCGACCATGTTGCGCCGGGTGATCACGAACACCGCCCCGGCCACGGTGGCCAGCGCGAGGACCCAGAACAGGAGGGCCACCGCCGCCGTGTTACCGAGCGCCCCCTCGGGGGCCCCGGGCGGGGGCGCGGGCGGACCGGACTCCGCGGCAGCCGCGGCCCCGGGGGCGAGAAAGAACACCAAGACCGCGCCGCACAGCGCCGCGATCGCCGAATAGCCCGAGCGAGGGATCATGCGGCCGCCCCCTCCTTCGGAGCCTTGATCTTGGCCTCGAACTCGGCTCGGAACTTTGTCAAAAAGCCGAGCACGGGCCAGGCGGCGGCCTCGCCGAGCGCGCAGATGGTGTTTCCGGCGATGCCGTCGGCGATGGAGGCCATGAGGTCGACGTCGCCCGGGCGGCCCTCCCCCTTCGCCACGCGGTGGGAGATCTTGGCGAGCCACCCGGTGCCCTCGCGGCAGGGCGTGCACTGCCCGCACGACTCGTGGTGGTAAAACTCCACGACGCGCGCACAAACCGCCGGGATGTCGGTGTGATCGTCCATGACCATGATCCCGCCCGAGCCCGCCATCGTGCGCAGCTCTTTGCCCCCGCCCATGTCGAACGGGACGCCGGGCGCGACTTCCACCGGTTTGATACGCTCGTCGGTCATCAAAGCGTCGAATTCACAGGGCACGTCGAGCTCGTCCGCGGACATCGGCGGCATCGATGAGCCGCCGGGAATCACGCACTTGACCTCGCGCCCCTTCCAAATGCCTCCGCACACATCGTCGATGAGCTGCCGCATCGTCAAGGTCATGGGCAGCTCGTAGACCCCCGGGCGCTCCAAATGCCCGGACATGCACACGATGCGCGTACCGCCGGACCGGCCGACGCCGAGGTCGGCGAACCACTGGCTGCCGTGTTCGACGATGTAGGGGATGTTGCACAGGGTCTCGACGTTGTTGACGACCGTGGGCTTGCCGAACACGCCCACCACCGCCGGGAACGGGGGCTTTAGCCGGGGCCAGCCCCGCTTGCCCTCAAGGGATTCGAGGAGCGCGGTCTCCTCGCCGCAGATGTAGGCGCCCGCGCCGCGGTGCACGGTGATGTGACAGGCGAAGCCCGAGCCGAGCACGTCCTCCCCGAGGTAGCGGCGCTCGTAGGCGTCTGCGATCGCCTTCTCGAGCACCGGGGTCTCGCGCATCATCTCGCCGCGGATGTAGATGTAATTGTTCCGGGCGCCGAGGGCGTAGGCCGAGATGATCATCCCCTCCAAGAGCTGGTGGGGATCCCAGTACATGAGCTCGCGGTCCTTGCAGGTCCCAGGCTCGGACTCGTCGGCGTTACAGACGAGGTAGACATCCTCGGCGTCCGCGGGCACGAAGCCCCATTTGACCCCGGTGGGGAAGCCCGCGCCGCCCCGGCCGCGCAAGTTCGAAGCCTTGACCTCGGCCTTGATGTCCTCGGGCTTCATCCCGAGCGCCCGGCGGAGTTGCCGGTAGCCGCCCAAGGACTCATAGACCTCGATGTTTTTGGCCTCTTCGTTCCCGAACTGTCGGGTGATGATCTTGGTGTCGACGTCCGCGGGCATCACAGCACCTCCGACTCGGGACGCGGGCGCTTGCGAAGGTCATCGAGGATGTCCTCCGCCTGGTCGGGCTCCACATCGAGGAAGTACTTGGTCCCGCAGACGATGGCCGGGGCGTTCGCGCACGCCGCGATGCACTCTTCCTCGACGATGTGAAAGTCGTCGTCGCTCTCACCGGCCTTGAGCCCCGAGGCCTTCTCGATGCTGGCGAGGACGTCGTAGGCGCCCCGGAGCATGCACGAGACATTGGTGCACACGCGCAAGACGTTCGTCCCCGCCGGCTCGCGGCGAAACATCGTATAGAAGGTGACCACGCCGAAGACGTGCGCGTAGGGGAGCTCCAGCGTCCGCGCCACGAGCTGGATCGCCTCGTCGGACAGGTGCCCGAACTCCGCCTGCGCGAGGTGCAGGGCTGGGATCACGACGGGTTGCGCGATCGGATAGCGCTCGCGGAGCGCCTCGATCTTGGCCTTGGCTTGTTCTGAAAACTCCAATGACATGAGTACCTTGACGCTTCCCGTCACCGCCGCGCCGGGCGGCCGTAGCTCGATGGCCGGCGAGGCGCCGGCTGGGAACCGCCGGAAAATACGGGCGAAGCGAACGAACTGTCAAGCTGGTGGCGGCGCAGTGACGCTCCCTGCCGGCCGGCGGACCGAACGACGTCGGCGGCGCCTCCACAGCCGGGGCCCAAGCGCCTATGATAAGAGGTGGCATGTCCGAGTCCGCTTCGTCCCAAGCCAGCGCCGCGGAGCGATCGCCGGGGCGCGCGTCCTCGACCCTGACGCGCTTCGAGCGGGGCGCGCTGGCGCTCACGCGCTATGCGAACGAGCGTCCGACGCCGAAGCGCCTACAGACGAGCTACGTCCGCAGCGTCACCGAGTTCTGGGTGAGCCGCGGCATCAGCCGGCGCACCTTGGTGGACCGCGTCGATCCGTACGTCGATTACGAGCCCGACCGCGGCGTGGTTCTGGTGTCGAACCACCGCAGCTTCTTCGACATGTACATCATCATGCTCGGCCTGTACGGCAGCGGCGCCGAGTGGCCGAAGCGGCTTTACTTCCCCGTGCGCTCCACGTTCTTCTACGAGCGGGCGGCCGGGCTCGCGGTCAATTTCGGTGTGGGCGGCGGCTCGATGTACCCACCCATCTTCCGCGACCGGGCCAAGGCGGAGCTAAACAAGGACAGCCTTGCGCGGACCACGCGGCTCTTGCAGGAGCCGGGAACGCTCGTCGGTCTCCACCCGGAGGGCACCCGCAACAAGGGCGATGACCCCTACACGTTGCTTCCCGCCCAGCCCGGGATCGGCCAGATCATCGTGGCGAGCGGCGCCACCGTGATCCCGATCTTCGTAAACGGCCTGTCGAACGACATCGCCCGCGACGTCACGCTGAATTTCAGGCCTAACGGACCGCGCGAGCACCCCGTCGTCATCTGCTTCGGCGACCCCATCGACTACAGCGATCTGGCGGCCATGAAGCCGCGCCCCAGCGTCTACAAGCGCACGGCGGATCGGGCGCGCGAGGCGATCATGGAGCTCGGCGAGCGCGAGCGGCGCATCCGCGAGCGCTGCCGCGAGGGCGCCTATCCGCGCGAGCACCCGAACTGGGTGCGAAACCGGCTGGCGGCGAGGAAGCGCCGCTGAGCGCGGCGTTCGCGGTCCGCCGTTTTAGGAGCTCTCCTCGGCGCGCGACAGGTAGCGATAGAGCGTCTGCCGGCCGATGCCGAGGAGCGCCGCCGCGCGTCGCTTGTTCCCCTCCGTCCGCTCGAGGACGTGGCGGACGTAGCGGGCGGTGAGCTCCTCGATGGTGAGAATCTCCGTCGTCTGTGTGAGCCACGGCGGGGGCTCACCGGCCGGGACGCCGCCTGGCCGCCCCGGCCGCACGCGGCTCGGCAGATCCTCCATCTCGATCCACTCGGAGCGACTGAACGTGACCGCGTGCTCGACCACGTTTTCGAGCTCGCGCACGTTGCCCGGAAACCGATAGCGCCGCAGATGCTCGAGCACATCGGGCTGAAACCCGCGGATGTCGCGATCGGCCTCGGCGCGAAACCGCCTCAAAAAGTGCGTGGCCAAAATCTCGATGTCACCGCGGCGCTGGTGGAGCGCGGGGACCTCGAGGATGAAGGTGGCGAGGCGGTAGAACAGATCGTCGCGAAAGCGGCCCTCCGCGACCTCGCGCTCGAGGTCGCGATTGGTCGCCACGATCACGCGCACGTCCACGGGAAGGCTCTCGTTCGAGCCCACCCGCCGGACCACGCCTTCCTGCAAAACGCGCAGGAGCTTGGCCTGCATCGAGAGCGATAGCTCGCCGACCTCGTCGAGCAAGAGCGTGCCCCCGGTCGCCGCCGCGTAAAGCCCCTGGCGCGTCCGCGTCGCGCCGGTAAACGAGCCGGATTCGTGGCCGAACAGCTCGCTCTCCATGAGGGCCTCCGGAATCCCCGCGCAGTTGACCGGCACGAACGGGCCGTCGCGGCGCGAGCTCTCGCGGTGGATCGCCCGCGCCACGAGCTCCTTACCGACGCCGCTCTCGCCGGCTAGGGTGACCGGCCCTCGGCCCTTCGCGATCCGGTGAATGTAGTCGAAGAGCTCCTGCATGCTCGGGCTTTCGCCGACGATGCCGTGAAACGATCCGTCGGGGCCGAGCCGGTGGCGCTCGACCTCCCGCCGGAGACGCTCGACCTCGAGGAGCTTTTCGACGCGCAGGCGCAGGTGGTCGAGATCGAGGGGCTTGGTCAGAAAATCGTCGGCGCCGCGCTTTAACGCCTCCACCGCCTGTGAGATCGAGCCGTAGGCGGTGACGACGATGAACGCGGGCGGCCGGGGCTGCTCGCGCAGGGTGGCGAGCAAATCCATCCCGGTGGTTCCGGGCAGTCGCAGGTCGCTCACCACGAGGTGCGGCCAGTGGTTTTCAATCTCGGCGAGCGCGTCCTCCGCCGAGCGCACCGCGGCCACGTCGAGCCCTTGGTCGCGAAGCTCGTCCGCGATGAGCTCGCGGAGGCCGCGGTCGTCTTCGACCACGAGCGCGCGCTCGCGGCCGGCGGTCGTGTCATTGCGCTGGCTCATGTCGTGGTGCCCTCCCCGCGCTCGTCGCTGGCGGACAGAGGTAGCGCGAGCTCGAAGCACGCGCCACGCAGCTTCGCCGAGGCGCGCGCCGAAAGATACGTCCCGTGCTCTTCGGCCACGGTGTGGGCCACGGACAGCCCGAGGCCGGTGCCATCGTCGGGCCCCTTGGTCGTGAAAAACGGCTCGAACAGGGCAGTTTCGCTCACGCCCTCGGGCAGGCCATCGCCGTCGTCCTCGACGCGAAACACCGCGGCGCCCTCGCCCGCGCCCGCGTCAGCGACGGTGAGGCGCACCTGCGACCGAGCGGCCTGCGCCGCGTTCTTGAGCAGGTTTATCAGCGCGCGCTCGGCCCTGGCGCGGTCGACGCGGACGACCCGCCCGCCGCCGCCCCGCAGCTCGAGGCTCACCTCGCGCTGCGACAGCTCCTCGCCCACGGCCGCCGCCGCCGCCCGGGCCAGCTCACTGGCCTCCACGTCCCCCCGCTCGCGCCGCCCCGGGCGGGCGAAGTCGAGCAGCTGGCGCACGATCCCGTCCATGCGCGCGACCTGTTCGCGGGTGGTGCCGAGCACGGCGCGGACGTCCGGCGACAGCGCCTCATCGCGCAGCGCGCGCTGCGCCTTACCGTCGATCACACTGAGCGGTGTCCCGAGCTCGTGGGCCACCCCCGCCGCGAGCCGGCCGAGGGCGGCGAGCTTCTCCGAGTGCTGGAGCTTTCGCTCGAGGTCGCTTCGCTCCTCGCGCTCGCGCCGCACGTCGTCCTCCGCGCGCGCGATCGCGTCGAGCATGGCGTTCAGCGAGCCGGCCACGGTCGCGATCTCCCCCGGGCCGCGGGTCGCCGCGCGGTGTTCGCGCTCGCCGCCCTCGACCCGCTCCATGGATGCGCGCAAGCGCCCGAGCGAGCGCCCCGCGGCGCCGTAATAACCCACGAGCACGATCACGGTCACCGCCGACAGCGCGAGGCCTAGCACGACGATCGCCCTCGTCCGCAGCGCCTCGGTGTACTGGCCGATATCCCGCTCGCGCCGCGTGACCTCGAGCAGTCCCAAAACCTGGCCCGCCTCGCCCGTGAGCGGCACGAAGTACGAGTACACCGGCTCGCCTCCAACGCGCCCGTACTCGCCGGTCCGGCGCCCGTCCTCCATGAGCTCGGGGAGGCGCTCGCCGTCGTCCATCCGCGACACGAGGGTGCCGCTGGCGGCAAACAGCTCGCCGCGCTCGTCGTACACGTACGCCCCGTACACGCGGCCGATGTCGAGCGCCGACTCGAGCGCTCGACCGATATCGACGTGATCCTCGCGCTCCATCGCCCGGCTGATCACCTCTTGGAGCGCTCTCGCCACCATCTCGACCTCGTCCTCCATCATCCGCTCGAACTCGCGCTCGAGCGCGTGCAATACGATATACGCGCCGGCCGACAGGACCAGCGCGAGGGGAAGCACCACGAACGCGAGGAGCCGCGCCGGCAGCGATCTGCGTGTCGCACGTCTGGACATGTTCCAATTCAATACAGAGCGAGCCCCGCGAGCGCCGCGACCCACGCCGCCGATGCTCTCCGTGATTGCAAGGAAATCGCGACGTTGACAAAGGACGAGGGCGCGCTACGCGTGTGGCACGCACCGTGCTCTCTTCCTCTTACAAAGTGAGATGGTGCTGTCGATGAACGCAAACCGGATAGGAGCTTGCATGATGTCATTTTCCCATGCCACCCGCCGTGCACGGCGCCCGGGCCGCATCCACCTGGCGGTGGCGGCCGGCGCCGCGAGCCTGATTCTCGGCGGCGCGTGCGCTTCACAATCGGAGCCAGAGGAGGAGTATCCCGAGCCGCCGCCGCAATCGGGCAACCAAGCTCCCCCCGGTGACGGAGAAGGTCACGCCGCGCCGAGCGAGCCCGACGATACGGCGCCGGCGCCGCAGGATCAGGCAGCGGGCGGCCAGGAGCCCGCGGCACCCGGCGGAGGCGCCGCCGGCGGAGAGCCCGGAGCGCCCCCGCCAGCCGGCGATGACGTGTCCGACGACGAGGTCGAGCAGTTCGTCGCGGCCTACTCCTCGGTGCTCGAGCTGCAGGCCGGGTACCAGCAGGAGGCCACCCAGATCGAAACGGCGGAAGAGGCCGAGGAGTTCGAAGAGCGAGCTCAGGCGGAAGTCGCGGAGGTCATCGAAGAAGAAGGGCTCACCATGGAGCGCTTCGACGAGATCGCGCGCCAAGTCCAAGCCGACCCCGAGCTCCAGCAGCGCATTCAGGAGGAGCTCGGCCCGCCGCCCGCACAGCCGCAGCCGGAGACGCAGCCGCAGCCG
>SLNH01000347.1 GCA_007133195.1 Nannocystineae bacterium | reverse complement strand
TCGCCCGCGGCGAACACGTCGCACAGGACGACCTCGTCGGCGTCGTAAAACGAGCGCGAAAACGCCTGGAACTGATCGCGCGTGCGCGAGTAGCGGTGCGGCTGAAACGCCGCGATGATGCGGCGGCCCTCGAAGCCGGCCCGCGCCGCCGCGAGGGTGGCGCGAACCTCCGTGGGGTGGTGGCCGAAGTCGTCGATGATCGTGATGCCGTCGACCTCGCCGCGCACGGTGAAGCGGCGCTGGATGCCGTCGAAGCTCGCCAGCGCCTTGGCCACCGTGGCAAAGGGCACCTCGAGGAAGTCGCACACGGCGAGGACGGCGAGGGAGTTCAAGACGTTGTGCTGGCCGGGCAGCGGAATCGTGATCTCGCCGAGCTCCTCGGCCCGCCGCCACGCGATGTATTTGCTGTTCAAGCCGTCGTAGCGGATGTTGCGCGCGCGATAGTCGGCCTGCGAGCTCAGCCCGTAGGTCAAAAACCGCTTGCCCACCTCGGGGAGGAGGCCGGCGACCCGCGGGTGATCGAGGCACAGCACGGCGGCGCCGAAAAACGGGACCCGGTTTACGAAGTCGAGGAACGCCTTGCGCAGGTTGTCCACCGAGCCGTAGTGGTCGAGGTGCTCGGCGTCCATGTTCGTGACCACGGCCACGGTGGGGGCGAGGGTCAAAAACGATCCGTCGGATTCGTCGGCCTCGGCGACCAAGTACTCGGAGGTGCCGAGCCGGGCGTTGGCGAGCCCGAGGGAGTTGACGCGCCCCCCGATGACGGCCGTGGGATCCACGCCCCCCGCCATGAGCGCCGCGGCGATCATCGTGGTCGTGGTGGTCTTTCCGTGCGAACCGGCCACGGTGACGCCGTACTTCATCCGCATCAGCTCGCCGAGCATCTCGGCGCGCGGGATCACCGGGATCTGCCGCGCGCGCGCCGCCTCGACCTCGGGGTTATAGCCCTTGATGGCCGAGGACACGACGACGACGTCGGCGTCCTGAACGTTATCGGCCCGGTGCGCGTACGCGATGCGGCCGCCGATCGACTCGAGATGCCGCGTGATCTCGTTTTGCGCGATATCCGAGCCGGAGACGTTGTAGCCGAGGTTCAAAAGCACCTCGGCGATGCCGCACATCCCCATGCCGCCGATGCCGACGAAGTGGACCTTGATCTGCTTTTTGCGAAACATGAGCGCGCGTCCTTCATAGCAGATTCCCGCTGGCGCGGGGGCGCTCGCGTTCGGGTCACCCGGGTCGCCGGCCCGTGGCGCGGGGGCGAGTCGGCACCGCAGGGCCGTCGCGCCCGCTCGTGCATTTTCGGCTTTCATGCCCACCTTACGCCCGGGCCGCGCCGGGCATTCCAGCCCGGACCACCGAGGTGAGCTCAAACGCCGCCGCGGGCGCCGCGGGGCCGCCGCCGCCGGGGCGTCGACGTCTGCTCTGGAGCAGAGCGAGGCTCAGGTCGCCGGGGGAGGGTCGGCCTGCTCCCGGCACCAGGCGGCGATGTCGGCGGCGGCCTCGGGCCGCCCGCGCGCCTTCATCGCGGCGCCCATCGCCGCGAGCTTGTCGGGGTCGCCGAGGATCTCCGCGATGCAGTCGGCCAACATCTCGGCCTCGAGATCGGCCTGTCGAAACAGGCGCGCGGCTCCGCCGGCCACGAGCTCGCGGGCGTTTTTCTCCTGGTGGTCGTCCGCGGCGTAGGGGTAGGGCACGAAGATGGCCGGCCTGCCCACGACGCCGAGCTCCGCGACCGTGGTCGCGCCCGCGCGCGCGATGACGAGATCGGCGCCGCGATACGCCGCGGCCATGTCGGAGATGAACCTGCGACAGTCGGCGGCGACGCCACCGCGCTCGTACCGCTCGGCCGTGTCTTCGTAGGACCGATCGCCTGTCTGGTGAACGATATCGAGCTCGACGCCGCGACCCTTCAGAAGGACCATGGCGTCGGCGACGATCGCGTTTAGCGCGACCGCGCCCTGCGAACCGCCGACGACGAGGACGGAAAACGGGCCGGCGCCACGGCTCGCGTCGCCCGGCTCGTGCGGCTCGCCGTCCGGCGACCCCTCGGTGAGCGCGCCGCGGATGCCCGCTCGGATCGGGTTGCCGGTCATGCGCACGCGCCGCTTCGCGAAGTAGCGCCGGGTTTCGTCGAACGCGATGAACACCACCGGGACCAGCTTGCCGAGGATCTTGTTGGCCAGGCCGGGGACGGAATTCTGTTCCACGATCGCCGCCGGAATCCGCGAAAGCCGGGCCATCAGGACCACCGGCCCCGAGGCGTAGCCGCCGACGCCGATCACCACGTCGGGCCGCTCGCGCGCCAAAACCCGCCTGGCCTGCCACAGGGCGCGCGGGATGCGGAGTAGCCCGCGGAGCGCGCCGAGGATCCCGACCGTCTTGAGGCCGCTCACCTTGATGAGCTCGAGGCGCCAGCCGAGCTCTGGCAAAACCCGCGCCTCGATGCCGCGCTCGGTGCCGACGAAGGTCACGGCCGCGTCGGGATCGGCCGCGCGGACCTCCTCGGCGATCGCGACCCCGGGGAACACGTGGCCGCCCGTGCCGCCGCCCGCGATCAGGATCCGCATAGCCGAGCTCCGAGCAGTGAGACGAGCTTCATGACCCCGTCACTCGCATACCACGACCGCCCGCGCTCTGCGGCGCCTGCCGCCGGCGATCGGGCGCGACGGGCGCGCCTTCTTCCCGGGCGGCGGCGGCCGGCGGGCGATACTGAGGAGGACGCCACCCAGGTACATCGACACCAAGAGCGACGAGCCGCCGTAGCTCACGAACGGCAGGGTGATGCCCTTGGCGGGGATCGAGCCGAGGACCACCGCCGTGTTGACGAGCGCCTGCAGCGCGAAGCTGATGGTGATGCCGAACGCGAGGTAGCACCCGAACACGTCGCGCGCGCGCACGGCGGCCCTGAGGCCCCGCCAGATGAGGACGCCGAACAGGACGACCACGACGGTAAAGCCCACGAACCCGAGCTCTTCCCCCACCGACGCCATGATGAAATCGTTGTGGCCCTCCGGCATGTAGCCGAGCTGCTGGCGCCCTTGGCCGAGTCCGGTGCCGCTCAGGCCCCCCGCGCCGATGGCGATCTGCGCCTGCACGATCTGGTAGGCGACGGTTTGGCTAAACGCCTCCGGGTTCAGGTAGGCCATGAGCCGCTGTAGTCGCCACGGCGTATCGACGATGAAGTGGTACGCGACCGGCGCGGCGGCGAGCACCGCCGTGAGGATGTAGGACACCTTCGTGCCCGCGATGAACAGCACGGCGAGCGTGGTCGCGCCGAGGATGAGCGCCGAGCCCAGGTCGGGCTGTTTGATGAGCAGGGCCATCATCACGGCGCACACGAGGAGGTGGGGCACGAAGCCCACCGTAAAGGTCTTCACCCGATCGGCCTTCTTGGCCAAGCTGAGCGCGAGGTAGGTCACGAGCGCGAGCTTGGCGACCTCCACGGGCTGGATCGAAATCGGCCCGAAGGAAAGCCACCTTTGGGCGGCGTTGACGGTGGTGCCGAAAAACAGGACGAGGATGAGGAGCGCGATCGAGCCTGCGAGGAGCGGGTAGGTGGCCCGCCGCAGCCCGCGGTAGTGGCTGTGAGCGCCGAGCCACAGCGCGCCGAGGCCGAGGACGGCGAACACGACCTGGCGCTTTAGAAAGTGCGCCGAATCGCCGAACGCCTGCATCGCGGGGCCGGCGCTCGCGGAGTACACCTGCACGGTGCCCACGGCCACGAGCGCCACGATGGCTGAAAACAGCCAGAGATCGAGCCCCGCGCCCGCGTCGCCCTGGCCCCCCTCGGGGGTTTGTCGCTCGAGCACGGGCGGCGGTGAGCCTTGGGGCGCGCTGTCGGGGGGGTGCCCCGGCGCTGTCCCCGCGTCACCCTGGCGCTGGACGCGGAAGATTCTGGACTTCACCTCGGCGTAGGCCTCCGTCGTTCCGACTTGGTCGATCCGAATCTTCGGCGATGCAGGGCCTCGTGGCCACTTTTGGGCGCTCGCGGACCAGCCGCCAAGACCCCGCCGAGCCGCCGCAGGCCCACCCGCGGCCCCACCCGCGGATGACCGGCGAAGCCGACCTGCGCATCCTGCGGGTGGCCGGGCCCCCGGATTTTCATGAAGAGGGCTCGTCTTCGAGCCGTTCGCCGCTTCGCTCCGGCGCCGGTTTTGCGGCGGGCGAGGCGCGCCGAGACGCCGCACCAGCGCGCCGCGAGATGAGCGCCCACGCGAGCGTCACCGTTCCGATCTGGCGAATCCGCTGCAGCACCACGACCGAGACCCCGGCGGCCGGATCGATCCCCAAGAGCCCGCAAACGATCGCCACCGCCCCCTCTTGAACGCCGATCTGACTGGGAATCCACGACCCGACGATGCCCACCACCACGGGCACCGAAGCGAGCACCACGCCCTCGGCCGGCGACACGGGGACGCCCACGACGATGAGCCCTACGTAGAGTTCGGCGCCGAGCAGCACGCGCCCGAACAAGTGGACGGTCGCCCCGCCGACGAGACGATCCCGCCGACCCTTCAGAAGCTGCACGAGGCGTTCATCGACCCCGTCGCCGAGGGCTCCGCGGGCGAGCTCGGCCGTCTGCGCGCCGCGGAACCTGCGGACGAGCTTGTGAATCCGGCGCGCGATGCCGTAATTGGCGGCCACCCACGCCCCGGCCGCGGCGGCGACGAGCGCGCCAAGAGCGAGCGCCGCGGACGCCACCGCGTAGGGCGTGGGGAGCGCGGCGAGAAACAGCGCCGTGACCAGCCCAATCAACAAAAACACCACGCTCGCGACGCCGAACAGCAGCCGATCCACGACCACGCCCGCGAGCCCCACCGCGCGGTGCGGTGGCGTCAGCCAAAGCAGCCGGGTCGGCTCGCCTCCGATAGACACGAACGGCAGGACCGCGTTCGCCCCCGCGGCGGCGAAGCGGCTGGTAATCGCGCCACGCACTCGCGGCCGCGCGTAGCGCGGCAGGAGCCAATACCACGGGAGCGCGCACACCACCGTCCCCGCGGCGTACGCGAGGACCATCCACGCGAACCCGAATCCCACGCCGTCCAAATGCGTCGCGATCGCATCGAATCCAATGCGCCCCACGAGGTAGGCGACGAGAGCGACGCCGAGGCCCGCGAAAAGGAGCCTCAATAGGATTTTTCCGGACGCGCTCATCGGTCCTCGCCCCCTTAAGGATGTCCGCGAACCAACTATCCGCACTCTATGTCCAGCCGGCCGTAGCGTTCGGAGGCGCTGAACGCCAGGCCGCGACCAACCTTCCGCTCCTCGCCCGCCAGGGGATCGACGTCACCGCGGTGGTTGGGCCGGGCACGGATCTCCTCGGCTTGCTCGCCGAGCGCGGGATCGACGATTACGTTCACGCCCCGGCGTTCGATCCCGAAATTTACGCCGAAGGACTCTCGCGGCTCACGGTGCCGGGGCGGTATGTGTGGAGCTGGGCGCGCTCCGCGGCGCTGATCGCGGACGTCGCGCGCCAGCGCGCCGCAAACGTCATGTTCGCGGCGCTGCCGTTCGGCTGGATCGCGGCCACCCCGGCGGCGCGCAAGCTCGGGATTCCGATCGTGTGGCGCGCCGGCGGCACCGAAATGACGACGACACAGCGCGTGCTTCTGCACGCGGCGCTCCGCGTTTGGCGCCCAGATTTTCTGGTGTGCTGCTCGCAGGCGGTGAGGTGCGTTTACGAGCCGATCATAAACACACCGGCGGAGGTCGTCCTAAACGGGGTAGACAGCGACTGGTTCACGCCTGAGGCCGGAAATCCGGCCATGCTCCGTCCGCCGGGCGCGCGCGTCGTGGTCGGCTTCGCCGCCCGCATGGCCGCGCAGAAACGCCCGAACGACTTCGTTCACCTCGCGGCGCGGCTGTCGCGCCGATTTCCGGATGTGGCCTGCATCGCCGCCGGCGACGGTCCCCTGCGGAGCGAGGCCGAGGCGCGAGCCCGCGCTCTCGGCGCCTCGAACCTGCGCTTCGTCGGCTACGTCGAGGATATGGCCTCGCTTTATCGCGCGTGTGACATCTTCGTGCTTCCATCGCGCTCGGAGGGGGCGCCCAACACGGTGCTCGAAGCCATGGCGACGCGGCGCCCCGTCGTGGTGACCGACGTGCCGGGCACGCGCGAGATCGTGCGCGACGAGCGGGACGGCCTCGTGTTTCCGATCGGCGACGTCGATGCGCTCGAGGCGCAGGTCGCTCGCCTCATCGAAAGCGCCGAGCTCCGCGACGCCATCGCGGGGGCGGCGCTGGGGCGGGTGCGACGTGAGTTCAGCGCTCGCGCTTGCGCCGCGAGGACGGCTGAGCTCCTGCAAGCCGTGACAGGCGGGACAGCGAGCGCTGAAGCGCGAGGACGAACGCCGCGGCGATCGCGCCCATCCCCGCCCACCGGCTCGCGCGAGAAGGCTCGGGCGGCGGCTCGGGGTGCGCGCAGTCGCCGCCGAGGCACTCGCGGGCGAGGTCGTTGAGATAGGGATGAAACACGTACTCGAGCGCGCCGTCACCCGCGGCGGCCACGGTCGGGTGTCGCTCGGCCACCACCGCCGCCGGGTCCAAAAACCAATCTCCTCGCGCGCCCGAAGACCCCTTAAGGCCCCAGGGTGGCCTCACGCCGCCGGGAAATCGGCTCCACGCCATCGCGGCGCCCATGCGATCACCCATCCGGCCGCACCGCGTCCCCGCGTAGTAAAGCGGCCCCGTCTCACCGGCCGTCCATAGGCCTTGCGACTCGATGGGATGCCGGCGCGCCCACAAGCTTTCGCGGAGCGAGAGGAGCTCGTAGCGGACCTCGCGGCCGTCGGCACGGCGGGGCGGCGGTGACGGAGGATCGCCGCGTACGTAGACGAGGCGCCTCGGGCCGGGTGCGCACGCGTCGTCGCCTCGCCGGCACGGGTGGGGGCCGTGTCCCTTGGCTTCCACCGCCACGAGCGGGCGACCGTCTTCGTCCACCGCGACCTCCCGGGCAGACAGCTCGTGGTAGCGCAGGTGCGCCTTGCTCTCGATGAGCACGAGCTCGCCATCGCGCTCCTCGCCGCGTTCCCAGTCTCGGTCCCGGCGGACGACGACGAGCACGCTTTCGAGATCGTTGTCGTGACAGATATACGGCAGGCAGATAGGCCTGATCCAGTCGCGCGGGTAGTACAGCGTGTAGGTGAGATACGCGTGCGTTCGGGTCAAAACCGCCGCGCCGTAGGCGGCGGGCGGAAGTGACGTGCCAAACCGCGCCTGACTTCTCCACTTGTTCTTGGCGTTCCAGTCGCCGTCGAAGTCGACGCGGGTGGGGCGGTCGCGACCGGCGTCGGCCCTCGCCACGTGTTGCACGAACGTCGGCGCCCACCTTTCGAGTAACCGCGCCGCAGCGTCCTCGTGGTCCGGCTCGTTCGCGACGCTGCTCGGCAGGCAGCGAGCAGGATCGGCGAGCCCGCCGTCAGGCTCGGCGGACCGATCGCCAAAGGCGCAAATTTCGGCCACCGTGACGGCGAGCGCCACGACCGAGAGTCCCAGGACGAGCGGACCGAGCTGGCGGACGCGCAAGGCGCTCTACTATCGACGGTTCGCGAGCGCGCCGCAATCGGGTGCGCTCCTGTGTCGCGTCTTCAACGCGCCCTCGCGCACGTCGGGCGCGCGTCCTCGCGCACGTCTCGCGCCTCGGCGGTGAAGCGACAGCGGCGGATCGCACGGCATCGAACCAGAGCGATGGCTTCCCCCTGCGGTGGCCGCAGCTCACTGAGCCCCGCTCGCGGTGCGCGTCGCGTTCGACCTTCGCGACCGAGGTTCGTCGCCGCGCTCGCAGGCGGGGCCGTCCTCGCTCTGAGTGGGAGCGCGGCGGCACAGACCCTACCGGAATATGTGCAGCTCGGCCGAGAGCGGGCGCTCGAGGTGCGGCAGGAGCAGCGCCTCGCGGCCGAGGCAGCCGACCGGCGGGCGGCGGCCCAGCGGACGCTGTGGCCGTCGGTTCGCGTCACGGGGAGCTATCGCCGAAACCAGCGGGAGGAGGCGGCGGTCATTCCCCTCGGTCCGGACGCAGAGCCCGAGGAAGTCGTGTTCGTGCCTCGCGACGAGGTCGTGGCCGAAGCGGCGCTGGAGGTGCCGATCATCAACGTTGGCGCGTGGCAGCAGCGCCGCGCCGCCGCCGCCCAGCTCGACGCGGCCGAATCGCAGGTCGACAGCGCGGAAGACGAAGTCACGCGTCGCGTCGTCGAGGCGTATTACCAGCACGTGGGCGCGGCCGCGCTCGTGACCTCGTCCCGCGGGGCGCTCGAGGCGGCGCGCGCACACCGAGACGTCATAAGCGAGCGGCGCGAGGCGGGCCTTGCCACCGAGCTGGATGCAAAGCGCGCAGACGCCCAGATCGCGCGCTCTCAGCAGACGCTCGCCGAGGCCGAGTCGGCGCGAGCCGACGCGGCGCGCGGGCTTCGGGTCCTCACCGGCTTGCGCCCCACTGGCGAGCCGCCCGAGCTCGAGGCCGATCTTTCGGCCGAGGCGCCGCTGGAAACCTGGCGGGGCGGGGCGGAAGCGATC
>SLNH01000331.1 GCA_007133195.1 Nannocystineae bacterium | reverse complement strand
TGCCCGCGCCCGCACACAGCGCGAGGCCGAGGCGAAGGCGACCGCCCGCTCCGCTGGACGCGCGCGCGCCCGGGCGGGCGGCCAGATCAAGGTGGCGCGGGGCGGGGCGGCCCGTGGTCGTCACACCTCGCCGCCGGTCGCGGGGCGGGCGCCCGTCCGCTCCGCGGCCTTTTGGTTGAGCAGGAAAATCATCAAGTAGGCCTCCGCCGTGCGGCTCGGCCCCTCGGTGCCGGCCATGATGCGAAAGTCGGCGGCGAGCTGGCGGCGGAAGTACGAGCGGTAAAGCGAGATCGGGTCGATCTCTCCGACGGCGCACTCGTGCTCGATCTTGCGGTTCAAAACGCGGCTCGCCCATGTGGATGTCACCGCGTCCAGCCCCTCCTCACGCATCGCCCGGCGGAGGGTGGAGAGCTCCTCGTAGGTCATGCCGAACAGAAATTCCTCGAAGGCCTGCTTTTCAGCCGTGGAGACTTCGTCGCGGGCGAAGAAGTCGAGGAACTGCGGCGCGCAGTCTTCGCACACGAGCCGGAAGTATTCGGTGGTGCCCAGGAGGCTGCCGAGATCGGCGGCGATGCGATTTCGCGCGTGCCACGTCGACTCCAGCATCGGGCAAAAGTCGTCGATCTCCAGCTCGGCGTTATCCCATACGGCGATCAGCTGGTCGGCCGCCTCGCGCTTGATCTCGTCTTTGACGTCTGGCTTGCGCAAAAGCGCGAGCAAAAGCTCCTCGGCGAGCTGCGTGTAGATCGCTTGCGCGAGCTCCTCGCGGAGGTCGTGGGCGAGGGCGGCGTAGCTGCCGCCTCGGTCGCCCAAAGACGCGCTCACCCGGACGAACGCCGAGAAGAAGTGAATCTTCGAGACCAGCAGGGTCCGCGACATCGTCGCCTTGAGCGGCAGGTCGAGATCGCCGGACAGGCCGTCGCTGCGGCACAGGTGGTCGATGAGGGTGCTGCCGTCGCGATATTCGCCGGCGAGCGAGGAGGGCTCGCGCAGATTCGGCATCGACTCGATCAGTCGACTGAGCTCATTGATCCGGCCAAGCAGTCCGCGAAGCGTCGCCGCATCTCCCGGCGCCACCGGCGTCACTGCGGCGAACGCCCGATCGATGAGACGGGTTTCGCTTTCGTCGAATAGCGACCCTTCCGGCGATAGCTTCGGAGCCGCAGAGGTCATGGCTCGAGGCTACCACTTGACTCGCAGCTGGGCGAGATCCCCGCGGCATCTCTCGGCTCGCCGGCGGCGGTCTCGCCCGCCGCGCGTGGCGAATCGGGATCGGCCGCCTCCCTGTGCGCCGGCGCACAAATTCAACTCGTCGGGCTCAGGTAGGATCGCACCCCTACTGTGAACCCTTTCTGCGAGTTTGAAGTGTACGTTCGCCATCACCACGTATCAGTTCTGACGTTGGCCGTCGTTGCGATGCTGACCGGCGGTTGCGAGCTATTCGGCGACTCGGGAGCCGGGCCCGACGCGGCCACGGGCGTGCCCTGCGAGGTCGCCGAGGATTGCTCGTCGCCCTACGTCTGCGCCGGCGGGCGCTGCCAGGAGGCCGAAGCCACGGGCCTGGGTGGCGCGTGCTGGGCAAACCGCGACTGCGAGGGGGAGCTTTACTGCTCGGCGCAGGCGCGGTGCGCTCCGGCCGGGGAAGGCGCGATCGGGGATGTGTGCGGCACGGGTGGCGAGTGCACCGACGACCTGCGCTGCGACCTCGATGGGCTGGCGGGGACCTGCCGAGCGGGGGGCGAGGTAGATGTCGGCGGCGGCTGTGAGGGCGACGCGGAGTGTATACCCGGGCTCGTATGCGGGCCAAGTGGCGCATGCGCCCACCCGGAGAAGGCGTATCCGCCGTGGGACGGCGTGGAGTGCGCGGAGGATGACGGCCCGTTTCGGGTGCACTTCGATCCGTCCTCGACGACCGAAACCGAGTTCTTCCGGCTCCCGTTCCCCTCGGACGCGCGCACCGCAAACGGCGGCTTGGATCTGTCTGACTTTCCGCGCCCCGGCCCGCAGGCCCTCGGAGTCGATTTCGTGGACCTTTACGCCGAGGCGCTGGCGGAGGACTTTGCGGGATTCAGCCCCACGGCCGCGATCACCATGCGGCTGTCGGAGCCGCTAAACGAGGCGAGCGCCGGTCCCGAGTCGATCCGGCTCGTGGACATCACGACCGGTTCCGACGAGTACGGCCAGCCCCGCGACAGGCGCTGGGAGTTCGTGGCCGCGCGCAATCGCTATCGCTGTCAAAACGCGCTCATCATCGAGCCACAGCTTTCGGAGCCGCTTTTGCCGGGTCACACGTATGCGGCCTACGTGACGACGGATCTCGAGTCCACGGGCGGGGCGCAGGCGACCGCGGACGACGCGATGTCCGCGATGCTGGCGGACGAGCCGCCGGACGAGGCGCTGCAAGCGGCGTGGGATGCGCACGCTCCGTTTCGCGACTACCTCGAGCAGGCCGACGCACCTGCCGAGGCGGTCGCCGGCGCCGCCGTGTTCACGGTGCAAGATGGGATCGCCCCGGCGCGCGCGCTGGCGGACGCCGTCCTCGCCGAGGATCCGCCGGTACTGTCCGACCTGACCCTGTGCGGAGATGACGTGACCTCGCCGTGCGAGGGCGCCGGGCGGACCTGCGGCCCCGCCTCCGAGGAAAAGCTCGAGGTCCACGGTCGCCTCCGGATTCCCCGCTATCAGGCCGGGCAGCCCCCGTTCGAAGCGCCGTCCGATGGCGGCGCGATCGCGTTCGAGGACGGCCAGCCGCAAAAGCAGGGCGACGACGACGTGTGCTTCGCCCTCACGATCCCGAGCGGACAGCCGCCGGAGCAAGGGTTTCCGGTCGTGGTCTACGCGCACGGGACCGGCGGCAGCTTTACGAGCGCGCGCGATCAAGGCGTGGCCGGCGCGCTCGCCCGGGCGCAGGCGCCGATGGCCACGCTTTCTTACGAGGGCGTCGCCCACGGCGAGCGCAAGCGGGACTCGACCCGAGATCCCGAGACCTTGATGTTCAACGTGGGCAACCCGAGGGCGGCACGCGACAACCACCTCCAAGGCGCAGTCGACGTCCTTCAGGCGCTCCGCGTCGCCGAGCAGACGATCGAGGTCGAAGGGGCAGACGACATCGAGCTAGACGCCGATCGCACGTTCGTGTTCGGCCATTCCCAGGGCGGAAACGTCGGCGTGCCTGCGCTCGCGGTCACGGCGCTCACGGACACGGCGGTCATCTCCGGAACCGGCGCGCACCTCACGGAGGCGCTGCTATCCAAGACCAGCCCCGTGGATTCGCGACGCGGCCTCGAGCGGCTGGTCGCCGACGAGCTGTCGCGGACCCACCCGGTGATGGTGCTATGGCAGACGTTTTTCGATCCCGTGGATACGGCGACGTTCGGGCCGGCGCTCGTCGATCGCCCGCCGGACGGTCTGCCCTCGAAGAATGTCCTCATGACATGGGGACGAGACGATACGTTCTCGCCACAGCCGAGCCTCGCGGCGATGGCGCGGGCCGGCGGTTTGCCGGTCGCCGAGCCGGTGATCGAAGATCTCGACACCGGATCGCTCGCTCGGCCGGTGTCAGAAAACCGCGTCGGGGGCGAGGGCGAGGAGCGGACGGCCGCCTGCTTTCAGTACGACGCCACCGAGTTCGACGGCCACTTCGTGTCCACGCGCGATCCCGACGCGGTCGCGGACTGGACGCAGTTTTTCGTGACGGCGCAAGACGGCGCGCCCGAGGTCGGCGACCCGGGGGAGTGAGCGCCGGCGCCCCGCGCGGCGGCCGAGGTGAGCCGCGTTTTCGGCCGCGTGCACGGCGAGCGCGGACAGGTTTCCAGAATCCCATACCGGTTGCCGCGTTCGCGGACTCCGCTAGGTTTGAAATCGGAGGGATTGATGGAGCCCAGGCACAATAAGCGGAATCAAGCGGTTCGCGACACCCGCAACGACCTTCCCGAGAGCAGCCGTGCGGCGGCGGTGGAGCTCATCGGTCCGCGCCTCGCCGGCGCGATCGACCTGCGCCTACAGGCCAAGCAGGCGCACTGGAACGTGCGCGGGCCGAGGTTCATCTCGCTGCACGAGCTGTTCGATCAGGTGGCCTCGGCGGGCAGCAGCTTTCAGGACCTGCTCGGCGAGCGGATCGCGCAGCTCGGCGGCCGCGCGGCCGGCACCGTGGAAGCGGTGCGCGAGGCCACACCGCTCGCGCCGTATCCGGTGGACCTGTCCTGGGAAGACGACCACGTCCGGCAGGTAACCGACGCCCTGTCGCGGTTTGCGGCGGCGGCGCGGACGGGGATCCTCGAGGCGGAACAGCTCGGCGACGACGCCACGGCCGACATCTTCACGGAGATCGCTCGCGAGTCGGACAAGCTTCTGTGGTTCGTCGAGGCCCACCTCGCCGAGCCCGAGGGCGCCGAAGCGCAAGCTTTACGCGATCGCGGCGACGGCAGCGAACCGCCCGCCCCGGCCCGGCACTGAGCCCGGCACTGAGCCCGGCGCTGAGCCGAGCACTGAGCCGAGCACTGAGCCGAGCACTGAGCCGAGCACTGAGGAAGATCGCCTCGGCGCGGGGGCCGGGCGGCGCCGCCCGGTTAACGCCGGCCGCGCGTAACGGCGAGATGGGTGAGGGCCGGCGCGTGCCTGCCGAGGTAGCCCGCCAGCCGGCCGTGGGCGGTAAACACATGCTCGCGCTTGCGGCGGGCAGCGGCCCGCAGGATCGAGCGCGCCGCGCGATCGGCCGGCCACCGCAGCGGGCGCCGGTCCACGCGATCGGGATCGAAGCGCCCGCGGTTGTCCACGTGTGCGATCTCGCTCTCGACGAAGCCCGGGTGCACGGTGGTGACGGACACGCCCCGCCCGGCCAGCTCCGCGGACAAGGCTTGGCCCATGGCGCGCACCGCCGCCTTCGACGCGGCGTAGGGAGCCGCCTTGGGCGCGGGGATCATGCCGGCGACGCTGCCCACCAAAAGAGCGCGCCCGCCGGTCTTTTCGAGCTCGGGGAGGGCGTGGCGGATGGTCACGGCGGCGCCGACGACGTTCGTGTCCAGTTGCCGCCGCCAGTCGTCCGCGGTGAGCGACGAAAACCGCCCGCCGACGGAAAAGCCGGCGTTCGCGACGGCGAGATCGAGGCGTCCCACGCGATCTGCGATTTCCGCGACCGCGCCTTCGACCGCGCGTTCATCGGTGACGTCGCAGGGAATGACGAGCGCGCGACCGCCGGCCGCGTCCACGGCGCCGGCGACTTCGGTGAGGCGCTCGGTCCTGCGCGCCGACACCGCCACGCGTGCGCCCACTTTGCCGAGCTCGATCGCGAGCGCGCGCCCGATGCCCGCCGAGGCGCCCGTGATCCAGGCGACGCTTTCGGAAAACGCCGAGATGGCCATGGCCGGGTTGTCGCGCAATCTGCCCCCCGGCGCAAGCAAGCGGCCGGCGCGGGCGCTATAGTGCCCGCATGGTGAAAACCGGCCTCGAGCGCGCGCTGTCGGGCGAGGCGCCGGCGCTTTTCGGCAAGCGCATCGGGCTCATCGCAAATCCCACGGCGGTGGATCGCGAGCTCCGCCACCTCGCCGACCTCATGCGCGGCCATCCAGACATCGATCTCCGCGTGCTCTTCGGGCCCGAGCACGGGATCCGCGGCGACGCCCAAGACATGGCGCCCGTCGAGGGCGCGATCGACGACAAAACCGGCCTGCCGGTCTACAGCCTCTACGGGGACACCGAGGGCTCGCTCCATCCCAATCCGGAGGCGCTCGCGGGGCTGGACGCGGTCGTCTTCGACATCCAGGATATCGGCTCGCGCTACTACACCTACGCGTGGACGCTGCTCTACGCGATGCGGGCGTGCGCCCCCCTCGGGGTGGAGGTCATCGTCCTCGATCGCCCTAATCCGATCGGCGGCGATCGGGTGGAGGGCGGCGCCGTCGAGCCGGGCTACCGCTCGTTCGTAGGCGCCGCGTCGGTTCCGAACCGCCACGGGCTCACGGTGGGGGAGCTCGCGCGTTATTGCGCCGACCTCGAAGGGCTGGATATCGAGCTCACCGTCGTGGCCATGCGCGGCTGGGAGCGGCGCATGCAATTTGCCGACACCGGGCTCCCGTGGGTTCAGCCCTCGCCGAACATGCCCACCGCGGACACGGCGACGGTCTATCCGGGCATGTGCCTCGTGGAGGGGACCGAGCTATCCGAGGGCCGCGGCCACACCCGCCCGTTCGAGGTGGCGGGCGCGCCGGGGATCGACGGCTACGCGCTCGCCGAGGCGCTGGAGGCCGAGGATTTGCCCGGCGCGCGGTTTCGCCCGCTCGTGTTCACGCCGATGTTCCAAAAGCACGCGAACGCCCCGTGCGGGGGCGTGCAGATCCACGTGACCGACCGCGCGCGCTATCGGCCGTATCTCACCGGCGTCGCGTTCGTGCGCGCGGTGAGTCAGCTTTTCCCAGAGGCGTTTTCCTGGCGCCGCGAGCCGTACGAGTTCGTGGGCGACCGCCACGCGATCGATCTCCTCACCGGGTCGCCGGCGGTGCGCGAGGGGATCGAGCGCGGCGACGGCCTCGCGAGCTTGGCGGCCACCTGGGAGGCGGCCGAGCGAGAGTTTTCGACCGAACGCGAGCGCTGGCTGATTTACGAGCCATGACCACGGTCGCTCTGCTCGGCGGCAGTTTCAACCCGCCCCACATCGCGCACCAGATGGCCTGCCTCGTCGCCCTCGAGGCGGTGGGCGCTGACGAGGTGTGGATGGTGCCAACGTACCGCCACGTGTTCGGCAAGGCGCTCGCCCCGTTTTCCGACCGCGCGGCGATGTGCGAGCTTTGCGTCGAGGTTTTCGGCGGGCGCGCGTCGGTGTGCACGGTCGAGGCGGAGCTCGGCGGGCAAAGCCGCACCTACGACACCCTCGTGGCGCTGAAAGCGCGATACCCCGATCGCCACTTTCGCCTCGTCATCGGCTCGGACATCCTCGCGGAGACCGCGCGCTGGCACCGGTGGCAGGATGTAGAGCGGCTCGGCGATCCGATCGTGCTCGAGCGGACCGGCTCGCCGCACGCTCGGGCCATGCCGCCGCCGCTGCCCGATGTGTCCGCGACGGCGATCCGCGACGCGCTGCGGGCCGGCCACAGCACCGCGGGCCTGCTCGCCGCGCGCGTGGACAGCTACATCCGCGAGCGGGGCCTTTACGCGTGATGTCTCGGATCGCCGTGTTGGGCAGCGGGCGCGCGGCCACGGCGCTCGGCGGCGGGCTCCGGCTCGCGGGACAGCCTGTCTGTGGGCTCTGGGGGCGCCGGCGCGAGGCGGCCGAAATGTCGGCCCGCGCGGCGGGCGTGCCGGCGTACGCTGATCGGGCTGGGCTCGCCGACATCTCGGCGAGGGCCGATGTGTTACTCGTCGCCGTGAGCGATCGCGCGATTCCTGTGGTCGCCCAAACGCTCGCAGACGCCGGCCTCGTCACGCGCGCCCATGTCGTCGTTCACACCTCGGGCGCAGCCAGCGCAGCCGAGGCGCTCGCGCCGCTGTCGGGCCGGGTGCGCGGGCGCGGGACCCTGCACCTTTTACGCGCCATCTCGTCGGGCGAATCGGCGATGCACGAGCTGGCGGGCGGCTATTTCGGTGTGGAGGGCGACGAGCAGGGCCAAGACGTCGCCGCGGGACTCGGCCGGGCGCTCGGCGGCCGGGTGTTCGAGCTGCGCGGGGAGGGCATGGCGCTTTATCACGCGGCGGCGGCGATGGCCTCGAACTACGCGGTCGCGCTCCTCGACGTCGCCACCGAGCTCGCTGGCGACGCCGGGGTGCCTGCGGACCTTGCGCGAGAGGCTCTCGCCGAGCTCGCCGCGGGGAGCCTCGCGGGAGCTGCGCGCCGCGGGACGAGCGGGGGCCTTACGGGCCCGATCCGCCGCTCTGATCGCGACACCGTGGCAAAGCACCTGCGCGCGCTCTCGGCCCTGCCCGAGACCCGAGAGATCTACGCGGCGCTCGGCCGCCGGGCGGTGGCGCTGACGCGCCGGGCGGGGGACGAAGACCGCGCTCGGCTCGCCGAGATCGAGGCGCTGCTTGCGACCCCCAGCGAGGGCGAGGAGCGGTAGCGGCTTGCCAGCAGAGCGGTGCTGGACCTCGGCCAACGTCCGAGACTCACCGCGCACGAGTTGCGGTGCTGTGGGCGATCGAATTAAGATGGCCGCTCGGATCGTCACGGGTTTTCGGAATCGCTCGAATCATCCGCATGGTCACAAAACGGCCGGAGCGAGTGTCCTCAGGCCAGCACGGCGCCTGCACCGCAGGGCCGCGGGGTGTCGTCGCGTGTCGCGGCACCTCGGGGCTTTCATGGCGCGGCCTGGCGGATGTCACGCCGGCTGCGTCTGGACCGGCGAACGCGCTGAACCGATGACCGCGGGCCGATACGAGATTTTGATCTGCTGCGGGCCCACGTGCGGGGATCGGCGCGGCGCGCGCGACGTCTACGAGGGTTTCCGCGCAGCGCTGGCCCGCCGGGGGTTGTCCGAGCGCGTGAATTTCGCGTGGCAGCGCTGCTTTGGGCGGTGTGCGCGCGGGCCGAACGCGCTCGTGCGCGAGCGATCCGGCGCGGCCGCGGAGACCTCGCTCGGCGCGGGCAACCAGCCCACCCCGACCCCTTCCGAAGCGCGTCGCGCAGGCGGCGCAAGCCACCAGTCGCCGCTCGGGGAGCCGGCATGCCCTGCGGCGATGTATTCGGGCCTTCGCGGCTGCGACGCCGACCTCGTTGTCCGCGAGCACGTGGGGGCCGGCCGAATCGCCTACCCACTCGCCGAGTCGCCGCCGCCGGGCCGTGACAGCGCGCCACGCGGGGGCGCTCTCGACGAGCGCTTGGAGCCGGACCCCGACGGGGAGCCCGGCGAGGGCGACGAGGCGGTAGGGCCGACCCATGGAGAAAACTGATCATGATAGTTAGATCGATCTGGGTGCTCGGCGCGGGCGCCTTGGTGGTTGCCTGCAGCCAGGAGGCGGAGGTCGTAGACGATCCCGAGACGCTCGATCGTCTCGAACGGTGCGAGACGGCGCGGGCGGAACATGCGGAGTACATCGCCGAGCTCGAAGAGCGTCTCGCCGATCTGGAGATGGCGCGGCAAGATGGCGTGACCGCGGACGACGACGAGGATGAGGATGAGTCGAGCGATGGGGGCGGCGGCACCTCGGCACCTCGCGGCTCCGGCGGAGCGGCGGCGGCCACCACGGCCCTAGACGAAGAGCTATACGAAAACTTCGTGGACCAAACCCAGCGATCGCGGCAGGCGATCACCCGCTGCTATCAAAACACGCTCAAAAACGACCCGTCGCTTCAGGCTCGCACCATCCGCATGCAGATCGAGGTGGACTACGACGCGGGCGGCGCCGTGCAGGGCGCGAGTTTCAGCCCGCAGGTCTCGCCCGAGTTCGACACCTGTATGCAGGCCGTGGTGGATAACTGGGAGCTTCCCGCGACGACGAGCCCGGTGACGTTCACCCGCGAGGTCACGCTCACGCCGGAGCAGGGGTAAAGCCCCAGCAGGCGGGAGCGCCAGTTGGGGATCCACCTGGCCGGTGCGCGGCCGGCGCGCGCAGGCCGCGCAGGCCCATGGAGGCTTGCCGCAAGGCCGGGCCCGGCGGCCAGGCGACCCTGCGCGCGCCGCGCGCGCCGCACGAGCGACGTAACGCGTGGGATCGCGAATACTCTATAGGCGCATGTTTTGAATTTCAGGTAACATTCCCATCTGCCGGGCCGAGGTGTGGCGCGGTGACGGCGGCTGTGATGCTAAGGGCGAAACGAGCGGTCAAGCAGCTGGAGCGCCGGCTTCGAAACGAGCCGGACAATTTGGCGCTCCGCGTCAAGCTCGCTGCTGCGCTCCGGGACGCAGGGCGCATCCAGGAGGCGACCGCGATGTACCGTGACGTTGCGCTCGCCTACCAGGCAAAGGGCCGGCTTTCGCAGGCCGTGGCCGTGTGCTCGAGCGCGCTCGAGATCGACAGAAACAATCAGGAGATCGAGCAGCTTTTGCGGCAAATCGAAGCCCATCGCGCCGATGAGCAAGACGTGCGCGCCACCGAGATCCGAGACGATCGATACTCGCTCCCGAGCCTGAGCCCGGGGCCGGCCGGATCGCCTCCTAGGCGGCGCAGCTCCAATCCCTCTCGCGGTAGCCCCGTGCCCAGGGCGCAGCCTCCCGGCGGCCCGGGTGCGCCCCGGCGCCACTCGCGTCCCGCCGACAGCGCCCCCCCGTATCGCCGAAGCCCGCCTCACGGCTCCGCGGGCTCGAGCGTCCGGCCGCCCGGCGTTCCGGGGCCACCAGGGGAGGCCCGGCGGCCGACCCCCACGGCCCCGCAGCGTCCTCCGACCGAGCTTCCCCCCGAGGATGCCGTGAGCGAAGCCTATGGGCGGAGGCAAAGCAGCGTCGGCGACGAGGAGCGGACCCCGGCGCGCGCCACCGGGCCCAGCTCGCCGCCCCCGCCCCCGGCGGACGCTGCGGCGAGGCGCGGCGCGCACAGTCCGAGCCCGCCCGGCGGCGACGATTTCGATGATGCGGCCACGCGCGTGGCCGACGACCTGGGCTTTTCGCCTGTCGAGCTTTCGCCAGCGATTTCGAGCCGCGGGCCCAGTCCGCCGGGGCCTGCGCGCGGCGCGCCGCGCTCCGATACGCCGCGCTCCGATACGCCGCGCTCCGATACGCCGCCGACCGATACGCCGCCGACCGATTCGCCGCCGATCGACCAGGACGCTCCGACCCGAGTGGCGGGGCCCGGCGAGGCCGAGTCTTGGGCTCCGCCCTCAGGCGCGGCGCTGGACCACGCGGCTACCAGCGTCCGCCATCCGGGGGAGGCGTTCGGTTTGTCGAGCGGCATCGACGAAGGGGGCCCGCGGCTCTTCGAGCGCTCGTTTCGCTCCGCCTTGGACGGGCTAGCGCCCGACGGTTCGGCGATCGACGTCCCCCTCGGGGTGTTTTCCGAGCTGCCGAGCGATGTCCTCGACCAGCTCGTGCGGGGGATGTCGCTCCGCACGGCGGAGCCGGGTGAGATCTTGGTCCGCGAGGGCGAGATCGGCGATGCCTGTTTCGTCATCGCTTCGGGCGAAGTTCGCGTCCTGAAGCGAGAGCCCAGGGACCCGCACGGCAGGCCCATCGAGGTCGCGAGGCTCGGACACGGCGCCGTGTTCGGCGAGTTCGCGCTTTTGGCCGATCGTCGTCGCCACGCCACCGTGGAGGTCGTCGACCGCGCCGAGCTCTTCGAGATCCCGCGGCGGCTGGCCAGCGAGCTGGCCGCGTCGTATCCCGAGGTGCGGCCGACGCTCGAGAAGTTTTACCGCGAGCGGCTCCTGTCGACGCTGCTTACGACGGCGCCGCTTTTTCAGCCGCTCCCCGCCGAACGCCGAGCCGATGTTCTGGCCCATTTTTACCCCAAGCGCAGCGAGTCGGGCGAAGCGATCGTCACCGAGGGGAAACAGGCCGGCGGCCTGTACCTCGTGGTCCTCGGTCAGGTGGAGATCACAAAACGCGTGGCACAAAAGCGCTCGGTCCTCCTCGCCACGCTCAGTGAAGGGGCGTACTTCGGCGAGATGTCGCTCCTTCAGGGCGATCCGGCGAGCGCGTCGGTGGTCGCGACCGGACCTACGGAGCTCGCCGTTTTGCCGGCGGCGTCGTTTTACGAGATCGTCGCCGAGTATCCGGTGCTCTGGGATACGATGAAGCAGGAGGCGGGGCGCCGCGATCTGGAAAACCACCGCATCGTGACCGGCAACACGAGCATGGTGTGACCGATGCTGGTCGCCTCGAGCTCCGTGTGCTCGACCGACGCACGCGGCGTTAGTGCCGCTTGCGGGCGCGCAGCACGCGCTCGAACGCGTCGGTCGCGACCGCCGACAACACGGGGAGGTGATCGTCGTAGATCGGGATCTTGGCGGTGTCGGCGTACACGAGGCCGATGGCCCGGCCGCGGACGAAAATCGGCAGCGCCAGCGCGTCGCTCGGGGCGGCGCCGAGCCACGAGGCCAAAAACGCCTCCGTGGGCGCGTCGGGCATCGCGCCGCGCAGCGGTGACCCGCCGGCCACGAGATCCGCCAGCGCGGGCACCTCGGCCAATGCCGGTGGCGAATCAGGGTCCCGCGCGATGCCGCGGCTGTTCCACAAAACGAGGGTGCGCGCCTTGATCACGAAAAACGAGGCGCGCTCGAAGTGCTCCTTTAAGTAGGCGACGAGCGCCTCGATGACGTCGTCGCGGTGGCAGCTGGCCTCGAGCGCTCGCAGCGCGGTCACGAGATTTCGGCTCGCGCGCTCGAGCGCGGGCTGCCGGTCGCGCCGCGCGCCGCCGGGGCGCATTCCGGCCGCGGCCCCGGGTTCCTCACTCATCTCCGCGCGGGGCGGACGCTCGTGGGCGAGGCTGTCGTCCTGGTCGCCGTCGGTGGGGATGGGGATCGCGCCGCTGTCGAGGTCGTCGTAGCTCTGGGGTATCGCACCGAGAAACGGCGGCGGGATGGTGGTGCCCGGCGGTCCGAAATCCTGTTCCTCATCGGGGAGGGCGGCCTCACTATCGGGGGCGCTCGGCAGATCGCGGGTTTGTGCGGGCATGGGGCTCGCAGCCTTGTTCTTGCCCTTGCCTTTCCGCCGCCTGGGCGTCACCGCTGCGCCCCCGGCCCCCCCACCGGCGGGCTCGTAACCCGATTCGGACTCCTCGGGTGAGCTCGCGGCGGAACCCGATCCGGCCCGCGAGCTGGCCACGTCGGCGGAGTCTGCGCGGAAGTCGGGGGCCGGCGCCGGTTGGGTCGCCTCGTCGGGGCCTTCGCCCCCCACCGGCGCGGCGCTGTCCGGCGCAGCGTCGGGATCGGGACCATGGTTCGCGGAAAGGTGCGGTCCCGTCGGCCCAGGGTCAGTGGCGTCGTCCAAGTCACCCAGTGCGGAGCCTCCGCCGGCTCCGCGAGGCTCATCCGCGCCGAGCGGGGCGTCGGCAAACGGCCGGTTCGCCTCGGGGAGGTCGAACGCTGGCGCCGCGGGCGGAAACCGTCCCGGCTCGGTGATGATCTCGTCTTCCCGGGCGGCGGCTTCGTCGGCCAGGCGGCCAGCGCCCTCACCGGGCGGCGGGACCCCGATCTCCGTCTGCGGGCGCCGCCGGCGCCGATCGGTCCCGAGGACGATCACTTCCTCGTAGCTATCCACCGCGGGCTCGGAGATGACGGCGCCGGTCTCCCGCTCGAGGGCGGCGCGGAGCTCGAGCGAGTCGTCGAGGACCACGGCGGGAAGATCATCGGGTACCAGGGCCGACTCGGCCGCGTCGCCGGAAACCGCGATCTCTCCGGCCCGGGGCTCGAGCTCGCGCTCGTCGCGCTCGCCTGGCGTGGGCGGGCGGTTACGCCGGCCCGTTTGGGGCCGGCCTCTCGCTTCGTCGTGCCCGCGCGCGCCCGGCGGTGACGCCGCCGGCGCTTGCCGCTCGAGGAGGGTTTCGCCGAGCGGGGTGATGACCCCGTAGTAGTGCGCGAGGCACCACGCGATCTGCGACGGGGTGGCCAGGGCGCGCGAGACCTGCGTCTCGGTGAAAAACGCCACCTCGTCCAGCGCCCCCGTGTCGAACGGATCGCTGATGGCGACCCCGAGTTTGTCTCCGTCGAGCGAAATCGGGATCAGCCTGTGCTCGACACACAGCTCGGAGGGCACGGCGTCCCGAATTTCGGCCGGCAGGTTGGCCAGATCGTTGGCCGGTACGCGAGGGAGGGCCAGGTTGGCGACGAGGCGCTCGGTGAGTGCTTCGTCCGGCACACGCCCCGAGAGCACGGCCTCTTCCATGATCGTCGTGCCGCGTTCGGCAGCGGCGCTTCGAAGCGCGTTCACATCATCGCTTCGGATCAGCCCCGCGTGCCGCAGAAACGATCCCGCATCCTCAGGTGCATCGGAGCCGCTTGTGCGCATCGACGTCGGCGGCATCATCGCGCTGGGTGGCGAAACCTGTCAATTCTCCCGGCGGGATTGCCGACGTGGTAGGGGACGAAACGGCGCGCTCGCCGCGCGGGCGTCCCCCCACCGAACCTTTCGTCGAGGAGCGCGGCGCGATCCACCGCGACGAGGCGTGCGACATGCGTGAGCGAATTTATCTCGATTACAACGCCACTGCCCCCTTGGAGGCCGAGGCCCGCGAGGCGATCACGGAGGCCCTCGGTCTCACCGGCAATCCGTCGAGCGTGCACGAGGAGGGCCGCGAGGCGCGCGAGGTGGTCGAGTCGGCGCGCGCCGAGGTCGCCGCGCTTGTCGGCGCGGAGCCAGCGGAGATCGTGTTTACGAGCGGAGGCACCGAGGCCGACTGTCTGGGCGTCGCCGGGCTTGCCCGGATCGCGCGGCGAAGCGGACTCCCCGCGCGGATAGCGGCGCCGGAGATCGAGCACCCGGCGGTTCGCGGCGCGCTGCGGGCGCTCGGGCGCGAGGGCTTCGAGGTGGTCGCGGTGCCGGTTCACGCCGGGGGCGCGATCGATTTGGCCGCGCTCCGCCGGGTGTGTGCACAGGGCGTGGGCCTGGTGGTCGTGGGCCACGCCAACCACGAGCTCGGCACGCTGCAAGACATCGAGGCGGTGAGCGCGATCGCGCGCGAGGCGGGCGCGCTCGTGCACTGCGACGCCGTGCAGTCGGCCGGAAAATTGGACGTTCGCGCGCCGGCTTTAGGGGCCGACGCCGTGGCCGTGTCCGCGCACAAGTTCGGAGGGCCCAAGGGGGTGGGGGCGCTTTGGATCGCTCCCGAGCGCGACCTAGAGCCGCTTTTCGAGGCGGGGCACCAGGAGCGCGAGCGGCGTCCGGGGACGGAAAACGTCCCGGGCATCGCCGGCATGGGCGCGGCCGCGCGGCGTGCCAGGAAGCGGCTTCCGGCCGCGGCCGCCGAGGTCGCGCAGCTCGCGCTCCGGCTCGAGCAGGGGCTGCGCGCGATGGACGGGGTCGAGATCCACGGCGGCGGAGCGGTGCGCGTGGGCAATACCGTAAACGCCGGGTTTACGGGCGCGCTCGGCGAGTCGGTGGTCGCGGCCCTCGATTTGGCCGGCATCGCCGCATCTACCGGGGCGGCGTGCACCTCCGGAACGGTCGCGCCGTCGCCCGTGCTGCGCGCGCTCGGCTTGCCGCCCGAGCGCGCCGTCGAGGCCGTGCGGTTTAGCCTCGGCCCGGGGACCCGCGCGGATCACATCGACGAGACCCTGTCCGTTTTGCCGCCGATCGTGGAGCGCGCCCGAGCCTACCGATAGGCGCGGGCCGCCGAGCGGCTCCCGACAAGGGGCGTTTGCCGCGCTGTGTTGACGCGGGTGACGGGGGTGGGCTATCAACCACATCCGCCGGGATCGCAGCACGCTGTCCCGGCATTGCTTTCCAAGATTCCGGTATTTGCCGGGACCGCAGGTCTCACTGGGACCAAGGAGGCGCACATGCGTGAAGTCGTGATCGTGGGCGGTGCGCGCACACCGATCGGGAGCTTTCTGGGCGCGCTGGCGGCGCAAAAGGCGCCCGAGCTCGGCGCGGTGGCGATTCGTGCGGCGCTCGAGCGCGCCGGCGTGGCTCCCGAAGACGTCGGCGAGGTGTTCATGGGCAACGTCCTCCCCGCCGGGGTGGGCCAGGCTCCCGCTCGGCAGGCGGCGATCGGCGCGGGCCTGCCGCGCTCTGTCCCTACGAGTACCGTCAACAAGGTTTGCGGCTCCGGCCTCAAGACCGTGGTGATGGCGTCTCAGGCGATCGCCACCGGCGAGATCGACGTGGCCGTGGCAGGCGGCATGGAGTCGATGTCGAACGCCCCCCACCTTATGCCCGGCCTGCGCGGCGGCGTGAAGATGGGCAAGGCCGAGGTCGTCGACTCGATGCTGGTGGACGGCCTTTGGGATGTATACTCCGATCAGCACATGGGCAACTGCGCCGAGCTTTGCGCCAAGACCTACGAGATCTCCCGCGAGGACCAAGACGCGTTCGCCAAGGCGAGTTACCAAAGAGCGCAGGCGGCGGTGAGCGAGGGTGCGTTCAAGAGCGAAATCGCGCCGGTCACCTACCAAACCCGCAAGGGGGAGGTGACGGTGAGCGAGGACGAGGAACCGGGCCGCGGCGATCCGGACAAGCTCGGCAAGCTCAAACCAGCCTTTGCCAAAGACGGCACCGTCACCGCGGGTAACGCGTCGTCGCTAAACGACGGCGCGGCGGCGGTCGTGGTCATGGCCAAGGACGAGGCCGAGCGCCGCGGGCTGCCCATCATGGGCCGCATCGTGGCGCAGGGGCACCACGCCCAAGACCCCGAGTGGTTCACCACGGCGCCGGCCGGCGCGATCAAGAGCGCGTGCGCGCGCGCCGGCTGGAATCCTGGCGACGTGGATCTTTGGGAGATCAACGAAGCGTTTTCGGTGGTGTCGCTCGCGAACAACCAGATTCTCGGCCTCGATCCGGCCAAGGTGGACGTCCGCGGCGGTGCCGTCGCGCTCGGCCACCCCATCGGGGCCTCGGGGGCGCGCATTCTCACCACCCTTCTTTATGCGATGGCCGATCGCGGCGCCAAAACCGGCGGGGCCTCGCTTTGCATCGGCGGCGGCGAGGGGATCGCCCTGCTCGTGGAGAGGAGCTGATCCATGGTGAAAGCAGAGGAGGTCCGCTCGCTCGGCGTGGTCGGCGCCGGCCAGATGGGGCGCGGGATCGCGCAGGTGGCGGCGCAGTCCGGGCTGGGCGTGGTGCTGGTCGATCAGAGCCCCGAGGTGGCCAAGGCCGGGGTGGAGCGAATCCGCGAAGCGCTCGAGCGCCTGGTGGATAAAGATCGCATCTCGGCGGCGGTGCGCGACGCCACGATGGAGCGCATCGGCGTTCGAGACGGGCTCGCCGACCTCGGCGCTTGTGAGTTTTTGATCGAGGCGGCGCCGGAGAAGGAGGAGCTCAAGCTCCAGATCTTCGAGAAGCTCGGTCAGGTCGCCCGCGACGACGCGATCTTGGCGTCGAACACGAGCTCGATTTCGATCACCAAGCTCGGCGCCCGCAGCGGCCGGCCCGAGAGCGTGATCGGCATGCACTTCATGAACCCGGTGCCGGTGATGAAGCTCGTGGAGATCGTCCGCGGGCTGCCGACCAGCGACGAGGCGTATCAGGTCACCGTCGATCTCGCGCGCCGGTTCGGCAAGGTGACGATCGGCGCCCGCGACATTCCGGGCTTCATCGTAAACCGGATGCTCATTCCCCTGCTAAACGAGGCGTGCTACGCGCTCTACGAGGGGCTCGGGACGGCCGAGGATATCGACACCGGCGTCAAGCTCGGCCTCAACCACCCGATGGGGCCGCTCGAGCTGGCCGATCTGGTCGGACTCGATACCTGCCTTTACATCGCCTCGGTGCTCCACGAGGAGCTCGGCGACGACAAGTACCGTCCCTGTCCGCTGCTCCGCCAGCACGTGGCCGCGGGGTGGCTGGGGCGCAAGGCCGGCCGCGGGTTTTACCGCTACGACGACCGAGGGCAGCGCCTTTAGCGCACGAAGCCGAGCCAGGAGCGAGCCATGGGCCAGTACGAACACATCTCGGTGGAAACGGGAACGCAGCCGGGCCTCGCGGTGGTGACGATCCGCCGCGAAAAGGCGCTGAACGCGCTAAACGACGCGACGCTGCGCGAGCTCACCCGGGTCGCCGGCGAGCTCGAGGACGACGACGACGTGCGGGTCGTGGCGGTGACCGGCGCCGGCGACAAGGCGTTCGTGGCCGGCGCGGACATCGGCGAGATGAAGGACCTCGGGCCGCGCGAAGCGAAGGACTTCGCCGAGCGCGGCGGGGCGCTCGCCGCCTCGATCGAGGGCTCGAAGAAGCCCTACATCGCCGTCGTAAACGGCTTCGCGCTCGGCGGCGGGTGCGAGCTCGCGCTCGCCTGCGACTTCATCTACGCCTCGGGTTCGGCCGTGTTCGGCCAGCCGGAGGTCAAGCTCGGCGTCATCCCCGGATTCGGCGGCACGCAGCGGCTGTCGCGGCGCGTAGGCATCGCCAAGGCCAAGGAGCTCGTTTTGACCGGGGCCACGATCTCGGCCGATGAGGCATCGCGTATCGGTCTGGTCGACGTCCTCGCCGAGCCTGACGCGCTGTGGGACCGGGTGCGCGAGAGCGCCAAGGCGATCGCGAAAAACGGCCCCCTGGCCGTGGCCGAAGCCAAGCGGGTCATGCAGGCGGGTCAGTCCATGACCCTCGAGCACGCCGTGGATACGGAGCAGCGGGCGTTCGCCGGGCTGTTTGCCACCGGCGATCAAAAAGAAGGAATGGACGCGTTTGTGAGCAAGCGGAAGCCCGAGTTCGGGGGCCGCTGAGCTCGCGCGTCACGAAACGGAGCCGCCTTTGAATTTCGACCTCACCGAAGAGCAGCGCCTGCTTCAGAAGACCGCCCGCGACTTCGCGGAAAAGGAGGTCCTGCCCCGAGCGCACGAAATCGATCGCGATCATCGGCACCCCGCGGAGCTGGTATCCCGCATGGCCGAGCTCGGCCTGCTCGGCGTCGCCGTTCCCGAGGAGGAGGGGGGCGCGGGAATGGATCACGTGAGCTACATCCTCGCCATGGAGGAGGTGTCGCGGGCCTGCGCGTCCACCGGGGTGATCATGAGCGTGAACAACTCGCTCGTGTGCGACCCGATCTCGCGGTTCGGCACGGAGGCGCAAAAGCGGCAGTTCCTCGCGCCCCTCGCCGCGGGCCAAAAGCTCGGCTGCTTCGCGCTGTCCGAGCCCGGCGCCGGGTCCGACGCCGCCGCGCAGACCACCACGGCGACCCGGCGCGGCGAGGAATGGGTGCTGTCGGGGACCAAAAACTGGATCACGAATGGTCCGGTAGCCGACGTGTCGGTCCTGTTCGCGATGAACGACAGGGACAAGGGGCACCGCGGCATCACGGCGTTTATCGTCCCCATGGACACCCCCGGGGTGAGCTGCAGCGCCCCCGACGACAAGCTCGGCATCCGCGGCTCAAAGTCGTGCCAGATCTTTCTCGACGACGTACGGCTCGGGGCTGACGCGGTGCTCGGCGAGGTCGGCGGCGGCTTCAAGGTGGCGATGAGCACGCTCGACGGCGGGCGCATCGGAATCGCGGCCCAGGCCGTGGGCATCGCGCGCGCCGCGCTCGAGGACGCCCTTCACTACGCCGCGGAGCGCACGACGTTCGGTAAGCGCATCGCCGAGCATCAGGCGATCCAGCAAAAGCTCGCCGACATGGCCACCGAGATCGACGCCGCGCGCCTGCTCACGCTCCGCGCGGCGCACCAAAAAGATCGCGGCGAGCGGTATGGAAAGGCGGCCGCGATGGCCAAGCTGTACGCGGCCGATGTGGCAAACCGCGCCGCGCGAGAAGGCATCCAGATCTTCGGCGGAAACGGCTACGTGACCGAATTCCCCGCCGAGAGGCATTTTCGGGACGCCAAGATCACCGAAATTTACGAGGGGACGAGCGAGATCCAGCGCCTGGTCATCACAAACCACCTGCTCGCAGAGATCGCCTAGCCGGACGCTCTTCGCGCCGCGAGGGGCGGGGAGCCGCGACGACCACGAGTTCGGCGGGACGAAGCGAAAGGAAGATCCCGTGTACACGATGCCTATGCGTGAAGAGGTTCGGGGGAGCCGCTGGATTGCCGCGGCGACCTCGCTGGTGCTCGCCGGGCTTTTCGTGGCGGCGTGCGGCGGCGGCAGCGACCCCGAGCCCGAGAGGCCCGAGCCAGTCGCCGAGGAGCCGGATCGCCGCGGCGACGTCCTCATTCCGCAGCGGCGCTTCGTGGAGATCCGGGCGCTGTTCGACCGGCGCCGCCCCGACATGACCCGGTGTTACTCGGCCGCAGTCGGCCAAGGGGAGATCGGGCGGGACGAGGGCGGCTACGTCACGGTGGGCCTCGTCATAAGCGAGGAGGGGCGGGCGTCAGACCTTCACATCTACGACAGCACGTTCGATTCGCAGTTTTTGTTCGACTGCATGTTCGAGCGGATCAGGCAGTGGAACTTCGGTCCGCTTCCGCGCCCCCTGGAGTATTCGTATCGCTACCGGTTTCAAGCCCTTTAGCCGCGCGCATCCGGCGCGTTTTCGCGCAGGACGGCCCCTGCGGTGGGGCGCGCGGGCGCCGCGGGCGCGCGGCCAAAGGGGATCGCATCGCTGAGTTATGGACTTTCAGTTAACCGACGAACAGGCGCTGGTCCGGCACAGCGCGCGCGAGTACGCCGAGCGTTCGCTGCTCCCGCGCGCCGCACAGCGCGATCGCGACGGCACGTTTCCGGAAGCGGAGCTCCGCGAGCTCGCCGAGCTCGGCATGCTCGGCGTCAACGTGGACGACGAGCTCGGGGGCAGCGGGGCCGGAAGTTTGGCCTACGCGCTGGCGATGGAAGAGATCGCGCGCGGGGACGCGTCGGTGGCGGTGGCGGTGGGCGTCACCAACATGGTCGCCGAGCTCATCGCCGCCTATGGGAGTGACGCGCAGCGCGCCGCGCACGTGCCCCGCCTCACCGGCGGGGCGTATCTGTGCGGTAGCTTCGCCCTGTCGGAGCCGCAGGCCGGTTCCGATCCGGCGTCGATGCAAACGTCGGCGGAAAAGACGAGCGCGGGCTGGCGGATCACGGGCACCAAGCAGTGGATCTCGCACGGCGATCGGGCGGGCCTCATCGTGGTGTGGGCGGTCACGAACAAGGGTGCCGGCCACCGCGGGATCACCGCGTTCATCGTCCGCGGCGGCGCGCCGGGCCTCACCGTAAGCCGCGGCGAGGAAAAGATGGGACTGCGCGGATCCACGACCGTGCAGCTTTCGCTCGAGGGCGTGGAGGTGCCTGACGACGACGTTTTGGTGGGGCCCGGGCGGGGCTTTGGTCTCGCCATGGCGGCGCTCGACGGCGGGCGCATCGGCATCGCGGCCCAGGCCCTCGGTATCGCGCGCGGCGCGTTCGAAAGCGCGCTCCGCTACGCCAGCGAGCGCGAGCAGTTCGGCGCGCCCATCGCCCAACATCAGGCGATCGGCGGCATGCTGGCCGACGGCGCCACCTCGCTGGACGCGGCGCGCCTTCTCACTCACCGCGCGGCGTGGCTCAAAGGCGCCGGCCGCCCGTTTTCGCGCGAGGCGGCGATGGCCAAGCTTTTGGCCACCGAACGCGCCTTGCGGGTGTGTGACGACGCCATTCAGATCCACGGGGGGTACGGCTACACCCGGGATTTTCCGGTCGAGCGCGCGTATCGCGACGCGCGCGCTGCCCCGATCTACGAGGGGACGAGCCAAATCCAGCGGCTCGTGATTGCGCGCCACCTCCTCAAGGCGGTCGGCTAGAAGCGCGAGCAGATGTGTCCCACCGACAACGAGCAGCATAAGGGTCCAGGCCGGCACCCGGGCTGTCGGCCTGGCAGAGAGGCTTCCATGACCGAGACGCAGACGGAAAACAAAGAGCGCAGCATTCGCATACTCGTCGCCAAGCCGGGCCTAGACGGCCACGATCGCGGGGCGAAGGTGGTGGCGCGCGCGCTCGCCGACGCCGGTTACGAGGTGGTCTACACCGGGCTTCACCAGACGCCGGAGATGGTCGCGGCCACGGCGCTCCAGGAGGACGTTGATGCCATCGGGCTCTCGATCATGTCTGGCGCTCACCTCACCCTGTTTCCCGCCGTGATGGAGGCTTTGAAGGCCCAGAGCGCCGAAGACATCGTGGTGTTCGGCGGCGGGATCATTCCCGATGACGACCTGCCGAAGCTTCAGACTATTGGCGTGGACAAGATCTTCAAACCGGGCGCGAGCACCACCGAGATCGTCGAGTGGGTCGAGGGTTCGCTACGGCCCAAGGTGGAGGCGCGCCGGGGATGATCCGCGGATTGGCGGCGGCGCTGTGCGCGGCGGCGCTGGCGTGCGGAGGGGCCGACGGGCCGACCGATACCGAGCCCGCCCCCGGGCAAGCGCCGGGGGCGGCGTCCGAGTCGACCGCTGCTCCACACGACGACGATTCGGACCACGACGATCCGGAGGGGGCGAGGCTTCGCGCGGTGGAGGTCGCCGTCAACGAGCACAGCGCGGCGATGCACGATTGCTGGGGACAGGCGGCGGCCGAGACGCTCGACCTCGCCGGAGAGATGGTGTTCGAGGTCGAAATCGGCGAAGGCGGTGAGCCAGCCGACCTCGACGTGGTCCGGGATACGGCGGAGGACGAAACGCTGCGCGCGTGCCTCGTCGGGCTTTGGTCTGAGCACCAGTTTCCGGCGGGGGTTTTCGAGCCGGGTGAGGTGCTGCGGCTTCCGCCGCTTCGGTTCGTCGCCCAGGACGTCCAATACGCGATCCCGGCGCGGCACATCGAGCCGCGCGACATCGCCGGCGGCGCAGGACAGGCGCGCGTCATCCTCCGCGAAAACAACACCGGAAACCAAGACGCGTCGATCTCGCTCCTCGAAATCGAGCCGGACGCGCAGGTGGAGCTGCCCGCGGGCGAGGGCACGACCGCCGTGGTGTTCGCGGTATCGGGTCGGGGACGAATTTCGGGCCCAGGGCTTCCGGATGACGGCGCGCCGCTGTCGGCCGAGGACGCCGCGGTGGCGCCGGATGGCGCGGCGCTGTCGGCGCGCGCCGAGGGCGACGCGCCGCTCGAGCTGCTCGTGTCCTACGCGCCCGCCGGGCCAGAAGCTGAGCTCGTCCGCGCGGAAGGCGGCGCGGGGGCCCCGGACGCCGCCGCGGCGGAGGTCGCGCTCGTACGCAAGGACGACGCCGCCACATACTCGATCGCGGCGGGCCTCGGTGAGGCCACCATCTACCACGGTGAAGATGCACCCGGCTCCCCGCGGGCCTCGCTGACGCTCCTCGAGGCCAGCCCCGGTATGGTGGTCCCGCCACACGTCCACGAAGGCGCCTCCGAGTATCTCTATCTGCTGTCTGGCGAGGGGGCGATGACCGCCGGGGATCAGGAGTTCCGGGTCGGGGCGAGGACGGCGATCCAGGTCCCGGAGGGCACGGAGCACGGCGTGGAAGTGGTGAGCGACGAGCCGCTGCGCGCCGTTCAGATCTACGCCCCCGCGGGGCCCGAGCAGCGCTTCGTGGGTGAGCGCTAAACGCGGGCCAGCGGAGCACAGGAAATCATAAAGGATATGCACGTTGCACACAGATCGCGTCGATAGGGTCCGGCAAGGGGATCTGCGCGCCGGTTCGCGCCTCATGCGCGATCTCGACGACCGCATACCCAAAGCGATCGAGGAGTTGAAGTCCCTGTATGCACACACCGGCCGGGGGTACATCGTCGGGGTCACGGGCAACCCCGGCAGCGGGAAGTCCACGGTCGTAGATGCCCTGATCGCGCTGTATCGCGAGCAGGGCCTGCGGGTCGGGGTGGTGGCGGTCGATCCCACGTCGCCGTTTTCCGGCGGCGCGATCCTGGGCGATCGCATCCGCATGCAGCGTCACGCCCTCGACCCGGGCGTGTTCATCCGCTCGCTCGCGACGCGCGGCCACCTGGGCGGCCTGTCGCGCTCGACGTTCGACGTCGTGTCGGTCCTGGACGCGCTCGGCTTCGATCGGATCCTCGTGGAGACGGTCGGCGTCGGGCAGGACGAAATCGACGTGATGCGCGCCGCCCACACGTCGATCGTGATCACCGTGCCGGGGCTCGGCGACGACATCCAAGCCCTCAAAGCGGGCATTCTCGAGATCGCCGACGTCCTCGTGGTCAACAAGGCCGACCGCGAAGGCGTGGATCGGGCCGTGCGCGATCTCACCCACATGCTCCAACTGCGCGGGCACGACGAGCGCGCGCAGATCGAGATCGTGCGCACCATTGCGGCGCGCGGGCTCGGCGAGGGGTCGGGGGTCCGCGCGCTGGCCGCCGCCATCGACGCGCACCGCGAGCGCTGGGACGGCGGGGAGGAGGGGCGGCGCCGAGCCCGCGATCGGGCGGCCGCTCACGTGGGAGACATCGTGCGGGATCGGCTCGCCGAGCGGGCGGCGAGGCGCATGCGCGAGCAGGGCGGGCTCGATGCGGTGGCGGACAAGGTCGCCGCCCGTGAGCAGGATCCCTACACGGCGGCCGAGGACATCCTCCGCGACCTATGAGCCTCGCGGCCGGGCCCCGTTAGATGCCGCGTCTTTCTGGGTAAGCGCCTGAAACTGCACGTCGCGAGCGACGAGGGAGCGGGCTTTGGGCCCGGGACCTACGAGCCACAAGCCGTGTGATCCGTGGCCCTCCCCGATGGTGCGTGTTACCCCAGGCCTCCCCTTTGCGCGGGGAGGCGCGCGGCCCGGGGATGTTTCACGCGCCGCCCAGTGCTACGCTTTGGTTCTATGTTTGCGCTCGGGACCGGGTGGGATTCGCCCCCGAGCCCGTAGCCCTCCCCCCTTTTATTGTTATTCGGGAGGTTAGCTTTTGATGTACCGAGTAAGCGCAGGGGTGGCCGCGCTGTTGTCCCTGGTCGGGTGCGGCCTCGTGGATCCTGACATCGCGGACTTTCCGCTCCGTTTCCCTTCGCAAAGCGTGGCGGTGGAGAGCGCCGATTGGGAGCTCACCGACGACGATGAGATCCCGCAGCTCGAGTGCGGCGACGTGCCCGGGGTGTGCGCCGACGCCGTGCGCGAGTACTGCGGCGAGGAAGAGGTTTGTTTCGGCAGCTGCGACGGGGCGTACTGCGAGGCCGCGGTGGTGATGTCTCTGTGGCACACGATCGATCTCGAAGCCGAGAATCACGATGAGTTTCAGCGTATCGAAAATCAGCCCGTGGTGTCGGTCGATGTCGACGACGTCACCTATACGGTCGAAGAGAACACGTTCAACGTGCCGATGCCGGAACTCGGGATATACGCGGCGCCGCGCACGGTGATGGAGCACGGCTCGCCAGAAGCAGAGCTGATCGGCACGATCTCACCGCTCGGCGAGGGCGAGCGCGTAGAGGACCGCCCGATCACGTTCGCCGAGGAGGGCAGGGAGCGCCTCGAGGCTTTTCTCGGCGACTACCGCAATCCATTCAACATCATCGTCGGCGGACAGCTCGATCTATCGGCCGGCGATACGGTCCCCGACGGCCGCCTGCGCGCAGTGGTGGACGTGCAGGCCACGGCGCGCCCATAGCCGGCTTGGCCGGCAGCGAGGCGCGGGCGGGTGTCGACGAGGGCGCGCGGCGGCCGGTATAAGATCCGGCCGTGGGCGTAGACTACGAGGTGATCATCGTGGGCGCGGGGCCCGCGGGCACGGCGACGGCCGCCCGGATCGCGGCGCGGCGCGGTTTGCCCGAGCGCGTGCTCGTGCTCGATCGCTACCGCTTTCCACGCGAAAAGCCGTGCGGAGGCGGTCTCACGGGCCACGCTGACGAGGTGATGGCCGAGCTGGGGCTGTCGCTCGACGTACCGCATTGGCCGTCGCCGCGCGCGCGCGTGCGATTCGGCGCGTTCGAGCGCGAAGTCGCGCTCGGGACCCCCGTCAACGTGGTGCGCAGGGAGGAATACGACGCGAGCCTGGTCTCGCAGGTGAGAGCGCGAGGCGTCGAGATTCGAGAAGGGGAGGGCGTCAAGGCCATCTCGGAGGGAAAAGGCGCGGTCTTGGTGGAGACGACGCGGGGCCGCGCGCTCAAGGCAGGTGTGGTCGTCGGCGCCGACGGGGCCGCGTCCGTGGTCCGCAAACACCTTTGCGGCGAGGGCGCCAAACAGGTGCCCCACCGCTTGTTCAAGATGGAGATGCCGACGCGAGCCGGCGCCAAGCCGGATCCCGCGATGGTCTACGACTTCACGCCGATGCATCGCGGGCTTCGGGGATACCTATGGATCTTTCCGGTGCCGGGCGAGCGCATCAACGTCGGGCTCATGCACTACCCGGCGTCGCGGAAGGGCGGGCGGGAGCTCACCCGGATGCTCCGCGAGGGACTCGCGGACTACGGCCTCGAGCTGCCGGCGCGAGGAAGCCGGGGCTGGCCTGTGTGGGGCTTTCACCCGAGGGGCCGGGTGAGCGCGCCCCGAGTCGTCACGGTAGGGGACGCCGCCGGCATCGACGCACTCACCGGCGAGGGGATCGCGGTGGCCATGGAGCAGGCGGTGGTCGCGGGGGACGCGGTGTGCGAAGCGCTCGAGCGCGGCGACTACCGGTTTCGGGACTATCGCGCCCGGCTCAGGCGCGCCGTCGTCGGCCGCGAGCTCGAGCTCGACCGCTGGCTCGCCCGCCTGCTATACGGAACGCGCGCGTGGCGGCACTGGCTGTCACTCGTGCTCTACGACCCGGACGTGCTCGAGATGTATGCGGCGCGGGTCGCCGGGACCGAAATTCTGGCCGACCAGAAGCTCCGCTTGTATCGCGCCCTGGCCAGGCACGTGTGGCGGTGGCGCCGCCGCCGCGCCGCCCTGGCC
>SLNH01000478.1 GCA_007133195.1 Nannocystineae bacterium | reverse complement strand
TGTGGCGCTTGGGCGACGACGACGACGACGGCATCGGCCGGGCGCTGCGGGCTGCCGATCCCGCCGTGCGCCGGGCCGCGGTGGCCGAGATCGGGCAGAGCGCACGCGGCCACGAGGGCTTGCGAGCGGCGGGATACATGCTCGTCGATCCCGATCCCGGGGTTCGGCTGGCCGCCGGGCGCGCGCTCGTCCAGCTCGGACAGGTGAAGCGCGGTGAGCGCGAGCTAACCGCCGCGCTCGCCGCCGAGGATGACGACCTGCGCGTCGGCGCCGCCACCGAGCTCGCCCTCCTCGGCGACCCGCGCGGCGCCGCGGCGCTCTCCGAGCTCGCCGGCGGCGCGGACGACCCCGAAATTCGCAAACGCGCGATCAGCGGACACGTGAAGGCAGACATCGTGAGCCTGGGGCTCGCCCGCGCGCTCGCCGACACGCGCACAGGCGTTAGGCTAACCGCCGCCGACGCCATCCTCGCCTTGGCGTCTTGACTCGCCGCCCGCCTCGCGGGCGGCGACGGCTCACAGCAGAAATTGAGCCTGGAGGATCAGCCGATGCGCCGGCTCGACGCCCGGCTCGTCGTACGAAAACCGGGTGTAGTCCAGGCTCAAGAGCGGATCGCCGTCCCGGTAGAGCTGGGCGGCTGCCGCGAGCTCGAACACCTCGCCCACGCTCGGCGGCGTATCGGGATACGCCGGCGCGGCCGGGTCGCGACCGCCCAAACCGAGGAGCGGCTGATCGAGGTAGCCCGCGCGCCCGCCCACGACGAGGCGCCCCGGCAGCACCGCGTAGGTCGCCTCGCCGTAGGCGCCGAAATAGTGCTCCACCGGCCCCCCAACCCAGGCCGCGACCGCGGCGTTTTCCGGGTGATCCAAAATGGCGCCCCAATCCTCGCGCCGCCACAGTCCCTCCAGCGTGACGTCGAGACCGGAGTGCGAAAACGCCGCGTCCACGCTCGCGCTCGTGACGCGGATGGCGTCGCGGTCGCCGTCGGCGTCGACGTCAGTGACGCTGACCGGGATCCCGCCGACCTCGTCAGGGATCGCCGTCGTCTCTTGGACGAGACCACCGCCGACGAGGAGGGTGGCGCTTCGCTCAGCCGCCACATCGGCGGTGAGATAGTCGAACTCGTCGCCGAGGATCGCGCCGTCGAGGCGCAGGTAACCGGCAAAATCCTGGCCGAGATTCGGCTCGTTCCTGCCGGTGCCGTTCGCGAGGCCCGCGGCGTAACCCACGCGCTCGTCGAAAAATCGGCCCCGCGCCGAGGCGCCCAGGTCGCGATCGTAGCGGAGCGCGTCGGCGGCGAGCGGGCGCTCGGCAAACGCCATCCGGGACCCGCTTGTCAGATACGCCCGCGTAAACGGCACCTTGGATTGACCGGCGCGCAGCAAAAGGGCGTCTGCGACCTCGTAGTCGAGGTAGCCCTCGAGAAGTGGCCGCTCGTCGCGAAAGTCCATGGCGAGGAGGTAGCGGAGCGAGGGGCCGCTCAGATACCCGTGCACCCCGAGCCGCGCCCGCCGGAGATCGAATGTCTGGCCCAACACCTCATCGAAGCCACTGGCCACGTCGAGCTGATAGCGCGGCTGGACCACCCCGTAGAGCGCGAGCGCGTAGTCGTCGTCGGGCGTCACCCACACGAACCCGTCGCCCCGCTCGACGTCGGCGTCGCGCGGCGGCCCCCACACGGGCTGCTCGAGATCGGCGACCTGGGTGCGGAGCAGGCCCAGCTCGCGCTCGAGCTCGCGCATCCGCGCCTCGAGGTCGTCGATCGTATCCACCACCTGGGGCATCGCCCGCGCCCGCAGGCGCAGCGTCTCCATCTCGTTTTCGAGATGGGCGATCGCCTCCGAGAGGCGCTCGACCGCCCCGGCGACCGGCGGGATTTGCGCCGCCTCCGCGCGCAGTTCGTCCACCTCTTCGGACAGCTCGTCCACGCGCTGTTCGAGCGGGGTCGTAGTTTGTGCGGATGCCGGGGCCGCGAGCGCGGCGGCTCCGGCCATGGCGAAAACGAGCGCGCGGTATCTCATGAGACGTTTCGCGTGGTTGGGCGCCGCGCCCGGAGCGAGAGCGACGGGGACGCGATGGTAGCACGCGCGCGCCCGTCCCGAACCACCGGCCCGGATCTTTGCGCGCCCCGCGCCTGGCCAGCGCGCTGGCTCACCGCCGCCGCGGCCGCCACGAACTCGCGGCGGCGCGCGACGCACGCAAACCGCGCGTTAGCGGTGGTCGCGAACTCGCGGCCCCGGGTCGTCCCGGTCGCGCTCGCGCGAACGCGTCCCGCGATCCTGCGAGCCCGATCGCTGGTCGCCGACCCATTCCCCTTCGATCCACACGTAGTGATCGCCGCGCCGCTCCCAGTGACCCGGCTCGTAGCGCTTACCGGGCCGTTCGCGCTGCCAGTGACCGTCCTGCCAGGTCCAGTCGCCGTCCTTCCACTCGTAGCGACCCGGGATCCACACGTATCCCGAGCGCGAACCCGGGCTCTCGGACCTGGGGCTGGGCGGGGCCGACGTCGGCCGCTCGGCAGACGACCGGTGGTCCCGAACGCGCGGCTCGGCGCCGCTGCTCCTTTGCCGATCGCTGTCCCCGCTTCGGTGATCGCGCACGCGGGGGCCGGGATCGTCGTCTCGGGGTCGCGAGCCAGCGTCTCGGTCGCTCGTGCGGGCGCGATGATCGCGAACACGGGGCTCGCCGTCTGATTGTCCGCGCGCGCGGGCTCGCGAGGCCGCGCGATCACGGCTCACCCAGCGCCCGTCTACCCAGTGGTAGCGGTCGCCCCGGCGCTCCCACCGCCCCTGCTTGTAGACCTTGTTCGAGCGGTCACGCTGCCAATGCCCGTCCTTCCACTCCCAGTTTCCCGCGCGACGCACCCAGCGCCCCTCGATCCACACATAGCCATCCCGCGTCTCTGCTGGCCGGCTCGAGCGCGGCTCCGGCGGCGGCTCGTCCACCACCGTGGAGGTGCGCACCTGGCCGCGCATGACGCACCCAGAAGCGATCATCGCCAAGGCTCCCACCATCGCGAGCGCGGCAGGCAGTCGAGTCCAATTGAAAACCATCGGTAATCTCCTTGTCATCCGCCTCGCCGCGAGGGCGTGCCCGCGCGGCTCGAGTCATCATTGTCCCAGTTCGACGGACGGACGTGGAGAGGTTTTCAACCGATCTCGAGCCGAGTCTCAAAAACGAGCGCCCACCTTTAAGCACACCCGCCTCCCCCCCGCTGCTCGGCCATGAGCCTCGCCCGGAGCGTCATGACGCGAACTGGCGAGCCACGTCGCGTGGCCGCCAGGCGGCAAGCTACTCTGGCTCCGCGTCGCGCAGGTGCACGATCCACTCGGCCAGGTGCCTGCGATCGTCGGCCGACAGCGTGTCGTAAAACGCCGGCATTTCTGCGTCCGAGCCGAACCATAGGTCGTGCCCCGGCTCGGCGATGAAGTCGGCGAGCATCTCTGCGGTGCCGCGCCCGCCGAGGTTCGGGCCGAGGTCGCCCTCGGTCTCCCCGTCGATGGAGTGGCATTGCCAGCAGTCGGAGCTATCGGTGAACACCTCGCGGCCCAGCTCGGCGAGCTCCTCGTCGACATCGTCCGCGCCGGTCTCGGCGTAAACGAGCTCGACGATCGCGTCGAACTCCTCGCCCTCGAGCTCGACCGGGTCCATGCCGCTATGGTCGGTGAGGCCGAAAAACCGGGCGTCGTTCGGCGCGCGCAGAAAGTCGGCGATCCAGGCCCGCGAGTTGTAGCCCGGCTCGATTTTCGGCGCTTCCCGCTCGTCCCCGGCGTGACAGCTCTCGCAGTGCTGACTCCACAAAGTCTTGGCTTCGTAGTGCTCCGCCATGGTGAACACGGCCGTGCCCCCGGCCGGCGGGACGCCCTTTTCCCGAGCGAGTCGCCGCGCCTCCTCGGCGCTCTCCGCGGCCTTGGCGAGCCGCTCTTGGTACTCGTCGTCGCCCGCGTCTTGGACGATCGACACCACCGTGAGCGCACCGACGACCCCGAGCACGGCGGCCAGCGCACCCAAGTAGGGCAGGCGCTTGCGGGGATTTCGGTCGGGACCGCGATCGACGAAGGGGAGCGCGATCAGCACGGCGCCGATCACCACCGGCGCCCCGAGCGCGGCGATGTCCTCCATGACCCCCGAGAAGTACTGGAGCATCTGGAACGGCGCGCGCAAATACCACTCGGGGCGAGCGTCGAAGCTCGACGAGGGATCGGCAGGAGCGTCGAGCGAGGCGCCGTGCGAGTAGACGTTTACGCCCACGAGCACCGCGAACACGACCGCCATCGCCACCACGTCGCGAAACAGCTGCGCCGGCCAAAACGGCTCCTGCCTGCGCTCGAGCTCTTGCTTCGACTTGTTCCACTTGGGCGTCACGCCGTGACGCCGAAACAGGTACAGGTGCAACACGAACAGCGCGATCATCGCCGCCGGCAAGATGAACACGTGAATCGCGTAAAACCGCGTGAGCGTCAGGTTGCCGTACTCGTTGCCGCCCTGGATGAGCTCCTGGAGCTGCTGCCCCATGAGCGGCGTGGCGCCGGCGATCTGCGTTGCCACTTGTGTCGCCCAGTAGCCGGTCTGATCCCACGGCAGCAGATAGCCGGTGAGCGCAAAGGCCAAAAGCAGCGCCATCATCAGCACGCCCACGATCCAGTTGAGCTCGCGCGGGCGTTTGTAGGCCCCCCACACCGCCGTCTGCAGCATGTGGAGGCCGGCGATGATGATGAGCGCCGAGGCGCCGTGGTGGTGCAGTCCGCGCACGAACCAGCCGAGCGGGACCTGGTCCTCGATGTAGGCCACCGAAGCCCAGGCCGCGCTCGTGGACGGGCTGTAGTAGACCGCGAGGAAGATCCCGGTAACGAACTGCAACACCAGCGCGAACGTGAGCGCCGAGCCGAAAACGTAGGCAAAGGACGCGCCGCCCGGGATGGGCTCATCGAGAAAACCGCGAACGATCTGCCGATAGCCAGTGCGGTCGTCGAGCCAGTCGAGGATCGTCTTCACGCCGCTACCTCCAGCGCCGTGCTCGCGCTGCCGGCGCTCGTCTCATGGTGCCCAGGGGCGGGGTCGCTCACGCCCGTCTCCGCTCCGAGGTATCGAGCTGGTAGCGGACGTACGTCACTTTCACGCGGCCCTCCTCGACCTCGACGGGGAGCGGGTCGAGGCCGCGCTTGGTGGGGCCGTAGAGCCTTTCGCCGTCGAGCGCGAAACCGCTGCGGTGACAGGGGCAGACGAACTGGTCTTCCTCGGCGCTAAAGCCGACCGCACATCCCAGGTGCGGGCACGCCGTGGAAAACGCCTGGACCTCCCCGTCGTCGCTCTTGCGGAGCCAAGCTGCGCCGAGCGGCACATCCTCCTGGCTGCTCCATCCGTCGCGGAGCCGGCTCGCGCGGATCTCGACCCGGCGGGGCGCGGCGCCGGGAACGAGATCGCTCTCGGCGAGCACGTCCACGGGCTCCTCGGGGCTCGTGACCACGCGCGTCCCCACGGGGTGGAAGAACGTCCGCAAGATGGGCACCGCCGCCAGCGCACCGATCGCGCCGCCGATGGCGACCGTTGCCGTTTTGAGGAAGCCCCGGCGGGTCGTACCTTCGTCTGCCATCGCTTTCCCTCCGCGAGATGCTGCGGCCGCTGCCTACCTCGGTCGCCCGGGTTACAGGACCGGTCTGCGCGCACTCATGATCCGCCACGAACGGTGCGATCACAAGAAGCTGCCGGATATTTCCGGCCGCCGGGATCGGCCGCATCGGCCCCCGTCGCCACCGTCTCGGGGCCAAACCACGGACGCGAGACACGGGCGAATGGTGCCGAGCTCGGGCGCACGCGGCGCGTTGCCGACCTCGCGAGCAGGCGCCCGCGCCGCGGTCGATGTGTTAGGGCGGCGAGCCGCCGGGTGTCATGGCGGCGAGCCGCCGAATGTCACCCGTAGGCTTTTTCGTCGCGCTCCTGCGCCTCTTTGCAGCGGATGCAAAGCTGGGTCTCCGGGCGCGCCTCGAGCCGCTTTTTGCTGATCGGCTCCTCGCAGTTTTGGCAGATCCCGAAGGACCCTTCGTCGATCTTTTTCAGCGCGAGGTCGAGCTTAGACAGGTAGACCTTCTCCCGGCCGCGAAGCCGGAATTCGAAGGACTGCAGGTATTCGCTCGAAGCGAGATCCATCTCGTCGGGGAGATCGTTTGGGTCGAGCACCATGTGGTCGGTGAGCGTCTTCTTCGCGTTCTCGAGGACGCTCGCTCGCTTTTTCTCCAGAAGTTCGCGGAACTTCTCCAGTTCCTTCTTCGTGAGTGGTTTGGCCACGGATGCTTTACCTCGTTCGTTTCGAGCCCGCCGACCCGGTAGCAGGCCGGCCAGCATAGGCGCCCAGCGGTCGGGGCGCAAGGTGGTAACTCCGGGATTCCACGCCCGGCGGACGTGGTGGCAGCTCGAGAATCGTGTCCGGAGCCTCTTCGTACAGGGGCGGATGTCTTGACACAGTGTGAGCACTCTCCCGAAACTAGGCGGGACATGGCTGGTTCGGACAAACGTAAGCAAAGTCTGTACTTCCCCGAAGACATGCTCAAGGAGATCCAGGAGGAGGCTGCCCGCCAGGACCGCTCTCTGTCCTGGATCGTCCAAAAGGCGTGGAAGATCGCGAGACGCGAGATCATGAAGTACCCCTCCGTGAACGAGTTTCCCGGCGAGGAAGACGCCCGCGAAGCCGACTCGCGTTAAGGCCAGCCGATTCGAGCCAGCCTGAGGCGTGAGTGGCAGTGCTACGCGCGAGCCCTGTGGCTGCGACGTGCATCACGCGCTAGGGCGACGGTGTCGGTGACTGCCACCAACCTATGCGGAATTCCCGCTTCGCGCTCTCGCGCGTTGACGGCACGCCCCTGTTTTATGAGGAAGCGGGGACGAGCCGGCGCGAGCGTCCGGATAGTTGCGCTCAAATTGGCGAGGGACAACAAGCTGACCCACGTCCCGATGTTGTTTTGTGCGACGGCGTGGGCTGCGACGGCTACGTGTGGAAGCACCTCCTCGCCGACCTGACCCCGCGCTACCGGACGATCCACCCCCATTACCGAGGGCACGGTCGCTCGCCGAAGCCAGAGCGAGCAGAGGCCGTGCGCATCGAAGACCTGGCCGAGGACGTGCTCTCGGTGTTGGACGACGCCGACTCGCCCAGTGCCGTGCTCATGGGCCATTCCATGGGCGTACAGGTCTGCCTCGAGGTCTATCGCCGCGAGCCGCACCGCGTGGCCGGCCTCGTTTTGATCTGCGGCGCCCCGGGGCATGTTCTTCGCAGCTTCCGCGGCAACGACGCGCTCGAGCCCATGCTGCCGGGGCTCCGCAAAGCCGTGAGCCGATCCCCCCGCCTGTTCAACAAGCTCGCGCGAACGCTTATCCCCACGCAGCTCGCCTACGCCCTGGCGGCCGCTGTCGAGATCGACGCCAGGGTCTTGCAGGAGCCCGATTTCATGCCTTACCTCGAGGGGTTGGCGCGCGTGGATGTCGATCTCTTCCTGGCCATGGTCGCGTCTGCCGCCGAGCACTCGGCGATCGACGTGCTCCCAACCGTGCGCGTTCCCAGCCTCATCGTCGCCGGCGATCGAGACGGCTTCACGCCTTGCTGGCGGAGCCGAGAAATGCTCGAGAACATCCCTCGCGCGGAGGCTATCTGGATCGACGGAGGTTCCCACACCGCGCCGCTCGAATACCCGGACGTGGTCGGCGCCGGGGTGCTCGACTTTCTCCAGCGCCGAGTCGCGGCGGCCGGTCCCCCGGCCCCGCGCGCGGAACACCCGGAGCATGACGATTTTGATTGAAAACCCGACCGCATAAACGCAAGATACGCAGCCGCTTGATGGGGGTAGGAATTCGGCCTTTGAGCGCGACTCATAAGCGAATGTCAGGGGGGGAACCTGTCGCCCGCATGCCCGGCGAGGGTCTTACGGGGGTGAGGTCTCGGCACTTTTCTCGCCATGAAGGGCGTTTTCAGTGCAGTCTCGCCATGCGCGCTAGCGGGTTTGCGCCTCCATCCCCAGCGCCGATCGCAGAGCCGAAAATTCGCTCCACTCACACTAGAGAGGACCGTATACCTAATGACTCGTCCCGCACTGCGTTGGACTCAAGACGATGACCAAGACGGCCTCGTCGCGCTTCCTTCCATCTCGACCGTGCGCCACCGGCTGCGCACCACGGTCAAGGATTTCGCAGCGGCCTCGCCGGGCCGCCGGGCCGCCGCGCTCGCAGCCGTGTGGATCGCGGCGACGGGCTGCGAAGCCGACCTGAGCACCTACGACGCCGAGGAGGCACTGCGCACGTACCGCATGGCCGAATCGGAGCTCCGAGCCGAGCTGCGGATGACCATGGCGCGGGCGATCCACGACGAGCCCCACCAAGACACCCGCCACACGATGATCGGGATGCTCGAGCGCCTCGAGGAGCTCGAGCAGGCTGCTGTCGCCCCCAAACCGCAAAGGCGTCGGCGCCGCCGCTAGTGTCTCGACCGGTTCGAAGACCGAGTAGAGCGGCGACCGGTTTGAAGACCGAGTA
>SLNH01000281.1 GCA_007133195.1 Nannocystineae bacterium | reverse complement strand
CGGACGGGGAGCGCGTGGAGCTCGCCGGCGATCCGCCGCGCCGCTTCGAGGTGATGCATACCCCCGGGCACGCGCCGGGGCACCTTTGCTTCGTGTGCGACAGCACCCGCTACGCGGTCGCCGGCGACATGATCGCGAGCGTGGGGACGATCGTCGTCGATCCCTACGAGGGTGATATGTCGGCGTACGTGCGATCGCTCGAGCGGCTGAAGAGCGAGCGGCTTCGCGTGCTTTTGCCGGCGCACGGCGGTCCCATCGCCGACCCCGATGAAAAGCTCGGGGAGTACGTCGCCCACCGGGCGTGGCGGGAGGCCAAAATTCAAGCCTCGCTCGACGACGCCGGGCAGGAGCTGTCCGCGCTCGTTCGCGTCGTTTACGACGACGTGCCTCCGGCGGTGTATCCGCTCGCGGAGCGATCGCTGCTCTCGCACCTTCTCAAGCTCGAGCGGGAAGGCCGCGCGCGCCGCGCCGGCAGCGCCTGGTCCCGCGCCGCGTAGCCTCGGCACGGACCGCGCGGGGCCGCGGTGGTGACGTGTGATGAGCGTGGTCGCGATGTCCGGGCTTTGCTATGATTAGGGCCACTGGCGATGTCGAAGCGAACGTGTCCCATCTGTGAGCGGGCTGTCCTCGCGCGCGAGGAAAATTCCGCATTTCCGTTTTGCTCGTCCCGCTGCCAGCTCGTGGACCTCGGTCACTGGCTGGACGGGGAGTACCGCGTGCCCGGCGAGCCCGCCGAGGTCGCCGACTCGGGGATCCCCTCCGACTCGTCGGAGGGCTGATCGGCCAAAGGACCGGCGCCGTCTTCCTCGGCGAGCGCTCGGCGCAGGCCGGCGGCCGTTAGGATCAGCAAAACCGCCACCGGCAGCCCGGACGCGAGCGACGCGCTCTGCAGCGCCACCAAGCCCCCCGCGACAAGGAGCGCGGCCGCCACCGCACCCTCGGTGATCGCCCAAAACGCCCGGGCAACGCGCGACGGGCTGCGCTGGCCGCCCGAGGCGATCATGTCGACCACGAGCGACCCGGAATCGGACGAGCTCACGAAGAACATGGCGACGAGGAACGTGGCGAGCGCGCCCGCCGCGAGGCCGAGCGGGAGCTCACCCAAAAACGCGTGGAGGGCGAGCTCGGGGGCGTCTTGCGCGAGCTCGGCGAGCTGAGCGCTTTGCCGCTCGAACTCGATGGCGGCGCCGCCGAACACGGCGATCCACAGCGCCGCGACGCCAGCGGGGACCAGGAGCACGCTGGCGATGAACTCGCGAATCGTGCGGCCGCGCGAGATGCGCGCGATGAAGCCGCCGACGAACGGCGTCCACGCGATCCACCAGCTCCAGTAAAACAGCGTCCACTCCGCCTGCCACGCGCGATCGGGCCGCGGGTCGAGCCACAAACTGATTTCCGGAAGGCGTCCCAGGTATCGCCCCATGCCGGTGATCAAGTGCTCGAAGATGGCCACGGTGGGGCCGGCTGCGAGCACGAACACGAGCAGCACGGCGGCGAGCGCAAGGTTGAGGAGGCTAAGCCGCCTCACTCCGCGCTGGAGCCCCAGAAGCACGGAGATCGTGGCGAGGGTCGTCACGAGCGCGATGATGACGATCTGCGGCACCGGGCCGAGCGGAACCGCGGTGAGCTCGGCCAGGCCGGTATTGATCTGCATGGCGCCGAGGCCCAGCGAGGTGGCGAGCCCGAACAGCGTTCCGAAGATGGCGAGGATGTCGATGGCGTGGCCGAGGGGGCCGCGGATGCGGTCGCCGAGCAGCGGGTAGAGCAAGGAGCGCGGCGCGATGGGGAGCCCGCGCCGAAAGTGGAGATACGCGAGGGCGAGCCCGAACAGGCAGTAAAGCGCCCAGGGATGGAATCCCCAGTGAAAGAAGCTCGTGCCCATCGCTTCGGCGATCGCCTCGTGACTCCTGCCGTCGGCGCGCGGCGGCGAGGCGTAGTGCGACAGCGGCTCGGCGACGCCGAAGAACACGAGCCCGATGCCCATGCCCGCGGCGAACAACATGGAGAGCCAGGCGGTGCGACTGAACTCCGGCGTATCGTCGCGCCCCTCGGGCGAGCTGAGGCGCAACGAAGCGTGGCGGCTCAACAGGAGCCACACGACGAACACGAGCACCCCCGTGGTGGTGAGCACGTAAAACCAGCCGAACCCCGCGACGATGCCCGCTTGGAGCGCGCCGAAAGCGCGCGCGGCCGCGCCGGGGGCCGCGGCCGTGGCGATGACCACCGCGAGCGCGATCGCCGCCGAGCTCAGGAACACGACGGGCTGGATATGCGGGCGCATGCGCCCGATCAGTTCGCCGAGGTGGCGCACGGGTCGATTGCACGCCCGCGCATGACGGCGACGAGCGGGCTCCGACCTTTGACGCCCCACCCCGGGCGGGCCGTTTCACAGCTGCGTTCGCACCGCGCGGGTGCGGCTCGCTCGCGAAGCGGCGCTACGAGACGTTTGGATCGCCCACCGGCTCGCTCCCGGGCTCGCCCTCACCGCCCTCACCGTCTTCGTCGTCCGCCGACAGGTAGGCGAAGGTTTTGATGAACTCGACCAGGCGGCGGCGATTGTCGGGAGAGAGATCGACGAAGCGTATCCCCATCCCCGGGTGGAGGTTGTCGCGCTTGTCCGGACGATAAGGATTGATCCAAATCACCTCGCCCTCGAGCTCGAGCGGCGGCTGCGCGGCACGCGGCGTGAACCGGAGGTTAAGGCGCGTCCCGGGCGGTTCGGGCTCCGTGGTGCGGACGAAGATCCCGGTCGCGCTGATGTCTCGGATGTAGGCGAACAGGTAGTTGTCCTCGTTGCCGTAATCAACCTCGAGGTCGACCAGGATCCGCGGTTCGCCCCGCCGATCGTGAGGCGGTAGCCCGGAGCCAGAACCCTGGCCACCTTCCGGGCCGCTCGATGAACTACTGCTGCGGTGTTGGCTCGCAGACGCACGATACGCCGCCATCGCGCACCTCCCCGGGGAAATCTCCCCTCCGGCAGGCGTCATAGCTCAGCCCGCGATCGTCGCGCAAGGGCGAGTGGGAGGCCTCGGCTCCCCGGGCGCCGAAAACCCGGGAAACATTCCGGTATTCATGGCGTCGCGGGCGCCGCGACGCGGGCTCGTCCGCGCGGCGCCGCCGAGCTCAATCGAGTTCGAGCGGCTCGAGCGCCACCCGGCTCTCGCCGTCCACCTCGACCCCGGCGCCGCTCTCGGACACGTCCATGTTCGTCCAATTGCCGCTCGAGCCGCGGAAAAAGCCAGTCCACACCTCGTGCTGTCCCCGCGGCTGGCCGCTTCCGCCGGCCTCGACTTCGAAGCGATCGACCACGAAGTCGCCCTGTTGCCAATACCGCGTGCCACACACCCCTTCTACCGGCTCGTGGTCGCCGTGAAACCGCGAGCCGCCGCGATCGAAGTGGACGAAGATGCGCCAATCGCGCGGGATGTCGCGCAGCACCTCGTAATAAAACACGACCTCGAACGTCTCACCGCGCGAGACGCGCTGCGGCATGTCGTAGCCTAGAAACCGGATGCGATCGTCGAACACGACGTCGATCTCGGTCGAGATCTCGGCAGGGCGCTCTCTCACGAGCGCGTCGGCAAGCGGGTTGAGATCGGGGGTTTTCCCGTCGCTCTCGTTCGACAACAGCAAATAGTCCACGTTGCCGTCGTACAGGACGTAGTAATCGATCTCCGCCTCGGCCGCCTTCTCCTGGACGGAGCACAGTCGATCGCGCCCGATGATCGCGAAGGCCCGCTCGGAGCGCGCGAACCGCTCGATGAGCTCGTCGCGGCTCGAGATCTCGCTTATCTCACCGCGGGCGTACAGTTGGTGGCCCGGCCCCGGGCTCCCGAGGATGAAAAGCTCCTCCTGCTCGCCTTGCACCTCCGCCAACATGTCGAAGATCCCCTTGGACGAGTGATGCGACGCGAGCGCCGGCGTGAAGGCGTGGGCCAAAAATCCAGCGAAAATGACGGACAGCGCGAGCGCCGCGAGGACGCCGTGCTTGCCGAAAATCGGTCGGAGGTGCGAGAGCCGTGAGCCGTCCCGGATCGCCGGGCCGTGCAGGCCGAGCGCGAGCGAGAGCGCCGCGAGCGCGCCCAGACCGGCGAGCGCGACGAGCCGGCCGCCGAGCGGTTCCGGAACCTCGACCGTCTCGCCGGCGAGCATGACGCCGGCGAGCTTTTCGGGATAGGTGAGGATGTCTCGAACGAGCACCGTCAGGGCGATCGCGATGAACACCGCCAAAAGCGGCCGCGCCGGTTCGTCTCCGCGTTCGCCGTCCGCGGCGCTTCGGAGCGAGTCGTCGACGAATACGCCGATGCCGAGGGCGACGGCGGCGAGGGCGGGGACGTAAGCGGGACCCACGCTCCGCTCGAGAAACACCGCGCTCGTCCACGCGACGAGCGCGGTGGCCAGGGCGAGATAGGCGGCAAACGCCCGGGGACCCCGCGCATGCCACAGCGCCGGCGCGATGAGCGCGATCGGCGCCACGGCCGACCACGGAAACATCCCGTAGGCCAATTCCTCGAACTTTCCGTCGAAGGTCGCCGACAGCGCGGGTGCGTCCCGCCAAGCGCCGCCTAGCGCCGCGACGTGATCGCCCGCGGGCACGAGGGTGAGCCCGAAGAGGGTGCGGTCGCCGGGGTACGCCCGGGCGAGGTCATAGGCGTCGGCCACGACCCACAGCCCCGAGGCGAGCGCAGCCACCGATAGGAGGGTCGCGCCCATGACGAGGGCAAGCGGCGGCCCTTCGGGCCGAGAGCCGGCCCGGCGCTCCTTTTCGTCACCGGCGAGGGCGAGCCAGCCAGCCGAGGCGGCTGCGACCAGGGGAGCAGCGGCTCCGAGCAGCATGCCGGCGGCGAGGTGGCCGAGCCAAACGCCGAACGCGATTAGGATGGCGTCGATCGCGCCCATGACGAGGCGGATCGCGGGAGAGCCGGGGCGGGGGAAACAAAGCCCGGCAGCTCCGAGCGCGATCAGGGCATAGGCACAGACCGTCGCGATGTCGCCGATGACGAGTCGCGACGGGAAGACGAACAGGGGAAACGACAAGAGCACGACGCCCGCGATCGCGCCAGCCCGCGCGCCCGCGAGGCGCCAGCCGAGCAAGATGGTCGAAAACAGCGCGCCGAGGCCGAAAAGCGCCATGGGCGCCCGGGCGGCGCGCTCGCTCAGCTCCAGCGAGCCAATGCTCGCGCCGATGACGCGCTCGGCGAGCGGCGGCTCCGGCTCGTCGCCAAAATCACCGTCATCAGTCTGGTCGTCGTCTGGGCCGGCGGCGGCTTCATCGGGGGCCGCTGCTTCGGGGTCCTCGCCCGAGCCTTCCGATTCGGCGAGGTGAGCCTGAGCGCCCTCGATGACCCGCATCTCCGCGGGCTCCCAAAAGCCGTACGTCCCGAGGCTCGGCAGGAGCACCGCTATCGCGAGCACCGCCACCGCCGCGGGCCAAAACCATGGCTTGCCGAAGATCGGCGTCGCGGTCGCCGGTCGCCTCACGGGTATCAGACCCTACGGCCTGGGGTGATGGCCCGCAACCCCGGCGGGCACGCTCCAGCGCCCCGAGCGGGCACCCGGGCGCTCGAACGTCGGCGCGTCACGTCCCGTCGCGAATCTCGCCCGCCTCGTTCGGCGCGCCGCCGTAACTCGTGGTATGAAGCGGCCGCTCAGGGCAGCGCGCGCCATGACTTCAAGCGGCACATCCCCACGCCAGGGCACCTGGCCGGAGCTTTCCGTCGTCATCCCCGTGTTCAACGAGGAGGGGATCCTCCGCGAGGCGGTGACGGCCCTGCGGGACGATCTCGAGGGCGAGGGCTCCAGCTACGAAATCATCCTGGCCGAGAATGGCAGCACGGACGGCACGGCCGCCGTGGCAGAGGCTCTGGTCGGCGAGTTTCCCGAGGTGCGGCTTTTGTCGGTGGCCGAGGCCAATTACGGGCGGGCGCTCCGGGAGGGAATCCTCGCCGCGGAGGGGCGCTATGTCCTGTGCGATGAGATCGATCTTTGCGACACGGACTTTTACCGGCGGGCGCTGCCGCTGCTTCGCGACGGCGGGGCGGAGCTGGTCGTCGGATCGAAGGCGATGCCCGGAGCCAACGACGAGCGGCCGGCGCTGCGCCGGGCGGCGACGCGCGTCATCAACGGCATGCTCCGCGTCGTGGTGGACTTTCGCGGCACCGACACGCACGGCCTCAAGGCGTTTCGACGCGAGGCGCTTTTGCCCATCGCCCAGCGCTGCGTCGTCGAGCGCGATCTGTTCGCGAGCGAGTTCGTGATCCGCGCCGGTCGCGCCGGCGTTCGCGTCGTGGAGATCCCCGTGCGCGTGGCGGAAAAGCGGAGGCCTGCCGTCAACCTCGCGCGGCGCGTGCCCGGCGTCCTCGGGAGCCTCGCCAAGCTTACCTACGTGATCCGCTTCAAGGGATGAAGGGCAAGGCCGCCGCATTCGCGACATCCGTGGCCCCGCTGGGTGTACACGCGGCGTCGCGCGGGGGGCGCGCCCGCTACGAGCCTCCGCACTGAACCATGCGCCGCATCTGCGCGATCTCGATCGACCTCGATCCGATCCCCTGTTACTACCGAATTCACGGCCTGGGGACGGCGCCGGACGAGCTGCGCGCGCTCATCATGCGGCGGTGCGTGCCGCGCTTCGCCGAAATCTTGGCCAGGCACGGGATCCCGGCGACCTTCTTCGTCGTCGGTGAGGACATCGACCTGGAGCTCTTGGGCACCGAGGCGCGGGCGTCGCGGGCGCTGCTCGGCGAGCTCGTCGCGGCCGGCCACGAGCTCGCCAATCACACCTACGGTCATCCGTACGAGCTGTCCCGACTGCCGGCCGATCAGATGAAGGCGGAGATCGGCCGCGCACACGAGCTCATCGGCGAGGTCGCGGGCGGCGCGGTGACGGGCTTTCGCGCGCCCGGCTACGACGTGTCGGCGGCGGTCTTGGACGAGCTCGCGGCGCTCGGCTACAAGTACGACTCGTCGGTGTTTCCGGCCCCAGCTTACTACGCGGCCAAAGCGGCGATCATGGGCGCGATGGCCCTGCTTCGCCGGCCGAGCCGTGCGGTGCTCACGAGTCCGCGCACGCTCACCGCCGCGGCCGATCCCTACCGCCCTGCGCCGGATGCCCCCTGGCGCAGCGGCCAGGCCACGCTCGTCGAGCTGCCCATCGCCGTCACCCCTCGCGCCCGAACCCCGGTGATAGGCACGTCGCTGCTCCTTGCGCCGAGCTGGCTCCGGGCGAGGCTCCTTCGCGCGATGGCCGGGCGGCGATTTTTCAACCTCGAGCTCCACGGCATCGATCTAGCCGACGCCGAGGAGGACGGCATCCCCGGCGAGCTCGTCGACCGCCAACCCGACCTGCGGCTTCCGCTCCGGCACAAGCAACGAGCGCTGGAGGCGACGCTGGATCGACTGCGGCTGGATTACGCGTTCGAGACGCTCGACCACGTGGCCTCGCGCGTTCAGCGGGACGAGCTGTAGCCGTTACGACGTGGCTTCGGCGATCGCCTCGCGGGCGAGCTCGTCGCAGCGCTCGTTGTCGGGGACGCCGGCGTGGCCTCGCACCTTCACGAAGTGCAGGTTCGGAAATTCGGCGGTGAGCGACCGGATGCGGGCCACGAGCTCGGCGTTCGCCTTGGCCTTCCAGCCTCGCGACAAAAGGCCTATCGCGTAGCCCGAGTCGGAGTGAAGGTAAACCGCGCGGTGGCGCTGATCGGGTCCCACCGCCTCCAGCGCGCGCTCGATCGCGACGAGCTCGGCGACGTTGTTGGTGCCCTCTCCGAGGTACTCCTTGAGCTCCTTGCGGTCCCCGCCGTCGGAGATGACCACGCCGAGGCCCATGGGGCCGGGATTCCCGATGCACGAGCCGTCGGTGTAAATCACCACGGCGCCTTCGGGGATGTCGGCGGCCTCGGTCGTGGGATCGTCGAGCCCCACCGCCTCGAACGGCACGTCGTCGCCGGGATCACCGGTCGGCTCGAGGTTTTTCGGCGAAGCCCGGTATCGCTTGGCGCCCGGGTCGAGCTTGTAGACGACTTCCACCCGCCCGCCGTCGGTGGCGAGGCTGCCGTCGTGGTGGGTGCGCGCATAGACGCGCTTTCCGCGTAGCTTTCGGGGAATCCAAGGCACGGCCGAACTCGAGAGCCGGCGATGATGACAAAGCCGCGAGGGCGCCGCAAGGAGGCGCGGCGCCGGATGGGCGCCGCCGCGTGCGCCTTTTTCCTTACGCGCTCCGGAAGCCCGCGCGGACGGGTCGTCGCTTTGCGCTGGCCACACCACTGAGGCGGCTTCGTTACGCGGCGCGGCTCGGCGCGACTCCGCAACGTCATGTCAGATACAATGGGGGGCATGCGCACCGGCGCCCTGGTCATGCTCGCTTCCGCTGCCGCGGCGTGCGGCCGCGCCGGATTCGACGCGGAGGTCGCCCCAGAAGAGGCGTGCGACTGGCAGGAGCGACTCGAATTTCAGGCCCCGAGGGCGGTGGCGAATATCGACATGGACGGGCCCATCAGAGCCCCGTTCATCACGGCCGAGGGCGAAGCCCTTTACTTCGCGAGCGGG
>SLNH01000268.1 GCA_007133195.1 Nannocystineae bacterium | reverse complement strand
CGCCCCGAGGGCGTAGCTTTTCAAAACGCGAGTCACCGGTCGCTTTCGTGCTGCAAGTGGCCGCGGATGGTCCGTTCCGCGTCGGCGAGCGCCGCCCGCGCCTCGCCGCCGCGCTCGATGGAGGCCTCGAGCGCGCGCGCATACGGCGTCCACACCGCGCGCATCGCCGGCGTTCCGGGCATCGGCACCGCGTGCTCGAGCTGCTGGCGAAAGGTGGACAAAAGCGGGTCGTCTCCGATGTCCTCTTTGTCGTAGACCGCCGTATTGGGCACGATCTGGCGGGCCTCCCTGGCGCGCACGGCGGCCGACTCGTCGCCGGCGAGGGCTTCCATGACGGCGAAGGCCTCGGACTCGTGTTCGCTCCACGCCGACATCCACACCCCCTCTGTGCCGAGAAACGGCGCGGCGCGCTCACCCGTCTCGGCCACCACCGGCAGCATCGCCACGTCCCACGGCGTGCCGTCGGCGATGTCGCCGATGAACCACGGCCCGGACAGGGCCATCGCGGCCTCACCCTCGGAAAACAGGGTGGCCACCATCTCGCTGCGGACCGCCCGGGGGGCGATCCCCTCGTCCGCGAGCCGCTGGACGAACTCGATGGCCCGGCTGGCGGCATCGGATGCGACGGTGAGCTCGCCTTCGGCGAACACGCTGCCCCCGTAGCCGTGAAGCCAGGCGGCGTGGTTGTAAAGGTCGGTCGTGTCGTAGGCGAGCGCGTAGCGCGGGCCGTCGTCACTTGCGCCCGCTCGGGCCCAGGCGACGAGCTCCTCGGTCGTGGCCGGCGGTTCGTCGACGAGGTCGGTGCGGTAGAAGAGCGCCGTCGATTTCACCGACAGCGGGAGACCGTACAGGGACGATCCGTAGGCCATCGACGCGAGCGGATCGTAGGCGTAGCGGCCCGCGAGCTGCGGATCGACGAAGAACTCGATGGGTTCCACGAGCCCGGCCTCGACCCAGTCGCCGAGCCGGTCGTGGGCGAACACGAACAGGTCGGGGCCATTTCCGTTGGGGATCGCGTTCGTGATCTGATCGGCGAAGTTTTCGTAGGGGATCGCGACGAGCTCGATGTCGAAGTCTTTGCGCTCGGCGATGTCCCGGGCGACCGACTCGAGGGCCTGGCGCTCGTCTCCGTTGTAGTGATGCCACAGCACGATCCGGTCGCGCGCTTCGTCGGCGCACCCGGCGAGCGGGAAGCTCGCGAGGGCGGCGAGCACCAGGGTCGCGGCGGCGACGAGGGTGAAGGCGCCGGCGCCGGCGGGTGGGGCGTTGCCCGGCGGGCTCACAGCCTGGCCTCGGAGTGCGCGTCGAAAAAGTGAAGCCGGTCGCGATCGAGCCACACCGTGAGGTTTTCGCCCTCGCCGGCGGCCGCTCGATCCGCGGTTCGCACGGTGAGCGGCCCGGCATCGCAGCGCAGGTGCAGGAGGACCTCCGAGCCGAGCACCTCGCGAAGCTCCACGCGACCGCGCACCGGCACCGCGCCCGGCTGCTCGCGAAGCCGGGCCGCCTCTGGGCGGAAGCCTACGAGCACCTCGTTCGCAGGGGCGACCGCGGCCGGCGCGGCGAGCGAAAATCCGCTCCCTCGAGCCAGTGCGCCGTCTTCGCCTCGCTCGATGGCGGCGGACAAAAGGTTCATGGACGGCGTGCCGAAAAACCCGGCCACGAACCGATTCGCCGGCTTGTCGTAGATCTCGGCGGGAGGGCCGACCTGCTGGATTCGGCCGCCGTCGAGGACGACGATGCGATCGGCGAGGGTCATGGCCTCGACTTGATCATGCGTCACGTACAGACAGGTGGCGCGGGTTTGCCGATGGAGCCGCGCGATCTCCTTGCGCATCTCGCTGCGAAGGAGCGCGTCGAGGTTCGACAGCGGCTCGTCGAACAGAAAGACCTTCGGGTCGCGAACCATGGCCCGACCCATGGCGACGCGCTGGCGCTGGCCGCCCGACAGCGCCTTGGGCTTGCGCGACAGGCACTCCTCGAGCCCGAGCGTCCGCGCCACTTCGCCCACCCGCCGCTCGATCACGGCCTTGGACATCTTGCGGAGCTCGAGCGCGAAGGCGAGGTTTTTGTATACCGACATGTGCGGATAGAGCGCGTAGCTCTGAAACACCATGGCGATGTCGCGTCGCGCGGGCGGTACGCTCGTGACGTCGGCGTCGCCGATGTACACGCGTCCGGCGGTGGGCTCCTCGAGGCCTGCGACGATGCGCAAGGTGGTCGACTTGCCGCACCCGGAAGGGCCCACGAGGACGACGAGCTCGCCGCTGTAGATCGACAGGCTCGTTCGCTTCAGTGCCGGTTTGTCGGGATCGCCGCCATCGTAGTGTTTGGCGACGCCCACGAGCGCTACGTCACTCATGCCGGCGCGTCGGTAAGCAAGTGGGCTGCCAGACCGAAAGGCGCGCGGGATCGCAAGGATCCCGGCCGCGGCGGAGGCCCCAGCGTTGCGTTTTCCAACAGGCAGGCGTCATCGTCCATGCGACCCCCTGGCGAGGGCGTCGCGTTTTCCAACGCTCGTTCGCGTGGGCTAGGCGCGCCGCGCGCGATCTCGCGTGGTTCCCGGTCTGGCACGGCGCTTGTCTACGAAGCCGCGCGATGCGCCCTTCGATCATGCAGACGCCCACATCCGGCGAGGCGGCGCCAGCGGGCCACCGGCGGCGGCGGTTTCGCCCCGCGCAGGCCCGATGTGGGCCCGAGCGGGGGTTTTTTCAATGATGTCGCGCTTTAGCCACGTTTTCTTCGCTGTTTGCCTGTCCTCGATCGCCGCGCTCGCCTGCTCGAGCGACTCGCCGGCCGGCGGCGAGCCGGACGCCGGCGGCGAACCCGACGGCGGCGGCGAGCCCGATCCCGGCGGGGAGCGCCTGTGCGGCGCCGAGATCCGATACGAGCCCGCGAGCTCGGTGGGGGTGGTGGAGGTCGCCGGGGAGTGGACCGACTGGGAGCGGCACGAGCTTCCCCAGGGCGATGGCGGGGCTTACGCGACCACGGTCGATCTCGAGCCCGGTGTCTACGCCTACAAGCTCATCGTCGACGACGAGTGGATTCTCGACCCCGAAAACGCCTATGGGGTCTATCACGATGGCGTCGAAAACTCGGGGCTAAGGGTCCCCGACTGCACCGAGCCCGATCTCGAGCTGCTCTCGTTCGAGTCTGACACCACGTCCGAGGGGGTCGGCTCGGCACGGGCCGAGGTCGCGTTTTACCGCGGTGACGGCGGCGCCGCGTTCGATCCGGACAGTGTGCGCGTCGAGCGGGTGCAAAACTTCGACGCCTCCGAGCTCGATACCGACGCGGTGACCGTGGGGGACGGCGTGATCGACATCGATGTGGACGGGCTCGACGAGGGCAAGCACACCCTCGTGGTTCGCGCGAAAGACACCGACGGCGACGCGGCCGAGGCGCTGCGGCTGCCGTTTTGGATCGAGCGAGAGGCGTTCGACTGGCGCGATCCGATCATCTTCATGGCGCTCATCGATCGGTTCCGGGACGGCGATCCGTCGAATAACGTGGGGGATGCGCCGAACACCGCCGAGAGCGCCAACTTCTACGGCGGCGACCTCCGCGGGGTGACCGACGCCATCGAAGAGGGCTACCTGACCGAGATGGGCGTGCAGGCGATCTGGCTGTCGCCGTTCGTGGACAACACGCGCCGGGTGATGAACCCGGGGGAGCGCGGGATCACCGCCTACCACGGCTACTGGCCACAGAGCGCGCGGAAGGTCGATCCGAGGTTCGGGACCTCCGAGGATTTGGAAGACCTGGTGGCGGCGGCCCACGACCGCGGCATCCGCGTGCTCAAGGACTTCGTGATCAACCACGTCCACGAGGACCATCATTACGTGGACGAGCACCCCGAGTGGGTGCGCGACGGCTGCGTGTGCGGGGACCCCGGGTGCGGGTGGACGGAAAAGCGGCTCGAGTGCCTGTTTCGGCCCTACATGCCTGACTTCAACTGGGAGATCCACGCGGCGGGCGAGCAGATGGTCGAGGACGCCTTGTGGTGGATCGAGCGATACGATCTCGACGGTCTCCGCATCGACGCGGTCAAGCACGTCGAGGATCACGCCGTGTTCAACCTGGCGACGCGCATCCACGAGGAGTTCGAACAGGCCGGCACCGACTACTTTTTGACCGGAGAGACGGCGATGGGGTGGGCCGGCCACGACCTCGGCAACAACGCGGAGCAGTACGGCACCATCAGCCGCTACATCGGCGACAGCGGTCTCGACGGCCAAAAGGACTTCGTCCTGTACCACGCGGTCACCGAGAACGTGTTCGCGTTCGATAACTACGGGATGCAGCACCTCGACTTTTGGACCCGCGCGAGCCTCGAGCAATACCCGGAGGGCTCGATCATGACGCCGTTCATCGGCAGTCACGACGAGATCCGATTCGCGACGCTCGCCTCCGGCGATCCCAACATGCGAAACGGTTGGCCCGACGAAGAGCTCCCGGAGCAGCCCGACACCGCGGAGGCCTACGAGCGGATGCGGGTCGCCAAGGCGTGGCTGTTTACGATCCCCGGGGCGCCGCTCCTTTATTACGGGGACGAGTACGGCCAATACGGCGGGCACGACCCGGACAACCGACAGATGTGGCGCCCGCCAAAGGAGCGGAGTGAGCACGAGGAGGCGCTGTTTTCGTTTGTGACGGCGCTCGGCGAGGCGCGCGGGGCGTCAGTCGCCCTCCGGCGGGGCGATTACCGCACGCTGCTAGGCGATGACGACGGCGTGCTCGCCTACGGAAGGCACTACGACGGCGACGTCGCGGTCGTGGTGCTAAACCACACGCCGGAGCCGGTATCGCGGTCGGTTCCGCTCGCCGACCTGGGCGCCGAGCCCGCCGCTTTCGAAGACGCGATCGGCGGTGACGAGGTGCCCGTGAGCGACGGCTCCATCGACGTCGCCGTGCCTGCGCGCTCCGCGGCCGTCCTCGTCCCGGCCGACTAAAAGCGCGGCGATCATTCGAATAGCAGGCGCTCGAGCCCCCGCACGGCCTTCCCGGCGCGCGGGGAAGGCGCCGTGTAATACGCCTGGTCGCGAATGTAGACGCGGCCGGCGTCGACGGCGGGCACGCCGGACAGCTCGTCCCAATCGGCGCGGGCGCGCGCGCTGTCGCCTGCGTGTCTCGTCTCGAAGATGACGTCGGGCGCGGCGGTCACCACGTGCTCGGGCGAGATCTTGGCGTAGCGCTGCCCGGCGGCGGCGAAGGCGTTTTCGCCGCCGGCCGCGGCGAGGATCTCGTCGAGGAAGCTCCCCGCCGCGGCCACCACCAGGTCGCCGAGCCCGCCTAGCTCGCGATCGACGACGAGCATCACCTTCGGCGCATCGTCTCGCGCGGCGGCCCGCTCACGGACCTCGGCCAGCGCGTCGTCGATCTCGGCGGCGGCGGCCTCTGCATGCTCGGGCGCATCCAGGGCGCCCCCCACGGCGCGCAGGCCGACCCGAACGTCGTCCAGGTCGTGGATGTCCAGCACGAGCGTATCGATACCGACCCGCTCGAGGCTGGGCTTTACCTTCCGCTGCGCGGTCTCCAGGACCACGAGATCCGGTGTCAGCCTCACGATGGCTTCGAAGCTCGGGTTTAGGAAGTCGCCCACCTCGGGGAGATCGGCCACCTGCTCGGGATAGGCCGAGAATCGATCGACGCCCACGAGCAGATCGGCGCCGCCGGCGGCGGCCACGATCTCGGTCGCCGACGGGGTGAGGGACACGATTCGCTCCGGCAGTCCCTCCGGGGGTTGGCTGCGCTCGCGGTTCGCGTCGCATTGGCAGGCGACCATCGCGGCTGCGCCGAGGGCGAGGGCGAGGGCGAGGGCCAAGATTGCGTTGCGTTTAAGCACGGCGCCGACCTTAGCCCGGGGGCGACCCAGGGCCGAACCGGCCAGCGCGTCATCCTGGACCGGTCGGCGCGCGGTCCTGGGACGCCAGCCGATCCCCCCGCCGCCGCCGGGGCCCTGTGCACAGCCGGGGGCTGCCCACAGGGTTATCCACAGGGCAGACGCAAGCCCCCGAGATCGAAGGAGGCCCCGGGCGTGGCGGGGCCACTATGCACACACAGTCCACAAGGGCTTCACAAGCGGCCAAACTCGGTACACAACCACTAGTGCTTAGGAATTTTGAGTCCCCTACATTTGGGGGTGAATATACTTGACCAAAGCGAGCTCGGAAGTAGAGTGGGGTGCTCTGTGGCTGGGCGCACTGGGGAGCGAGGCCGGTTTTGCGCTCGCCGAGCGGCGGCACGGCCGCGAGTCACGACATTGTTTCGACCATAGGGGGATGCATGCTCGAGAAGCCGATTCAGTCCGGTGATAAGCCCGTTGCGCCGAGCGCAGACACGCCTGCTGGCGAGTCGTCAGCCCGGGTGGGCGACCGGCCGGAGCGCCGCCGCGCGGGGCTCCGTTTTCCGCGCTACTTCACCCGCGAGGAGGTCGATCCCTTCGCCGAGGTGACTTGGGAGCGCCGCGACGCGAGCATCACCGGTGCGGACGGCAAGGTCTACTTCGAGCAAAAAGACGTCGAGTTCCCGGCCTCCTGGTCTCAGACCGCGACGAACGTGGTCGTTCAAAAGTACTTCCGCGGCACCCAGGGCACCCCGGAGCGCGAGACCTCCGTGCGCCAGATGGTCGGCCGCGTGGCCGACACCATCTACGCCTGGGGCCGCGAGGGCGGCTATTTCAAGACGCCGAGCGACGCCACGGCGTTCCGCGACGAGCTCGTCCACCTCCTCCTTCACCAGAAGATGTCGTTCAACTCGCCGGTGTGGTTCAACGTCGGCGTGGAAGAGCACCCCCAGTGCTCGGCCTGCTTCATCAACTCGGTGGACGACTCGATGGAGTCGATTTTGGGCCTCGCCCGCACCGAGGGCATGCTCTTTAAGTACGGCTCGGGGACGGGCTCGAATCTCTCGAACCTCCGCTCGTCGGCCGAGCTCCTCCAGGGGGGCGGCACCGCGTCGGGGCCGGTTTCGTTCATGAAGGGGTTCGACTCGTTCGCCGGCGCCATCAAGTCAGGCGGCAAGACCCGCCGGGCCGCCAAGATGGTCATCCTCGATGCCCAGCACCCGGACATCGGCGACTTCGTGGACTCGAAGGCGGCCGAGGAGAAAAAGGCGTGGGCGCTCATCGACGCCGGGTACGACGGCGGCTTCAACGTGCCGGGCGGCGCCTACGACTCGGTGGGCTACCAAAACGCCAACCACTCGGTGCGGGCTTCCGACGCGTTCATGCAGGCCGTCGAGCGCGATGAGACGTGGACGACGCGGGCCGTGACGGGGGGCGAACCCGTCGAGGAGATGCCCGCGCGCGATCTCATGCGCCGGATCGCCAAGGCGGCGCACCTGTGCGGCGATCCGGGCATGCAGTTCGACTCGACGATAAACGACTGGAACCCGTGCATCGGCACCGCGCGGATCAACGCGTCCAACCCCTGCTCCGAGTACATGTTCCTCGACGACTCGGCCTGCAATTTGGCGTCGCTCAATCTGCGCGCGTTTCAGAAGCAAAGCGGCGACGACGCCGGCGAGTTCGACGTCGTGGCGTTCGAGCGCGCGGTCGAGACCACGATCACCGCGATGGAGATCATCGTCGACAACGCGAGCTACCCCACCGAGAGGATCCGGGAAAACTCCCATCGGTTCCGGCCGCTCGGCCTCGGCTACGCGAATCTCGGGGCGCTCCTCATGTCGCGCGGGCTCCCCTACGACAGCGACGAGGGCCGCGCCTACGCGGGCGCGGTGACCTCGGTATTGTGCGGCGCCGCCTACCGCGCCAGCGCCCGCATCGCGCGGGACGCCACCGGCCCGTTTGCGGGCTACCCGGACAACGAGGTGCCGTTTTTGCGCGTGATGCGCAAGCACCGCTCGGCCGCCGACGACATCGACGGCGCGCACGTGCCGCGCCCGCTCCTCGACGCCGCCAAGCGGACCTGGGACGAGGCGATCGAGGTCGGCACCGAGCACGGCTTCCGCAACGGGCAGGCCACCGTGCTCGCGCCCACGGGGACCATCGCGTTCATGATGGACTGCGACACCACCGGGATCGAGCCGGATATCGCGCTCGTAAAATACAAGCGCCTCGTCGGCGGCGGCATGCTCAAGATCGTCAACCATACGGTGCCCGAAGCGCTGCGCCGCCTCGGCTACGACGAGCGCGAGGTCGAGGCGATCTGCGAGCACATCGACCGCGAGGAGACGATCGAGGGCGCGCCGGGGCTCAAAGACGAGCATCTGCCCGTGTTCGACTGCGCGTTCCGGTCGCCGCGGGGGGCGCGTTCGATCCACTACATGGGTCACATCCGCATGATGGCCGCCGCGCAGCCGTTTTTGTCAGGCGCGATCTCCAAGACGGTCAACCTGCCGCAAGACTGCAGCGTCGCGGATATCGAGCGCGCCTATGCCGAGGCGTGGCGGCTCGGCCTCAAGGCGATCGCGATCTACCGGGACGGCTGCAAGCGCACCCAGCCGCTTTCGACCTCTGCCGAATCCGCGAGCGAAAAGGCCGATCCGCTGGCGCTCCTCAGCCCGGATGAGCGCCGGATGATCGGCGAGCTCCGCGCCCGCGCCGAAGGACCGGCCGG
>SLNH01000314.1 GCA_007133195.1 Nannocystineae bacterium | reverse complement strand
CTCGGCGCGGGCGTGTGGGCCGCGCGTAGGCCGCTGCGGGGGAGGCTGCGCCATGCCCGGTCGGAAAGGTGCACGCTTCATGCCGGCGGCGACGGGACGGGCCGTGCGAATCCCCTGCCGTGAGGGCCCTGCGCCTCGTCTGCTATAAGCGGGCCGTGAGCCTCGTTGTGATCGAAAACGGTGAAGTTCAGCTCGGCGGGCGGCCGATCTTCCGCGACCTGTCGCTGCGCGTGGGCGAGGGCGATCGCTTCGGCATCATCGGCCCCAACGGGTCGGGCAAGACGACGCTGCTTCGGATTTTGGCGGGCGAGCAGTCCTTGAACGGCGGGACGCTGCAGGCGCGGCGCGGCGTGAGCACCGGCTACCTGCCCCAGGACATCGACCTGGCGGGCGGCAAGACGCTCATCGAGTTCGTGCTCACGAGCGTGCCGGGGCGGCAGGAGCAGGCCGAGCGCTTGGCCGAATCCCAGGCCGAGCTCGAGCGCAGGCAGCAGGCTGGGGAGGATCCCGCGAGCGAGACCATGATGGCGCTCGCCGGCCGCATCGCCGACGCCCAGGAGCGCCTCGATCACTACGACCGCGACTTCTCGGAGTTTCAGGCGATGCGGATCCTGGCCGGCCTGGGGTTCGAGGACGGCGATTTCGGGCGCGACGTCCGCGAATTGTCGGGAGGCTGGAAGATGCGCGGGGTGCTCGCCGGGCTCCTGTTTCAGCGGCCCGACGTGCTGCTACTCGACGAGCCGACCAACCACCTGGACATGCCGTCGGTCGCGTGGCTGAGCGAATTTCTCAAACGCTACGACCGGGCCTTCCTTCTCATCTCCCACGATCGCGAGTTTTTGAACGAGCAGGTGAGCCGCGTCATAAGCTTCGAGCCCGAGGGCGTGCGGGTGGCGCAGGGCAACCTCGAGGAGTACGCCCGCTGGCGCGCCGAGCAGGCCGCGGTCTTGGAGGCCCGGGCCAAACACATCGCGCGCGAGCGCGAGCGGCTCGAGCGCTTCGTCGAGCGGTTCCGGGCTCAGGCAAACAAAGCCCGCGCGGTGCAAAGCCGGGTCAAGCAGCTCGAGAAGATGGAGGATCCCGAGCCGCTCCTCTTGGAGCGGCGGGTGATGGCGTTTTCGTTTCCGCCCGTGGGTCGCACCGTGCGCGACATGCTCAAGGTCCGGGGGCTCCGCAAGGCGTTCGGGGAGCGAATCCTGTTTTCTGGACTCGATCTCACGCTGCGTCGCGGGGACAAGATCGGGATCATCGGACCGAACGGCGCGGGGAAGACCACGCTCCTCAGGATGCTGGCCGGGGAGGCGGCCGCGTCCGCGGGCTCCGTCGACGTCGGGGCCGGCGTGACCATCGGCTATTACGCTCAGCACCACGCCGACACCTTGGACCCCGGGCGCACGGCGTACGAGGAGGTCGCCGCCGTGGATCCCGCGGCGACGGAGACGCGGATTCGCTCGATCCTCGGCGCGTTCGTGATCTCCGGGGATGACGTGAACAAGCGCGTCGGCGTGCTCTCGGGGGGCGAGCGGGCGCGCGTCGCGCTGGCCAAACTTCTGGCTTCGCCCGGTGAGGTCCTCCTCCTCGACGAGCCCACGAACCACCTCGACATGGAGTCGAGCGAGAGCTTGGCCGAATCTCTTGCGTCGTGGGACGGCGCGCTCATCGTCGTGAGCCACAACCGCAGCCTCATCCGGCGCGTGGCCAATACCATCTGGAACGTCGAGGCGGGGGCGGTGGAGCACTATCCCGGAACGCTAGACGAATATTTGGACTCGCTGCGGCGCCGGTGGCGCGAGGAGCGCGCCCACGGCGAGGGGGCGCCGCGGGGCGAGCGAGCGCCGAGCGCAGGGGCCGCCGCGCCCGCGCCGGGAGGCGGCGACCCCGGCCGAGGGCGGCGGGGGAGCAAAGACGAGGAGCGCGCGAAAAAGCGCCGGGACGCCGACCGGCGACAGCGGCGCGCGCAGCGGGTGGCCCCTGTCGAGCGGCGGGTCCGTGAGCTCGAACAGACCATCACCGCCCTCGAGGCGGCGCACGAGCAGCACACCAGCGCGCTCGCCGACCCCGACGTGTACGACGATCCCCCCCGCCGAGACGGGCTGATGGCCGACCTCGCGCAAACCCAGCGCGACCTCGACGCGGCCAACGAGGCGTGGGAGGCGGCCTACGCGGAGCTCGAGGAGGCCCAGGCCGCGCTCGACGCCGAGGATGCGGCCGCGACCCCGGGACGGGTCGGTGGGCGCTCGTAACCGATGCGGGCCATGGTGCCGGGAGTATCTCGCTCACGGCGCGCCTTCGGCTTCGCCGAGTCGCAGGTCCTCGGGAAGGATGGAGGAGGAGGGCGGCCCCGAGGTGTCGGGATCAACGGGGTTTCGGGTTTTCGATGGCCTTGCCCCGAGGCCGCCCTCACTTTGTACGTGGGCCGAGAGGCCCACGCTGCCGAGAGTCTCGGCTTGCGACCTACCCAATAGTCGGATCTCGGCCGTCGGTGGTTGCAGGTTTTTTTCGTGATTTTTGCGATTTTCTGTAACTTGTTGACTTTGCTCGTTGTTTTTGGAAAGGATGACGCGTCATGGCTGCCCTCGACTCCACCCAGGCTTGTTTCCACGATGTCGCTCCGCCCGCTGCCGGCGGTTTTGCAGGGCGGCAGCCGCCGGTCCGGCGCTCGGGCCCGGGGCGGCGCCCAGCCCCCAGCGCCGCGCGGTGGCCTGCCGCGGTCGCCGCCCTCGTCGGGCTCGCCCTCGTCGCGACTGCGTGCAGCAGTGAGGACGAGGGGCCGGTTCCCGCACAGGAGGCCCGCGAGCTGCTCGAAAACCGCAATTGGCTCGACGCCTGGCCCGGGAGCAAAGACGATCGCCTGCGAGTTTACCGCTTCACCCCCGACATGGGCGGCGGGGTGTTTCAGGATCGCACCCTGTACCGCGGCCAGTTCGAGCTCTTCAACTACGATCTGAGCGACGAGCACGTCGAGTTTCGGTTCCCCGACGCCGACGAGAAGCTGCGCACCCGCTATCGAATCGAGCGCGTCGATGGACCGAAGCCCTTCGATCTGCGCCTCGTGCTCGAGCGTTCGCCCCGCGGGCCCTCGATTTACTACGGGCTCGAAGCCGAGCGGGGCGAGGCGGGAGATCTGTTCGATCCGCGGGGTCTGCCGGCGCCCTGACGGCTGTCCGGCGTGAGGCTGCGGCGGCCTGTGCGCGGGCGTTCGGCGCGGAGCGTCGCCCGCCGCGTCGCCGACTCGGCCGCGCGTCACGGGGCATGGGCGCTCGGGGCCGTGAGCCAGGTGAGCGTCTCCGGGTGTGGCGGGGCGTCGTCTTCGTCGCCGACGTCACTCAGCTCCTCCAGGGCCTTATCGCTGGCCTCGAGATCCGAGAGCAGGGTCTCGAGCTCGTCATCGACGGCGCGGGTTTCCACCGGCGCGATCGCCCGATCGTGGATGAGCTGCACGACGTCCGAGATCGTCGCCATCTGCGCCTCGATGACGGCGACGCTCTCGCGGTTTTGCTCCCACACCGCGGCGCGGCGGCGCGCGAGCGCGAGCCGGCGGGCTTCCAGGGTGCGGATGCGTGAACTGGTTTCCTGGCCTGTCCGCTGCAGCCTCTCGATCTCCGACGAAAGCCCGCCGCGGTCGCTCAGCTGCAGCGCGGACGACGCCCGCTTATGAGCGAGCGCCAACCGCATGTAATTGGCGAGGAGTCGCCTCAGCCCGAGAATGTCGTTTTCCGCGAGGGCGCGCCGATCTCGCACGTGGGCGACGCGGTGCTCGAGCGCGATGAATTCGCGGCGGTGGCGGTCGCTCATGCCGTCGAACAGCTCGGCGCGGGCCGCTGCGGCGGCGTCGCGCTCGACCTCGCGGTGCGCCGCGTCGACGCGCCTTCGAAACGGCTTGAGCTTGGCGAGCAGCGTCACGAACGCGACTTCGATGATGAGACCCGGCAGCAACACCCACGCGCTTTGCGAGAGCACGGCCAGCGCGACGGGCAACGTGATCACGGCGATGTTGGCCGGGTGCACGAACGCCTCGCGCAGATAGTCGGCTTCGCCCGGTGGGCGCAGGCGGGCGAGCCGTTCGCACGCCTTGGCGCGCGGCGGCTCCGGCGGCCGCGGGGTCGTCACTGCGGCCAGGGCCGACGAATGGGGCGTGGTCATGATTCCTCCTCGCGCTCCAGGTTCGGGGGCGCCGTTGTTTCCGGTAGCCTCCGCGGTCATTCGACACGAGATTGCACGCCGCGTTCCAAGCTCGCTCGGCGTGCGGTCGTTGGGCACCGCGGGCGCTTCAGGTACAGTCGGCGCGAGGACGACGAGTATGGCCATCTACGCGATCGGCGATGTGCAGGGTTGCTACGATTCGCTGTGTGCGCTCTTGGAGCGAATTGGTTTCGACGAAGGCGCCGATCGGGCGTGGTTTGCGGGCGATCTCGTCAACCGCGGACCGAGCTCGCTGGCCGTGCTTCGCTTCGTGCGTTCACTCGGCGATCGGGCCACCACCGTGCTCGGAAACCACGATCTCCACCTGCTCGCGCGCGCGGCTGGCCTGTCGCGCCCGCGCCAAGGCGACACGCTTCAGCCCGTGTTCGACGCGCCCGACGCCGATGAGCTGCTTTCCTGGCTCCGGTTCCGGCCGCTGCTTCACGAATCAGGCGGCGAGGCGATGGTGCACGCCGGCCTGCACCCCGCGTGGACGCTCGCCGAGGCCCGCCGCCTCGCGCGCGAGGTGGAGACGGCGCTGCGGGGTGAGGGCGCGGCGGACGTGCTCGACGCCGATGACGGCCCGGCGCAGGTGTGGCGCGCCGATCTCGCCGGGGGCGAGCGGCTGCGCAGCATCGTCACGATCATGACGCGGATACGCATGTGCGCCGCGGACGGTGCCTTGGTCCCCACCTTTTCAGGGCCCCCGGAATCTGCCCCGACGGGGACCTACCCCTGGTTCGCTCACCCCGAGCGGAGGCGCCGCGGCGTGACGATGGTGTTCGGTCACTGGGCGGCCCTCGGGTTCCGGCGCGGCGATGACTACCTCGCGCTCGACTCGGGCTGCGTGTGGGGCGGCTCGCTGACCGCGGTACGCCTGGACGACGGGGCCGTGTTCCAGCAGCCGTGCGCGCCCGGCGACCAGCGGTCGCGGCGATAGGGCCGCGTTAGGCCAAAACGAGGCCGCAGTCCGAGCACGCGCCGGCCACGAGTGGCGCGGCGGTGCCGCAGGCCGGGCAGGGCGGCTCGTCGTCCTCCGTGAGGTCCGCCGGCGGCGCCGCCCGCACGGGGACGCGAAGGTCCGGGTCGAGATCGCCCTCGGCCTGGGCCAGGGCCAACCACGCCCCGCGCAACAGGGAGGCCACGCGTGCGAGGTCGCGGCGGCGCACCAAGACGGCCACGCGCGGGCTGCACCCGCCCGCCGTGCACCTCTCGTCGCCGCCGAGCGCGGCGGGGAGGCCGGCGCTCAGCAACGTCGCGACCACCTCCTTGCCGTAGCGCATGCTCACGCGCGCGTAGGTCACGACGTCGTCGGCCTGTTTGAGCTCGGCTAGCGCCTCGCGTTCGGTCATGCGATCGAGTCTAGGCGCCCGGCCGGCTCGCGGCAACGCTCGAGCTCCGCGGCGCTCGGTTGACCGACCGGCTCGGCCCCGCTGGCGCGGCGCGATCGCCAGCCGCTCGCTTGACCGGGGTCACGCGCCCGGCCAGGATGGCGCCAGGCGCGGCGGCCCGGAACGAGACCCGCGCACCCAGCGCGGCCGCGGCCGAGTGAGGCAAACTTCAAAACGCGGAGACCGACGTGAGCCAGCGGATCGTCATTTTGGGTGGAGGCCCGGCCGGCTATGAGGCGGCCCTGGTGGCCGCCGAGCTCGGGGCCTCGGTGTGGCTCGTGGCCGACGAGGGGCTCGGCGGCAACAGCGTGCTTTGGGACAGCGTGCCGTCGAAGGCCATGATCGCGACCGCCGAGGCGACGGGATGGCTGCCCGCGCTAAGCGAGATGGGCCTGCGCGTCGATGTGAAAGAGGCGGAGGGCCCGGCCCACGTGGATTACCCGAAGGTGTCCGCCGGCGTGCTCGAGCTCGGAGCGTCGCAGTCGCGAGACATCGAGCGCCGCGTGCTCGGGGCCGGTGTGGAGGTCGTGCGCGGGCGGGGCTGGATATCTGGCTACCACGAAGTGACCGTCGCGCTGGAGGCCGGGGGCGAGCGCGTCCTGCCCGCCGATTACGTGCTCGTGGCCACCGGATCGAGCGCCCGCGTCCTCCCGTTTTTCGAGCCCGACGGCGAGCGGGTGCTCACCGCGCACCAGGTCTACAACCTGCCCGCAGTGCCCGAGCACCTGATCGTCGTCGGCTCCGGCGCCACAGGGGCGGAGTTCGCGCACGCGTTTCACCGGCTCGGCTCGCAGGTCACCCTGATCTCGTCGCGGGACCTCATTCTGCCCACGGAGGATCCCGACGCCGCGGAGGTCATCGAGGGCGTGTTCGAGCGCCGCGGCATGACGATCGTGAGAAACGCCCGCGCGGTGCGGTGCGAGCGCCGCGGCGACGAGGTCGTCATCGGCCTCAAAAACGGCGGCGAGGTGACGGGATCGCACGTGCTGTTCACCGTGGGGCAGGTGCCCGCGGCGAGCGATGTGGGGCTCGAGCAGGTGGGCGTTCAGCCGAACGCCTGGGGCGGGCTCGACGTCGACGCCGTGGGGCGCACGTCTTGCCGGTGGGTCTACGCCGCGGGCGACGTGGTCGGTCGCATGATGCTCGCCTCCGTGGCGGCGATGCAGGCCCGCACGGCGATGTGGCACGCGCTCGGTCAGGCGGTGCAGCCGATCCGCTGGGACGCCGTATCGGCGACGATCTTCACCGATCCCGAGGTCGCCACGGTCGGCATCTCGCAGAGCGAGGGCGAAGCCGCCGGGATCCCCGTTCGCACGGCGCGGCTCGACTTTCGCGGCAATCCCCGCGCGAAGATGATCCACGCGCTCGACGGCTTCGTGAAGGTTCACGCCATGGCCGGGTCCGGCACCGTGGTGGGCGGCGTGGTCGTGTCCAAGCGGGCGAGCGACCTCATTCAGCCGCTGGCGGTCGCCGTGCAAAACCGGCTCACGGTCGCGCAGGTGGCGCACACGCTCACGGTGTATCCGTCCATGGCGGGATCGGTCGCCGAGTGCGCGCGCATGCTCATGTCCCGGCTCGATCCGACCCGCTACTGAGGAGCTCCGCCATCGCGGGGCGGGTCAGGTTCCGGGCGCCCTCGTCGGTCACGGCCACGTCATCCTCCACGCGCACGCCGCCGAAGCGGCGCAGGGCGTCTATGGCTGACCAATTGACATCGGCGGCGGCCGGGCGCGCGCGAAGCTCGTCCATGAGCGAGGGGATGAAATAACAGCCCGGTTCGATGGTGAAAACCTGGCCCGCCTCGATGACGCGGGTGTTTCGCAAAAACGGGTTGTCGGGGCGCGGGTCGTGCGGGCGGTGGCCCACATCGTGGACTTGCACGCCGATGCCGTGACCCAGTCCGTGGGGGAAAAACGATCGGGTGACGCCGTTTTCGACCAAGGTGTGCGGCTCGGCGCTCGCCAGCTCCATGTCGCACAGCACCTCGGCCAAAAGCTCGTGGGCCCGGTCGTGGAGCGCCTCGAAGGCCGTCCCCGGGGTGATCTCGGCGACCAGGGTCTGCTGAAGCGCATCGATCCTACGGACGAGCTCGGCGAAGGCGTCGGCGGCGCCGCCCTCGCCCCGGACCCACGTTCGGGTGACGTCGCTCGCGTATCCGAGACACGTGGCGCCCGCGTCGACGAGGAGCGACGTCGAAGGCGCGCTGCGGGGCTCGCGATCGTAGCCGACGTGGTGGAGCGTGGCGGCGTTTTCGCCCTGGGCGACGATGTTCTTGTAGGGCGTGTCGGGATCGTCTTGTCCCGTGGCTTCCAGGTAAAGCAGGTGGAGCGCGAGCTCGGAGCGGCCGCCATGCGCGAACGCCTCACCGAGTCTCACGTGACCGGTCGCCGCGACTCGGCCGGCCTCGGCCATGCACGCGCGCTCGTAGTCACTCTTCGTCACGCGCAGCGCGTGCAGCGCCGACACGAGCGCGGCGGGGTTGATGGCGGCCTCGGGGAACCCGAAGGCGCGCGCGCGGGCGGGGTCGTCGCCGATGAAGGCGGCGCGGCGCAGGGACGGCAGCTCGCCCGCGACCCGCTCGGCAGGGGTCTCGACCACGTCGAGCGCCCGCCAGATGTGGTGGCTCTCCACCCGCGGCGGCGCGTCCCAAAATCCTCCGGCGCGGGCGCGAACCAGGCGCGGTCGCTTTCCCGGTTCGATCACGACCGCGCTGTCCGGCTCGCGGAGCGGGACCCAGTGCGCAAACGCCGGCGTGGGGCGAAACGGGTGGTCTTGGTCATCGAACGGGGACTTCGGCGTCGGCGTGCCCGCGGAGATCACGAGGGCGTCGAGGCCATGCTCCACGAGAACCGTCCCTGTGCTCTGGACGAGGCGGTCTATGTGATCCTCGTAAAGGCGCCGGAGCTCTTCGGTGTCGGCGAGCATCTGGCAGCCATAGCACGTTCCCGCGCCCGCCCCCAGGGGCGGCCCCCTCACGCGTCTCGCTGCGCCCCTTCACCAGTCACGTAATGTCTAG
>SLNH01000237.1 GCA_007133195.1 Nannocystineae bacterium | reverse complement strand
CTGATGACCACGCCCGAGTCGCTGGAGGTGATGTTCGTCTCCCAGCGGGTAAACGAGCGCAAGCTCTTCGCCGACCTTCGCGTCGTCGTCATCGACGAGGTGCATGCGCTCGCCGGCACCGACCGCGGAGCCCACCTCATGAGCGTGATCGAGCGGCTGGCGCGGCACTCGAGGCACGACGTCCAGCGCGTGGGCCTGAGCGCCACCGTGGGCAACCCGGACGCGATCTTGGACTGGCTCGCCGGTTCGTCCCGGCGCGGGGGCCAGGTGGTCGATCCGCCCAAGCAGCCGGGCCGGCGCCAGCTTCTGGTCGTGCACCGCCCCGAAATTGGCCAGCTTTCGCGCGACGCCGCCACCATGGCCAAGGGGCAAAAGAGCCTGTGCTTTTGCCAGTCGCGCGCCACCGCCGAGGCCGTGGCCGAGTACATGCGCCGCACCGGCACCACGGTCTTCGTCCACCACAGCGCCGTATCCCGCGAGGAGCGCGAGCTCGCCGAGGCCCGCTTTCACCGCGGCAGCGACGCCTGCATCGTCTGCACCTCGACCCTCGAGCTCGGTATCGACGTGGGCGACCTCGACCGCGTGCTGCAAGCCGAGGCGCCCGCCACCGTGAGCTCGTTCCTGCAGCGCATGGGCCGCACCGGTCGCCGCGCCGGCCAGGCCGCCAACACCACGTTCTTCTGCGGCGGCACCGAGCCGGTCCTTCAGGCCATTGCCCTCATCGAACTCGCCAAATCCGGCTGGGTCGAATCCGTGGAGGTAAGCCCCCGCGCCTGGCCCGTCCTCATTCACCAGCTCCTCGCCATGTCGCTGGCGACCTCCGGGATCACCGCCGACGACGCGTGGGACCATCTCTCCCAAGTTCCCGACTTCCGCGGCATCGACCGGGAGGAATACGACAACCTTGTCGACTGGATGCTCTCCGATGGCGCCCTTCGCTCCGCCTCCGGCCGCCTCGTCCTCGGCCCCAAGGCCGAGCGTCTCTTCGGCCGCAAAAACTTCATGGAGCTTTTCGCCGTGTTTTCGAGTCCGCAGGCCTATACCGTGCAAACCGGCGGCGGCCGCGCTCTCGGCGTCCTTTACCAAGACTTCGTCGATCGCCTCGTCGACGGCATCAGCTGCTTTCTCCTCGGCGGCCGCGCCTGGCTCGTCCTCGCCGTGCGCCACGACGACCGCCGCGTCGTCGTCGAACCCGCCCCCCGCGGCCGCCAGCCCACCTGGGCCGGCTACCTTCCCCACTTTCTCGGCAAAGACATCGCCCAGCGCATCCTCCAGATCATCACTGCCGACGAAACCTACCCCTATCTCGACGACGCCGCCGCCAAGCTCCTCGCCGAACACCGCGAGGTCATGCAGGACATCCTCGACCCGGAGACCGGCGGCATCGAGCATCTCGGCAACGAGCTCCGCTGGTGGACCTTCGCCGGCGGCCGCATAAACGGCACCCTCCGCTACGCCCTCCAAGAAGTCATCGGCGACTGCAAAATCCTCTCCGATAACTTCGCCGTCACCCTCCGCGCCGAAGATATTACTGAGCGCCGCCTCGAAGAAGCCCTCGTCCACCTCCGTGACCCGGCGTTCTGGGCCGACACGAAACGCTGGACCGAGCTCGCCGAAACCCTCCCCAACTACCGGCTCACCAAGTTCCAGCCCCTCATGCCCCCCTGGGTCGAGCGCGAGACGATTGCCACCTACCTCCTCGACCTCCCCGGCACTGAGGGGTGGCTGCGCAGCGCAAATCTTCTCGGCGCCGACCCGTCGTCACGATAGTGAGCGGCGCCTCTTTTCTACGGAATCCACAGACGGAGGGAGCTCGACATGGGGGACAAACCGTACAACAGCTCGAAAACGCGCGTGCAGCCGTGCTTTGAGCAGCTCTATCGCCTCGATACATCCGGCCGAAACTGGGGGGAGAAGCTCCTTCGATTCGGCAGCCGCTCCTCGGCCGCCCTTCCCCAGAACCTCGAGCTCGGCCCGCTCAAGGAACCTCCCCACTTTGAGAAGAGCGTCCCCGCGCCCAGGCCCTACCTGGAATGGCTCGTGCGAAACGGCAGCAAGCTCGACCGTACAGCTCTAAAGGGCGACCTCAGCCAGCACACGCTGGACAAGCGCAGAGCGCTCATCGACGGGGACCCGGCTGTGATACGCGAGGCACTCGACATCCTGAGCCGGTCGCCCGGCAGCGGCGAGAATTGGGCCATCCTCGAAGGTTCAACCCAAGTCGACTGCGTCCTCGCCTTCGAAAACGTCACCGTCTACATCGAGGGCAAGCGAAAGGAGTCTCATCTCACCTCCTCCACCACCTGGTACCCCCACCGCAGCCAGGTGATGCGCAACCTCGACTGCCTCTACCACTCCACCGACCGCCCACACAACTGGTACGTCCTCCTCGTCGTAGAACAAGGAACGCCACCCGAGGCGCAGGCCCCCACCCTCGATACGTGCGGCGAAGAAGTCGCCAAAGCCCTCCCCCACCTAGCCGAAACCGGCCAGCTCGAGGAAGCCTGGCACCACTACCTCGGCTTCACCACGTGGCAAGCCATTCAATCCGCGTTCGACCTTCCCGCCTTTCCCGATACCGTAGACGAGGCCTCTGCTTCCATTTAGCGCGAGTTCGCTGAACCGCACGGTAAATCCAACTCCTTCGAGCTTCGCTTGCCACGGCTATGAAGCGAACGCGATACAAGAGAGATGGGCAGGATTACATCCTTGCTCGCGGCAGGGGATTTCTCGTACGAGCGTTTCCTGAGGAGCTCGTTCGCCAAGCGGCGCTTGACTGGCTGATCGATGAGCTCGGCGTGCCTGCCTACCTCATTCGCACGGAGTTTAGCCACCGAAGCAAAACCGGCAGGCGTCGCGCCGATATTGTGATCCTCGATCCCGAAGCCGCAGACGACTTCTCTCGGGCGCTCGCCGTCATCGAGTGCAAGCGCGATGGCGTGTTCCTCGACGACAAGACCCTGGAGCAGGCCGTCGCCTACGCGGATTCGCTCGGTGCTTTGTACGTGGTGCTCACAAACGGCCGCGACATGGAGAGCTTTGGCGTTTTTCAGGGGCAGTGGCGCTCGTTAGACGGACCTCTTACCTGGGCGCAGATGCTCGGCACTCACGACGTCGAGTGGGCCGAGGACTTTCCGTTCGAGCGCTTTCGCTGGGACGAAATTGGAACCCCAGAGGCCGCGGTCGAGCTTGCGAAGAGCGTTGCCGAACGCGGCGCTCTGCTCGTCGGCCAGGACTCGCCACTCTACCTTTACCCATTTGTGCTCGACCTCTTCGGGCTTTTCGGCGATGACGGAGATGGGCCGGATTTGCCCGTACGTCGGGGCCAATATCAGCTCTTGGCGGACATCGGTGTAACCCGCCGGACGTTCGGAAACGCCGCCGGCGGCACCTGGTCATCGGAATTCTACCGCTCCTTCGTCGTGAAGGATCGTCAGTCAAAAAACGACTTTGTGGTAAGCCTCGCGGTGCTACCGAGCTTGAAGGCGCGGAATCACCCTCGCTTCGGAAACTCTCGCGGCAGGACTATGCTCATCGTCGCGGTCGACGACGAAAGCACCTCGCACAACGCGCTCCAGCTCTGCCTAGATGACTGCGCTCCGCGGGCCGAGTTCGAACGCGGGGTGATACGCATGCGCCATAACGCGAGCATGACCGCCGGGAAACGAGGCAGCGTGAAGCGCCAGCTCGTGCTCGACTACGTCGAGGAACATGCCCCGGATCTCGTCCGAGGAAAGGAGATCGACCTCGGCGAGCTGGACTTGCGCCGACCGCTGATGTGGTGCGAGATGCGGGACGTGGTCTTCAATCTCATCCGCTACGCACTCATCCGCGACCAATTGCGCTTTGAGCTACGAGCGGGCGAGCGGAATCGCTCCCCCGCAAACCCCTAACGAAACAGGCATGTTGCCCTATGCGCTCAGTGTCGCGCCTTGAGCCCGCTGCAGGGCCGCTCGGGCTCGGGCGGAACCAGCAACACCCGCGCAGCGTGAAGGTCCAAGTCATTGCAGCGTGACCTCGACGTCTTGTACCGCGCCGCCAACGCTCTGGTCGCAGTCGTAGATGCCACCGAGGTCGGTGTCGGGAATGGAGCGTCGCCGACTCGTCGGGGTCCAGCGTTCGACACGCTTCGCCCCGGACCTCGGCGCCGTTGGCGCATTCGAAGACGGGCTCCCAACACGCCTCGGCAGTTGCGCTGCCTTCCACATGTTCGGCCCCGCAATGCACGCCAGGTCGCATGCCGGCGCCTTCGTTAGACATGCCGATTTCGCCAGATTTTGGAACAGCAGCTTCCGCCGGCCCTGTGGTATTATTGGTGATGATATGAGCCAGATCGAGACAGCGATGGTTCTGTGGTACTGGGAGCAAGTTGGCGGGCGCCTCATCGAAGAGTTTCGCGCCGTTCCTCCCGGCAGCGACCACGGTCATCGGGATCTCGACGCGATCATTCTTCCGGGTGAAGAGCGTGAGCGCATGGGGCGTGGCACGAAAGTGTCCTTGGAGGGCGCCGACGTGGTTGTCGTGCAGGCGAAAAATCGGCGGATCGGGATGTATTTGATGGGCCAGACGTTCTTCTCTGCCAACCTGATCTGGCAGCGGTTTAGTCCGCGCAGTGTTCGATCGGTAGCGCTCTGCGCCCGCGATGATGCCGTAATGCGACCGATGCTCGAAGCGTACCCGAACTTCGAGGTCGTCGTCTGTCCTCCAGCTGTGATCAAGGAAGCGTAGGGGCAGGAGGCTATGGGTGCGCGCCCGAGCGTGCTGGGGTAAGTAAAACGACGCAGAAGGCTGGTCGGGCGCGCCGTCATCCTGCGCCGTGTGGACTGATGACAGCAACAATGGCGAGGGCCGGCCAATTGAAGGCGCTCGTACGCAGCCCCGGGTCGGCGACCGCTCACAGCTCCTCACGTGGATCGAAACGCCCTCTCTCCTGGGGCTCGCCGCAGCTTTAGGGTCACCGCAGGGCACGAACTTACTTCGATGCACCTAGATACCCAATGCCGTTTTTTTCGCAGCAGAAAATGGCGGCAAGTCGAGAAAGTGGTGAAACGCCTGCATGGCGTCGCAGCCAAAGCGCGTCAGCCGCTCGGTGGGGTCGCCCTCGCCGATGTACTCGGTGCGGGTTTGCCGCGTGAGGCAGACAACATCGACACACGGCCCGTTGGCGCCGCGAGCACGCCCGACTGTGGCGTCGTAGCCGGCGCGGCGCAGCTCGCGGGCGAGCTCGTCGGCACCATCGGCCGCATCGGCGTCTACGCGGAGGCGAGCCTTGAGGAAGCCGTCGGTTTTGCCCTGCTTCTCGCGAGCGCGCATATCAAAGTGAATTTCGGGGTATTCACCGCGTTTTCGGCGGAGGAGCAGGTCGAGGCCGGAGTGGGTCTTAATCCAGCCTTGCTCAAGGGCGAGATCGAGGGTTGGGCGCCACCAGAGGCTGAGGGCCCGGCGCTCGGCTTTGATGCCTTCGACGTTCGCCGCGGGGATTATGCCGACGCCTTCGCGCGGCGTTTGCATGCCGAGCTCTTCCATGAACGCGACGAGCTCGATGACGAAGGGATCGTCGGCGCCGCCCTGCTGCGCATAGGTCTCGACGGCCGGGAAAAGGTCATGCCAGACAAAATGCGTCCGTCCGCTCGGCCTCAGATAGCGAGAATTTTCGAGCACGCCGGGCCGCACGTCGGTGGGCCCTAGTGTCACCAGGCCGACGCGCGCTTTTGGATCGGCAGCCAAATAGCGCTCGAGCTGGCTGTAGCCCTCGGCGTGGCCGGCTACGGCCTCAATGTGCTGCGACGCTTCGATTTTATGCTCGACGAGGATGCGCTCACGTTGGGTGATGATCCGAATGTCGGGGCGGCACTGCATCGTACTGCCATCGAGGTTGGCGGCACCATAGGCCACCTGGGTCTCGATCGCGTAGGGCGGCGCCGGGGAAACGGCTAGCGTCGCGAGCACCTCGCCGACAAGCGCCGGGTGCTTCTGAAGAACGTAGGCCCAGAGCTCGGTGAAAAAGTCTTCGAGAGACAGTCCGCGCTCGCTCGGGCGATAGCTCGCCAGCCGGTAAAAGATCGACAGGGCCTACTCCGCGGAGGAAGGCTTGGCGACAATGGCCAGGCTCAGCGGAAACAGGCCGTGGCGCTTGCCCTGCGCCTGCTCGTCGTCGGTGGGGCGCCGGAGCTCGGTGCAAAGGGCGGCGTGGGCGTCGCGGACGGCGCGCACGGCGGCGGCGTCTTTGGGCATGTGGGTGAGGATGTCGGCGCGCCACAGGGTGCGGAGGAGGTCGGCGCGCTCGGCGGCTTCGAGCGGGCGGGGGGCGCCGCCGGGCTCCACGACATAGGCGAAAAGCTGGGGGGAGGTGATGCGGGGCGGGGACTCGGTTAGCTGGACGGTCTGCCGAGCGTAGACGAGGAGGCCGGCGGTGGGGCTGGCGAAGGGCCAGTCGGCATGGGCGGGCCAGCGCAGGTGGGCGACGCCGGCGCGGCGGTCGGGGAAGGCGTGGCGCTCGAGGGTGTCGGCGAGCTCTTCGGAATTGAGGCCGCCGATCGGGACGGGGTTGTCATCGGCGTCTAGGACGGGGAGGCCACCGTGGTCGCCGAAGGCGAGGCGGCGGCCGCTGGGAAACGAAAACGCGGTTACGGGGCGGGAGGCTTCGCGGACTTCGCCGCCGCGCTCTTCGAAGCCGAGGACGGAGCAGCCCTCGACCTCCTCGGCGTCGGGCACGGCGGTGCGGATCCAATCGATGACGTCTGACCACTGGGCCTGGCCGGGGTCGAGGTCTTGCAGGGCGCGGCGGGCGCGGAAGGCTTCGTGGAATTCTTCCCAGCGGCGGTAGGCGTCTTCGATGAGGGTGGAGATGTGGCGGCGGTCGTCGTCGTCGAAGCCGGCCATGGGGTCGGCTTCCATGATGTCTTGAAGCTCGGTGGGCGGAATCAGGCACATGATGCGGGCGAAGAGATCTTCGCGGGCGCTGTCGTCTGATTGCAGGGAGGTGGCGACTTCGGCGAGCTTGGTGCGCGAGGCCTTGTACATGTCGACTTCGCGGGTGTCGCGGACGAGCACGGTGTCGACGATGATCTCTTGGCGCGAGCCGAAGCGGTGGACGCGGCCGACGCGCTGTTCGAGCTCCATGGGGTTCCAGGGCACGTCGACGTGGACGAGGCGCCGGGCGACCTGCATGTTGAAGCCCTCACTGCCGGCGCGGGATGACACGAGATATTGTGGGCCGTCTTTTTGCCAAAACCGCCGAAGCTGGCGGTCGCGCTCGGCTTCCTTTTGGTTGCCGACGATGAGCGCCGGGCGCACGCCGGTTTTGCGCTCGAGGTAGCTCGAAAGAGCGGTGACGGTTTCGATGGGCTGGGCGAACAGAACGACCTTTTCGTCGCCGGCGTGGCTGAGGATGTGGCGGTCGATCTCGAGCCATTTGCGGTCGGGATCTTCCTCGAGGAGCCTGGCGCCCTGGCGGAGCAGATCTTTTAAGAGCGTGGGATCGGGATCCCATGTGGGCGCTTCCGCAGTCTCTGTGACTTCTTCAATGTCTTCGATGTCGCCGGAGGCCTCTTGCTTGCCGACTTCGCGGCCGATGCGGCCCAGAAGCTGTTCGACGGGTTCGTCCGGCGGGCCCAGGCGGTAGGGGCGCAGTAGCTCGAGGGCTCTGCGAAGCTCGGGGGTATCGAGCTCCCACCCAAGGCGCACGGCCTGGCGGACCAGGTAGCCGAGGCCAGACTGGACGCTGGAGCTTGCCCACTGAAGCGCCTGGGCGGAGCGCCACTTGGCGCCGGTGGCGGCGGGCTCGCCGTTTCGCTGCGGGGCGGTGTGATAGAAGCTGCGGATCGCGGCGAGCCACTCGCGGTGCGGGCGAGTAAGGTCGATGCTGATAGGGTCGTTTACGCGGCGGCGCGGGAACAGGTAGTGGCCGTCCCAGTCTTTGATGTGATCTTTGATGCGGAAGATGACGCGCTTTGCGGCGCGGTCGTCGGGCTCGTGGGGGCGGCGCAGGAGGCGCAGAAGGTTTTCGAAGCGGGCGCGGTGGCCCTGGTGGGGCGTGCCGCTCATGAGGATCACGCGGCCGGCGCCCGCCTGTTGGTCGATCAGCCGGTCGGCGAGCTGATATTTGAGCACCGGCTTGCCGCCGCCTGGATCCCAGTCGGAGAGGTGGTGGCACTCGTCGACGATCACGACGTCCCAGGGGCCGGAGCCCTCGACTTTGTCGAAGTGCGCCTGGTGAGTGGCGCGGTGGATGCTGGCGATGATCTTGGGGTCGCTTTCGAGGTCGGCGGTGCTACCCGTACCGGCGGCCCAGGTGCGGAAGTAGAGGCCGAGTTTGCGAAACTCGCGGTGGACGTTGGGCACGAGGCGCGCGGGCGCCAAGTACAAAATCCGCAGGTGCTCGTTTTGCTCGAGGAGGCCCTGGATGATGAGGCCGGCCTCGATGGTCTTGCCCAGGCCGACTTCGTCGCCGATGAGAACGCGGTCTAGGTGCGAGGAGTCGAGGACGTGGCGGACGAGGCTGGCCTGGTGGGCGAGCGTGGCGACCTCCTTGGCGTCGAGTCGCCGCTCGGGGTCTTCGCAGACGAGAAACCACGCGCGCAGGCGGCT
>SLNH01000134.1 GCA_007133195.1 Nannocystineae bacterium | reverse complement strand
GTGCCCGGCCGCGCCAAGCGCGCCCTGTGCGGGGCTTGGCGCGCCCGGCGGCGGCGCCGGGAAGCCGTGGGACTGGTCCGGCGTGTCGCCGGTCGCTCCGCCCGGTCCAGCGAACATCGGCGGCGGCTGGGCGGAGCCGGCGGCGTCGATGTTGGCGGTTTGTGGTGGGGGGGTGAGCGGTAGCGCGCCGCGCGGGGCGGACTCGGCCCGGGGTGGATCGCCGCCGGTCGGGGACCCTTCAGATGCGGAGCTCGAGGATGTGTCCCGGGCGCCAGCTCGGGGCGCCGGGGGCGGGCGCTTGCCCGCGGAGCTTCCCGGGTTAGCGGGACCCGGCGTTCCGTCCTGGGAGAAGTCGGGCGGCCCCGAGATCACCGTGTGCTCGTCGTCGTCTTGATGGAGCGGCGCGGCCGGCGTGGGCGGCGGCCTGGAGGGCTCCTCGATGAGGCGGGTGCTCACGTCGACCCCGCGAGAAAACGAGGCTGGTTTGTTGCCGGCGCCGACGTCTGCGGCGCTTTGGTCCCGCGGCCCGGAGGCGGCCGCTCGTTCGGGCGCGCCGGCGAGATCTTCCACGCGGAAGATGACGCTGTTTTCGTCGAAGAACTCGGACGGCTCGCGCAGCAGCTGCTCTTTGGTGACCTGTCCGCTGGGGCGGCTCGCCGGTCGCGACGGGGCGCGCTCTCGCTCTCGCTCGCGGCTCGCCTCGCCGCTCAGCACGGCGCGGATGTGGGTGCTCACCTTCGTGGGCCGAAATACCGGCGAGTGTGAGTTGAGGAAGGAGTCGAGCTCGGACGACATGGCACCGGCGGTGTGGAAGCGGTCCTCTGGCTTGGGGGCGAGGGCGCGCAGCGCGATGCGTTCGAGCTGGGGGGGGATGTCGGGGCGCGTGGCCGAAGGCGGCGGAATATCGGCCTTGCGCACCCGTTCCAAGAGCTTTGGCAGATCGTCCTCGAGGTAGAGCATCTGCCCCGTGAGCATCTCGTGAAGGAGGATGCCGGCCGAAAAGATGTCGCTACGATGATCCACCGTTTCGGCGAGGGCCTGCTCGGGCGACATGTAGTAATACTTGCCCTTGATGACGCCTGCTTCGGTTTGGCGCGCGCGGTGGCTCGCCTTCGCGATCCCGAAATCGACGAGCTTGATCTCGCCGGAGTGCGAGATCAAAACGTTTTGCGGCGATACATCGCGGTGCACGATGCCGAGCGGCTGGCCGCTCACGTCGTGCTTGCGGTGGGCGTAGTCGAGTCCGTTGGCGACGCAGCGACAGATGTGAGCGGCCACGTCGAAGGGCGTGCTCTGATCCTGCTCGGCCGATTTGCGCAGCAGCGTGAACAGATCCACGCCGTCGACGTACTCCATCGTCAGATAAAAGGTGTCCCCCACGCGGCCGAGATCGAAGGTCTGTGCGATGTTGGCGTGCTGGAGCTGGACCGTGATCTTCGCCTCGTCGATGAGCATCTGCACGAACTGCTCATCCTGGGAGAAGTTCTGGTGGATCATTTTGAGGGCGACGTACTTTTCGAAACCCGCCACGCCCGACGTCTTGGCGAGGTGGATCTCGGCCATGCCGCCCACCGCGAGCTGCTGAATGAGCCGATAAGGCCCGAATTGTCGCTCCCCCATCACCGCCCTCGATTCACGGCCGCGTAGGGCGCGAGCCGGCGCTTGACCGCCCCGGCCTTCGTTATTCCTTGCGTCGATCGCGTCGTCACGTGCCCACCCAGACCACTCAGGCTAGACATGACGCCTACGTCGGAAGCCAATGTTCCTCCGCCCCGTCTTGGGTGAGGGCGAACGACAAGCGGCTCCTTTCGGCCCGTATGCGTTCATGTTCCCTCGATGGTCGTTCTTTCACGATGACGCACGAGTCATGCGTCCTTGATTAGTCGTCTTGGGCTGTCGTATTGGGGACCGGCGTCGCGGCGGAGTCTGGCGTCTCGTGATCGCTCGGCCCCGCGGGTGAGGCCGACTCGCGCGCGTCCCTCGATTCGGGGACCGGGCCCTCCTTGAGCATCTCTGCCTGGCGCGGATGCACGAACACCCCCACGAGGCGAAGGGGCGCCTTCTCTCGCTTGTCGAACGTGCAGACGACCTCCGTGGCGATCCCGTAGGCGACGTTGACGATGTAGCTGGCCGCGGCGCTCGCCACGAGGTAGAGCCCGAGTCCGGCGCCGTAGGTCTTGCGATCGATCTGGCTCGGCGACTGGAGGCACTTGTCGATGTAGGCGAGGATCGTGTTCTTGGCCAGCCGCCCGAACCGGTCGCGCACGGCGATGGCGACCTGATCGTCGGTGGCCGCGTAGCGAATCGACACCGGACGGGGGGAGCGCGTCTTCGTTCGCTCGCGGGGATCGACCTCGGCGAACACCGGGTTTCCGTGTGCGTCCACGGGCGCGTCGTACAGCGCGTTCATCAAGAGCTCCTCGCACACCTGGCCGATGGCGCTGCGAACGTGCCGGCGAATGCCTTCGCGGGCCGCGAAGTCCACGATGGTGTCGATCGCCTCGCTTCGGCCCGCGAAGTCGCGCAGCCGCAGGTAGTGGACAGGTGTTCCCTCCGGGAGGTATTTCTCGATGCCGAAAATGTCGCCTGTGAGGAGCTTTTGGGCGGTGACGAACACGCCGCGCTCCATCTCGTCGCCGACGATGACGTGGTTGACGCGGTCGTCGCGGAGAAACGAAGTGAGCTCCTCGAGCCTGGCGCGATCGACGACGACCGTGAGGTGGGCGCGCTCGCGGAGGCGAGGCAGCACGCGCTCGAGCTGCGTGTCGTCGCTATCGCCGAGCGCCACGAACAAGCATCGGTGAGGAATCACCTCCGCCGTGATGGCTTCCGGTGCTCGCACGGCGTCCACCACCGCGCCGGCACGCTCGAGGTTGGCGACGAGGCGTCGGAGCTTATCGATGTTCTGCGAAATCGCGAGGACGCGGCGGCTCGACAAAAGGCTCCTCAAGTGCGGATCCCCGAAGGATCCGCTACGACGTACCGTAGGCTATGAGCCCTGCGGCACCGCGGCGAGGCTGCTCCGCCGCGACGCCCGTGGGCGACGATCCTGACATCGTGATGTATCGCGGGGAAATACCTCCACTCCCGATAGCTGTGGGGGCAACGCTTTTGATGGAGCCAAAGACAGGCGCTGCGCAGCGGGCGACCGCGGGTGACATCGACCGCGCCGCGGCGAGCGTGCCGGCCAGTTTAACGGAGCACCGGCCCGCGTTCCAAGATATCGGATCGCGCGCGCCAGCGGCTCGGAGGCGATGGCCCACGTGACGGGCGCGGTTTTTACTCGCTCGAACATTCGCTTACAGCGCGAAAAAGTGAAGCGATTTTGCCTGGTTGCGGAACTCTCGCAGGTTGAGATCGAGGTCGAAGATCGCCGTGACCTCGGTTTTGACCTCCCTGACCACGTCGAAGAACATGGCCACGGAGGCGTTATGGCAAAGGGCCATGCCGAGGCCCGCGCCGCCGTGTGAGCGGTCCATCTCGCCGTCCTCGAGCCCGCGCGCGAGTCCCTCGAAGACGTGTTTTCGCTCCAGGCGCCCGAACGGATCGGTCACCTGTACGGCGACCCGAGAGCCGTCTGTGCCGAAGCGAAACGTCGGCCTTTCGTCCTCGGCCAGGGCGAGGCTGGCTTTGCGATTCATCGCGTACTTGGGCTTGCCTGCGTCGTCCACGGGGGCGTCGTACATGGCGTTCATGAGCAGCTCGTGCGTGAGCTCGCTCAGCATCTCGGTCACCCGCTTTGGCACCCCAAGCCCGCCGGTCGCCGATTCCACCCGCTGGACCACGGCGTCACGGCCCTCGGTGGAAGCCACGTGCTCCTGAAAGCCGCGAAACCCCCAGTCGAGATATGCCGTGAACGGGGGAGAGCCTGCCTCGGGCCGCAAAAGCCGGCGTAAGACCATGAGCATCTCCCAGCGCCGCGGGGGAGACTCGAAGTCCGGTCGGCCAAAAATGTTGGAGATGTCGGGGTTTTCGACGGCGAAGCGGAGACAGCGGCGGAGCGGCTCGGCCGTGAACAGGACCCCGGTCACGCTCGGTTTGTCGCGGACCAGCTTTTCGACCACGTGGGCATCGAAGGCGTCCGCTGCGGCAAGCGACAGCTCTTCGGCTTGTGCCTCGAGCTCGCTGGGATCCTCGACGCCGCTCGCCTCGTAGCCGGCGCACGTGAGATAGCGGACGAGCCTCCGGTTCACCATCTTGTTTCGCTCGAGAACTACAGCTTTCATCGGGCGACTCGGAAGGTCACGGCCAGCGTACGGGCGATGTCGGGGTGCGCCACAGCATTACTTGCTCGAGAATTATCGTGGGCAGGAGCACATCCACTTTATCAGATCGGTGCGGGGGTTCTCCATTGCCGCCGGCCCGGAAGGCTGGGAAATTTCGGCAACATGAAACTATTGTATGGGCCTATACAACTCCGCGCGGGGCCGGGTAACGTGGTTGCGGACCGTCGGGGGGGGAGCCACGCAGGGGGCGACGCCATGCTCGCTAGGTCGTCCTGGTTCTGGGTTTAGAGACAGAAAATGGTAGAGTCCCGCCGGCGAGTCGCCGCCGGGTGGTCGCGCCGAGCTGGCGGAGACCCGATCGGTCGCCGCACGACGGAGCCCTGTCGAAGAGGACCTCGTGTGCTGGAACGAAGTTTCCACGCACACGGAAGACAATAGTCGAAAACCAGTCCATGGATAAAGTTCGCCAAAGCAAGCACTTCGGCCGCCCTCGCCCCGACAGGGGCGGCCGAAGTGTGATCGCGAACTCCTGACACAGGACACTAGGTGGTGGAGAGCGCCAAGCTTCAGCCAGGCTCGCCATCAGAGCCAGAGATTTTCGGAAAGTATTACCTCCACGGCCTCATCGCCCGCGGCGGGATGGCCGAGGTGTACCGCGCCCGATTGCGTTCGCAGGGAGACGGCGACGAGCGTCTCTTGGCCATCAAGGTGATGCGCCCGCAGCTCGCGAAGGAGGCGCGCTTCGTCGAGATGTTTCACAGCGAAGGGCAGCTCGCTCTCGTGCTCCGCAACCAGAGCATCGTCGAGACGCTGGAGGTCGGCGAGATCGAAGGCCGCCATTACATCGCGATGGAATACATCGGCGGCCGCGATCTCACCCAACTTTTGCGCCGGTGTCAGGAGGCTTCCGATCGCATCCCCGTGCCTCATGCGGTCTACATCGCGCGACGGATCGCCGAGGGCTTGGAGTTTGCCCACACGCTGGACGGCTCGGACGGCAAGCCGCTCCACATCGTGAATCGGGACGTCTCGCCGTCGAACGTGCGCCTCTCTTACCAAGGTGACGTCAAGCTGCTCGACTTCGGCATCGCCCAGGCGCTCATGAAGTTCACCTCGGAGATCGGCGTGCTCAAGGGCAAGTTCAGCTACATGTCGCCCGAGCAGATTCGCGGTATGCCGCTCGATGCGCGAACCGACATTTTCTCGACGGGGATCATTTTGCACGAGATGCTCACCACCGAGAAGCTGTTCCGCGGCGACACGGAGTTCGCGCTCATGGAGAAGGTGCGCAAGGCGGATGTGCCGCCGCCGTCGCGCTACAATCGCCGAGTGAGCCCCGAGCTCGACCGGGTGGTCCTCCGCGCGCTCGCCCGCGACGTCGCCGACCGCTATCAATCGGCCGCGGAGCTCCGCGCCGACCTCGCGCAGGTGCTCGAAGCCTATCGCTTTCAACCGAAAGAGCTAAGGGAGTTCATCCGCCGCCAGTTCCGCGCCGAGTTTCAAAAGGAGCAGGCGGAGGTCGATCAGGCGCTGCGCGCCGTGCCCGCGTCCGAGCGGCCGAGGCCCGCACCGGCGCCGGAGCCGCCCCAGGCGGCGTCGTCGCCCGAGCCCGCGCCAGCCTCGGCGTCAGGCCCCGAGCAAGACGGCGTTCTCCAGCCGCCGGCCCCGGCGGCGCAAGAGTCGGTTGAGCCAGCTTCCCAGCCGGTGGGCGACGACGGCGGGTTTTGGGCCCGCTTCAAGCGCAGGCTCAAGCGCTAGCTAGCGCTTCGATCAGTGCCTCGATCCAGGCGTTCCACCGGCAACTCTCCGCGAGGACGTAATCATGTCGAACCTGTCGAAACGATCCCCTGCGCGGCCCGCGGCGATTCTCGCGGTGCTAGGCGGCCTGCTGCAGATCCTGGGGTTCGCGGCCGGGGTCGTCGGAGCCCAAGCGGGCGCGGTCGACTTCGGCGATTTCAACCCTGTGCTCGTCGTGGTGCTGGGTATCTCCGGCGCCGGCGCCATCGCCGCGGCGTACTACGCGGTCCGCGGCTACCGGATCGCTTGGGGCTTTTCGGTGTCTTTGCACGGGACGTTGTTCGTCGTGTTTTTGTTCGCGACACCGACCATCCAGGGGATCGGGGTGCCCACGGCTTTGGCGTTCGCGCCTACGCTCCTCACCGGGGCCATCACCACGCTTTTCGCGATGGCGGGTCGGGATTATTGAGCGCCGGACGGGGCGCCGGGATCTCGTTTCGCCTCAGGGGAGGCCGACGATCTTGTGGAGCTGGACCGAGAGCCTCCACGCCGGGCGGCGCTGGGCCAGGGTGATCGCGCGCGCCAAGTGCTGGTCGTACCGATCGTCCATGCAGGGCTGAACGAAGCGCTGCTCGCACTCGAAGGCGCCCTCGTAGATCGACAGCGTCTCGTCGGTGACGCTGTCGTCGACGACCACCTTGATCTCGTCGGGCGACAGGGCTTCCGCGGGCGCGAGCGAAAACCGCCCGTCGTGAAACTGCGGCTTCGGCGACAGGGTTAGCCACTCGACGGGGGCTTTGGGGATTCGCGTCCCGTTCGTCTCCATGTGAACGCGGAAGCCGGCGCGGCGCAGGGAGTCGGCGAGCGGGGCGTCCCACTGCAAGGCGGGCTCGCCGCCCGTGACCACGGCGACGCGCGCGCCGTGGTGATCGGTCGCGAGGAGCTCGTCGGTGATCTCCCCGGCGGACAGGCGACGGGCGCCCTCGGGCGAAAAGTCCGTGTCACACCACGTGCAGGCCAGGTTGCAGACCGCAAACCGCAAGAACACGCACGGGCGCCCGGCGTGGGCGCCCTCGCCCTGGAGCGTGGGGCCGAAGATTTCTTTGACCAGGTAGCCCGGCTCGTGCGCCGCCATGACGCCCAGGCTACTCCGCGAGCGCGGAGGGCGCCACGGCGATCTTGGGCGCGGGCCGGCTGCCGCCGATGAGATGGCCAACGTCGAGGCGGGAAGGAGAATTGGCGCTGGCCCGAGCGGTTCAGGTATAAGTTTGGCGCGTGCAGTGTCCCTACTGCGAGAGCGACTCACGCGTCGTCGATTCCCGCGGCGCCGCAGACGGGGTGCGCAGGCGGCGCGTATGCAACGCGTGCCGCCGGCGCTTTACGACCTACGAGCGCGTGGGCTCCCCGCAGATCCGCGTGCTCAAGCGGAGCGGCCAGAGCCAGCCCTTCGATCCGGCGAAGCTCCGGCAGGTCCTCGGCCGCGTGGCGCGCCACCGGCCAACGCTCAGCGAGCGCGACGTCGATCGGCTGGTCCGCGATCTCGAAGGTCGGCTCGATGATTCCGGCGAACGCGCCGTGCGGAGCGGCCAGATCGCCGAGCTCGTTCTGGCCCGCCTCGCCGACCTGGATCGCCTCGCCTACGATAGGTTCGCGGCCAACTATCTGGATGAGACGGGACAACTCCGCACGGACTTCCCCAAGCCCATGACCGACGAAGAGGCCCAGCAGCTCGGGCTGTTTCAGCCCGATGCACCGGGAGAAGGTGACACATGAGCCAGAACTCGAGCCTGCGAGCCCCCGAGCTGTTCGCGGAGGGACTGTTTCGAGATGACGTCGTGCTCGTCACGGGCGGCGGTTCCGGAATCGGCTACGCGACGGCGGCGTGGTTCGCGCGCCTGGGAGCTCACGTCGCCATCTGCGGCCGGAACGAGGACAAGCTGTCGAGCGCCAAAGACGCGCTCGTCGAGCTCGGCGGTAGTGGTGAGGTCATCGCCCAGCGCTGCGACATTCGCGAGCCCGAGCAGGTGGAGTCCCTGGTCGAGCGGGTCGTGCGCGACCGCGGGGGCGTGGATGTGCTCGTCAACAACGCCGGCGGGCAATTCCCGTCGCCGGCGCAGATGATTTCGGCCAAGGGGTTCTCGGCGGTGGTTCGAAACAACCTCGGTGGCACGTTCAACGTGACCCGAGAGGTGGCCAACCAGTCGATGATCCCCGCCCGCCGCGGCCGGATCGTCAATGTGATCGCGAATATCTACCGGGGCTTTCCGGGCATGGCTCATACCGGCGCCGCGCGCGCGGGAGTCGAAAACCTCACCATGAGTTTGGCGGTGGAGTGGGCGCAGTTCGGGATTCGCGTAAACGCGGTGGCGCCGGGGCTCATCGCGTCGTCAGGGATGAGCCAGTACCCGCCGGAGCTCGTCGAGCTGGCCATCGCGAAGTGCCCGCAAAAGCGGGCCGGGACCGTGGACGAGGTCGCCGCTTCGATCGCGTTTCTGGCCTCGCCGGGCGCCTCGTTCATCTCCGGGGCGACCCTGCGCGTAGACGGCGCGCAGAGTCTGTGGGGCGACACCTGGCAGATCCCTGATGCCGAATAGATGCCGAATAGATGCCGAATAGATGCCGAATAG
>SLNH01000290.1 GCA_007133195.1 Nannocystineae bacterium | reverse complement strand
CGAGCTGGACGCAGCCGACCTGGTCGAAGAGCTCGACGCCGACGATGCAGACGGCGCCGACGTCGCCGAGCCCGGGGAGACGCCGAGCGGGGAGGCGAGCGGGGGTGGCCGGGGCGCGCGGCCCGAGGCGGCGCCGGCGCCGCCGATCCTCGAGCGCGCCGATGCGCTGGCGGCGATGAGCGACGCGAGCTCGCGCGAAGAGGTCGCAGACGCCCTCGTCGGTTATGCGCTCGGCTGCTTTGACGCGGCGCTCCTGCTCATGGTGCGCGACAACATGGCGTTCGGTTGGAAGGGCCACGGCCCGGGCATCGACACGAGCCGCATCGACGCGCTGCTCATCCCGCTGGAGGCGCCCTCGATGTTTCAAGTCGCGGTCTACAACCAGGGCGTGTTCCGCGGCCGGCCGTTCCCGGCAACGCTCCACAACTACCTGTACAAGGTGCTAAACGCCGAGCCGCCGCCTTTCGCGGTGGTCGCGGCGTCGTTCATCGGACACCGGCCGGTGAACTTGCTCTACGGCCAGCTCGATGCCGCCGAGCCGCTGTCGGATTCGGCGCTGGGCGAACTGGACGAGGTGAGCCGCGCCGCCTCGGACGCCTACGTGCGCCTCATCGCGGCGTCCAAGCGCGCCAGCAGCGAGGGGAGCTAAAGCTTAGGGCGGGGCGAGCTGGGCGTAGGTTCGGTACTGCTCGTGGATCTCGCGGACGTGCCTAACCGGCTCGTGCCCGCGGACGTAGCCGTGGCGCGCCTGGCGGTAGTACTCCGGCCGCTGTAACAGCAGCATCGCGCGCTCGACGTTGTCGAACCAGCGGTTGGGATCGAGGCCCTTTCGCTCGGCGAGTCGCCGGGCGTCGGACACGTGACCGAGGCCCGAATTGTAGCCCGCGAGCGCGAACAGGAGCCGCTCTTCGAACGGGATGCGCGGATCCAGCCGCGACAGCAGGCGATGAAAGTACATGATGCCGGCGTGGGTGCCTTGCCGCGGATCGGAGAGGTTGTGAAAGCCGAGCGCCCGGCCGGTCCGCGGCATGACCTGGAACATTCCTACCGCGCCCACCCAGCTTTTCGCCCGCGGATCGAAGCGGCTCTCCCGCCACGCGAGGGCGGCCATGAGTCGCCAGTCGATCCCGTACTCGTCGGCGAAATGGCGGATGTGCTGGTCGTGGTCAGAGATCCGTCCCTCTTCGTCCGGTCGGTGGATTCGCCCGCCCGACGGCCCGCGGCGGCGCTCGAAATAGCGGCGGAGCGCGACGTGATAAAACTCGCGCTCGGTGAGGGATGATGCGAACGCGTCCACGCGAGCGGCGAGATCCTCCGCGTCCGGGCGCATCGCGAACGCGATCGGGTTTTCCCCTTCGAGCCCCACGCGGCTCGGAATCGGGGAGGTTGAGCCGACGTCCCCGGTGAGCGCGATGAGGGGGCGGATATCGTCGCGGTACGCCCGCTCCACCTGCAGGATGTGTGTATCGGCGACCGTGAGCGGGATCTCGCCGTCGGCGACCATGCCGAGGATCTCCATGGTCTCGAGGTGCTCGGGCACCGGCTCGATGTCGAAGGCGACCTCCTCGGCGAGGGCCGACAGGGTGTCGAAATAGCTCGCCGACTCGCGCACGTGCACGGCGTAGCCCTCGAGGTCGCTCAAGTCTTGCACGCGCTCGGGCACGCGCTCGTCCCCCTCGGCGGGGGTGGTTGGCCCGGCCAAAATTTCGTCTGCAAACAGGTAGGGCTCGCTGAATCGCACCTCCTCCTGCCGGCCAGGCGTCACCGTGAGCGAGGCGGCGATGAGGTCGCCACGCCCCTCGAGGAGCCACGGAATCAACGCGTCGCGAGTGGGCGGAACGACCATCTCGAGCCGAACATCGAGCTCCTCGGCGAGCCTGCGCGCGAGCGTGTACTCGAACCCGTGACGCTCGCCCCGGTGAAGGAAATAGGTGACCGGGTTGTTGCGCGTGAGCACCCGCAAGACGCCGCGCTCGCGGATACCGTCTAGATCGCCGTCGAAGGTCGCGTCCCGATCGCCAGCGAGCGCCGATTCGACCATAAACGCGTCCAGCACTCGCTTGAGTTCGGGGTTGTCCGGGCGCAGCGCCCACGCGATGTCCCGCCCCTCGTTTAGCGTGAGCAGCCGCTCGAGGCCGTCGTTGTAGGTTTCGATCGACGACAAAATGTGGCTGTCCACCACGGTGAGCGGCCGCTCGCCGCGCGTGACCTCGTAGGCGATCGTCTCGGTGTCCAGGCGCTCGGAGGCGTGGACGATGTCGAGCTCGGGCGCCTCCTCGTCGCGGACGTCGCGGAGCGTGTCTGCGTACGCCGAGCCGGGGCGGACGTGCACCTGCCGTCCGTTCAGATCCTCGAGCGACTCAGGCGGATCTTCGTCGCCCGCGCGCCCGACGAGGATCTCTTCCACCGTGCGCAGGGGCCAGGTAAACGCGACGTCTTCCGCGCGCGACTCGGTGACCGTGAGCTGCGCCGCCACCACGTCTCCCATGCCCTCGAGCAAAAGCGGCATGAGCTGGTCGTGCTCGGGAACGAGAATGAACTCCACTTCGAGGTCGTGCCTGGCGGCGAGGTCGCGAACGAGGCGCCGGTCGAGCGCGCCGGGCGCCCCCTGCCGGGGAAGGAAGGCCTCCTCGGTGGACGGGACCAGCACGCGTATCGCCCCGCGCTCCAAGATGGCGTCCCAGTCGCCGGTATCGGCCTCGAGATCGTGGGCCCCGATCTGAACATGCGCCTCGCCCGGCACGGCGTCGGGCGGCGCGGCGTCACCTTCGCCGGCCGGGGCCTCGGATGGGCACCCCTCGCACCCAGCCGCGAGCCCGATCGCCGCCCCGACCGCGAGCGCGCGCACGGCCCAGTGCGTCGGCGCCTGCCGGCGCCGCCGGCCCCCCGCCACTTTCCCGAATGCCCGCAACGAGGAAAAGTATAAGTCGACCTCGCCGCGGAGCAAAGCCGCCCGCTCACCCGGCCGGCTCGCCCGCGGGCCGCCCCGGTGGCCGTTAGCCGAGCGACGCCGACAGCGCCGACAAAAATCGCCGGTTTTCCTCGGGCGTTCCGGTGGTCACGCGGAGGCACCCAGACAGCGGTCCGTCGGCGTCGAGGTTGCGGACGAGGACGCCGCGCTCGCACAGGCGATGCCATACCTGCGTGGCCATGCCGTCGCCGGGGCTCCCCACGCGCATGAGGATCAGGTTGGCGCGCGTGGGGAACGGATGAACCCCGGGCAGCGCCTCGAGCTCACCGAAAAGCGCGTCGCGTTCGCGCACGACCTCGGCGCACTGCGCGCGCAACGTCTCGCGCGCCTCGCGCAGCGCCCACGCCGCCGCGCACTGGTTGAGCGAGCCAACGTTATAGGGCGTGCGCACCTTTTCGAGCGCGGTGGCGAGCGCGGGGGCGAGCGAGACAAAACCTACGCGCGCGCCGGCGAGGCCGATTTTCGAGAGCGTTCGCATCACGGCCAGATTCTCGATGTGCGCGAGGTCATCGACCATCGAGTCGCCGCAGTAATCGTCGTAAGCCTCGTCCGAGACGAAGAGCACGTCGGGGTGATTTCGCGCGAGCGCGGCGATGAGGTCACGCCGCCACAGCGTCCCGGTGGGGTTGTTGGGGCGCGCGAAGAACGCGACGTTCGGCCGGCTTCGCGCGAGGGCGGCCTCCACCGCGCCTGGATCGAGCTCGAAATCCGGCCCGAGCGGGATCTCCACGGGATCGGCGCCCAGCCCGGTGCAGGCGAGGCGAAACACGGAAAACGTCGGCACCGGGTACAGGATCGCGGGCCGGCTGGCGCCCTCGCGAGGCCTCGCGAAGGTCGTCACCAAAAAGGAGATCAGCTCGTCCGAGCCGTTTCCGAACACGAGGGAGTCTTGCGGCCGGTCCAGCTCGTCGGCGATGAGCTCGCGCAGCTCGGCGCAATCGGCGGTCGGGTAGCGGTTGATGTCCACCGCGGCGAGCTCGCGGGCAAGCTCCTCGCGCGCGCCGCGCGGCAGCGCGTAGGGGTGCTCGTTGGCGTCGAGCTTGACCTCGATCCCCTGCGGCGTGGGGACGCTGTATGCCGACAGCGCCCGGAGCGCCTCAGGAATGCGATCGAGGAGACGAGTCATTCCGCGCGCCCCGGCTCGGCCTCGGGGGCCGTGCCGTCGCCCTCGTCGGCTGCGCTGTCGCCCGCCGGTTCGAACCGCGCCTCGACCGAGCGGGCGTGGGCGTCGAGCCCCTCGACCCGCGCCAGGTGACCGATGTCCCGCCGCAACTCGGCGAGCCCGTCGCGATCGAGCTCGAGGATCGAGATTCGCTTTCGAAAGTCATAGGCGCCGAGTGGAGATGAAAATCTGGCCGCGCCGCCCGTGGGCAGCACGTGGTTCGGGCCGGCGATGTAGTCGCCCGCCGCTTCGGGTGTGTGGTGGCCGACGAACACCGCGCCCGCGGCGCGGACGGTCTCGGCGAGGCGGGAGGCGTCTTTGACGGCGAGCTCGAGGTGCTCGGGCGCGTATTCCTCGGCGAGCGCCAGCGCCTCGTTCGCCGACCCGGTCACCAGGCCGATGCCGTGGCGCGCGATCGCCTCGGCGGCGACTTCGCGCCGGGACAGTCCGCCGAGCTGGCGCTCGATCTCGGCCTCCACGGCGTCGATGATGGGCTCTGACGTGGTGAACAAGAGCGGCCGCGCATCGGTGTCGTGCTCGGCTTGGGCCAAAAGATCGGCCGCGACGTAGCGCGGCTCTGCGGACTCGTCGGCGATGATGAGCACCTCCGAAGGCCCGGCGAGCGCGTCGATATCCACCTCGCCGTACACCGCCCGTTTGGCGGCGGTGACCCACGCGTTGCCGGGCCCGGCGATCTTGTCCACGCGAGGCACCGCCTCGGTGCCGAACGCGAGCGCGGCGATCGCTTGGGCGCCGCCGAGCTCGAAAACCCGGCTCACGCCCGCGATGTCTGCGGCCGCGAGCGCCTCCGGGCTGGCGTCGGGCGTCACCAAGACGATCTCGTCCACACCCGCCACCTCGGCCGGGATCGCCGTCATGAGCACGGAGGAGGGGTAGCGCGCGGTGCCTCCGGGCGCGTAGAGGCCCACGCGTCGGTGCGGCACCACGCGCAGCCGCGCGGCGCCCCCGTGGGCGCTGTAGCCGTTCTCGGTTTGTGCCTCGTGAAACGCGCGGATCCGCGCGCCCGCGCGCTCGAGGGCTGCGCGCACCTCGGGATCGACGGCTGCGGCGCGCCGCGCGCGCTCGTCGGGGACGATTTCATAGCCGTGCGGCCCGGGGGAACGTCCCTCGATGGACTCTGTATGCTCGCGCACGGCCACATCGCCGCGGCGCTTCACATCGCTCACGATGGCCTGCGCGCGGGTTTCGACCTCGGCGTCCGCACCGATCGCGCGCCGCGTAAGCGCGCGGAAGCGATCGCGATCCTCCGGGTTGGAGGCGCGCAGGCGCGTAAGCCGCGCGGCGCGGGGAGAGTTCGTCATCGCTCGTTTCGCCTTTCGCTCACTTGGTGATGCGTCTTTTGCCTGGAGTGCCCCTACATAGCACGCCACCTAACCAGCCCCTCGATCCCCGGCATGTCCTCGTCGGGCAAATGGTCCATGCCCGGGTCTTCACCGCAGTTCCCGGTATAATTTCAGGTACTTAATCATATGGCGAGGTGGGCTCGAGGACGCCCGCGGCCGACGCCCCGCGCGGTTATCGGGCGAGCGCGTGGTCGTCCAGGGTCGAGGGGTAGTGCTCTGCGTACGCGCCCACCAGGTTCCCGGGGACCTCGTCTCGCCCGCGCCCACCGAGCTTGACGACGTGGACCTCCGACGCCCACAGCACCCAGGCCTCGCCGGTCCCGCGTATGTACGCCGCGCGCCCTCCGCTCACCTCGCCGACCTCGACGCTGTAGCCCGGCTCGCTCGCAAGGCGGCGCGAAAACGCCGCGACGGCATCCTCGATGTCCCGGTCGTGCTCGTAGCGCGTGACGAACGCGCTCACCACGTCACTTCGCGCGACGTCGCCGCGCCGAGCCGCGTCGCGAAAGACGTAGCTCGCCGTGTGGGCGACGGCGGGATTGCCGGGTATCCAAACCTCGACGTCGAGGACGCGTTGGTAGCGTCGGAATTCCCAATCACCCACATTCGTTTCGATCACGCCGCGCGCCGGGATGTCAGTCCCGCCGCATCCGGACGCCGCGTGCGCCACGAGACTCACGACCAAGAGCGCCGCGCGCGAGGCTATCGCGCTGGACCGTCGCGGCATCTTATTCGCGGGTTTGGGCCATCGTTCGGTTCGCGGAAAAGCGCCGTTCGCTGCACGCATGCACCATACGACCCCGGTTTGCACCCGTCGTGACATTTCAGCACGTTAACGAATTCTTGGCGCGTACGGAAGCCGGTTCACAGCGCTGCGAGGTCGCTGTTTTCGCTGTCGACAGCCGGATTTCCGCCGAATGGAATCGCGTTCGGCACGCATTGCGCGGGCCGGACGCGCCGCGTTGACATCGATTTGGATGTGGATATAGTGCCGTCAAATCTGATTCCGGAACGTTTGGGCCCGCGCCATGGCGCCGCCACGATCCGCGCGCGCTCGTAGCGATTTCACCGGGCCTAGTAGGAGAGCGAATGTCGAGTTTCCTGTTTTCTTCTGAATCCGTCACCGAGGGGCATCCCGACAAGATGTGCGACCAGGTCTCGGACGCCGTGGTCGATGCCGCCCTCGCCAAAGACCCCCAAAGCCGCATTGCGTGCGAGACGTTTTCCAAGACCGGATTCGTCATCGTCGCCGGTGAGCTCACGACCGACGCCTTTGTCGATTTCGCCAAGGTCGCCCGGGACACCGTCAAGGACATCGGTTACGACCACAGCGACAAGGGCTTTGACTACAACACCTGCGGCGTGATGACCGCGGTCGAGCAACAGTCGCCCGACATCGCCCGCGGGGTCGATGGTGATCCCGAGAAGCAGGGCGCCGGCGATCAGGGGCTCATGTTCGGCTACGCGTGCGATGAGACCGACGAGCTCATGCCGCTGCCGATCCAGCTCGCCCACAATCTGGCGAAGCGGCTCACCGATGTGCGCAAGCAGAACCTCGGCGGTGTGAATTTCTTGTGCCCCGACGGCAAGACGCAGGTCTCGGTCCGCTACGAGAATAACCAGCCGAAGGCCATCGACGGTATCGTCGTATCGACTCAGCACCTCGAGTCGGCGACGAACAACCAGATCGAGGAAGCGATTCGCGAGCAGGTGATCGCGCCCGTCGTGCCCAAGCACTTTTTGAGCAAGGACACGAAGGTGCACATCAACCCGACCGGCCGCTTCGTCACCGGCGGGCCGATGGGCGACACCGGCCTCACCGGGCGTAAGATCATCGTCGATACCTACGGCGGCAGCGCTCGCCACGGCGGCGGCGCCTTCTCCGGTAAGGATCCGTCCAAGGTGGATCGCTCGGCGACCTATTACGCTCGCTACATCGCGAAACACATCGTGTCGGCCGGTCTCGCCAAGCGTTGCGAGGTCCAGTTCGCCTACGCGATCGGCGTTCCCGAGCCCGTCTCGATGTTGGTCGAGACGTTCGGCACCGGCACCGTCGCCGACGACAAGCTCTCCGAAGCGGTGCGCCGCGTGTTCGACGCCCGCCCGGGGATGCTCATCCAAGAGCTCGATCTCAAGCGTCCCATCTACTTCCCCACCGCGGCGTACGGCCACTTCGGTCGCGACGGCTTCCCGTGGGAGAAGACGCCGAAGGTCGAGCAGCTCAAAGACGCGGCCAAGAGCGTCTGAGCCCTCCGTGGCGCTGCTCCCGAATCGCCGCGACCGCCGCGCGATCGGGGGCAGCGCTGGCTGGTCCCGATCGGCGGGGTCAGCGATCGCCCCGGGGCGTGGTCGTGCCGTCCGCGCTTAGCCTGCGGGCGGCTCTTACAGCGCGCAGGGATCGCGGCCGTTCGGCGGCCCAGGTTATCGGTCGCCGAGCAGGTGTTCCGAAAGGAACAGCGCGGCCAACTCGATGAAGGCGTCGCGGTTTTCGCGGCGGCTGAAACCGTGGCCCTCGTTTAGCGCGAGCATGTACCAAACGTCGTGGCCCTCGGCGCGCACGGCCTCGACGATCTGCTCCGCCTCGCTCGCGGGCACGCGCGGGTCGTTCGCGCCGTGCGCGACGAACAGCTCGCCGCGGATCTCGCTGGTGCGGTTTAGCGGCGAGATGCTCTCGAGGAACTCGCGCATCTCGGGATCGCGCTCATCGCCGTACTCCGCTCGCCGCAGATCGCGCCGATAGTCGGCGGTGTTTTCGAGGAAGGTCACGAAGTTCGAGATGCCTACGACATTGACGCCGGCGCGCAGGCGATCGCCGAAGTGAATGAGCGAGGCGAGCACCATGTAGCCGCCGTACGACCCGCCATAGGTCGCGACGCGCTCCTCGTCGAGGTCGGGGTTTTCTTCGATGAAGTCGAGAAAGGCGCCGAGATCCCGGACGGAGTCCTCGCGCTTCTTTCCGTCGTCAAGGGACACGAACTCCTTGCCGTAGCCGCTCGAGCCCCGCACGTTGGGATAGATCACGGCGATCCCTCGTTCCTCGAGCAGAAACTGAGTGAGGCTCGAAAATCGCGGGCGGGCCTGCGCTTCGGGGCCGCCGTGGATGTTCAGCATCACGGGGTGAGGGCCCTCGCCGGGCGGCTCGTAGTAAAGCCCCGCGACCTCGAGGCCGTCGAAGCTCTCGAGCTGGATGATTTCGGGCTCGACGAACTGGTCGGGATTCAAACCGCCCACCTCGCTCTCGGTCCACCGAGTGAGCTCGCCCGCCGCCACATCGTAGGTGTAGGCGTCACCGGTGCGCGACGCCGAGCTCAACGTGAAGCCGAGGATCGGCGCCTCGTGGGCGAATCGCGCACCGCTGACCACGCCGCTCGGGATCTCCTCCACGGGCCGGTGCTCGCGGGTTCGCGTATCCAAAAGGCGCAGCACATCGACGCCGCCCTCGTTGGTGGTGAACGCGAGCGTCGAGCCGTCCGGAGACAGGGCCAGATTCGAGACGTCCCACGGCACGTCCCGCGTGAGCGGCTCCCACGACTCGCTGCCGAGCTCGTGCTCGTATAGCTCGACGAACTCGCCCTCGCGATCGCTGGCCGCGTAGATCCGCTCGCCGTCGCGCGAAAACACCGCGCTCCGGTAGGCGGCGCTCGGCTCCTCCGGGCTGATTCGCTGGACCTCGCCGCTCTCGAGGTCTACGAGGTGGATCCGGGCGTCGGTGATCGATCGGTACTCGCCCACCAGGAGCTCGTCGCCGCTTCGCGAAAACTCCAGCGGGTACCAATACCCCTCGACCTCCGCGAGGAGCTCGGCCGAGTCGGGGTCGCGTCCGTCGCTCAGCCACAGGTCGAAATCGCGCCCGTTTCGGGCGTTGTTCGCGAAGGCGAGGCGCTCACCGTCGCGGCTCCATGCATACCCGACCGTGCGGCTGTCCTCGTCGGTGACTTGCGTGTAGACACCGGTGTCGAGATCGAGGTGGAAGAGTTGATGCTGCTCGTCGCCGCCCACGTCGGACATGAACACCACCTCGGAGGTCGCGCCGGGCGCGAAGGACGCGCTGCGCACGGGCTCGTCTCGGAACGTGAGCTGGGTGCGGGCGCCGAGCGGGTTTTTCACCCGATGAAGCTGGGTGGTCTCGGCGAACCGCGTGGCGACGAGCGCCTGTGACCCGTCGGCGGCGAGCGCCTGCAAGGATGCGCTCCGCGTCTCCAAATACTGGGCGAGACGCTCGCGGAGCTCGTCGGGGATGTCCTCAGGTGTGCCGTCGAGGACGAGCGGCCCGTCGCCCCCGCGGTCAGCCGCGTCGTCAGCTGGCTCGTCGTCGGATGCATCGTCCGGAGCGCTGGCCGGCTGGTCCGGAGCCGGCGGTGTTTGGGCGATCGGCGCCGTGCGGGCGCAGCCGACGAAAACCAGGGCGAGCGTGGAAGCGAGAGCCAAACCCGTGCGCATAACGGGGCTTTTAGCACGAGGCTCAGCTTATGGGATCACGGGCCGCCCGGAGCTGACCGAACCTACAAGGGGCGTACGGCGGCGGGCGAGACCACGGCAACTGAGGCTCGCCTGAGTAAACGGGGCGCGACAATGCGCCACACCAGGCGGCTCATGAGACGGCCTCGCAGCCGCCCAAGCTCTTTAGATCGCACACATGCCGCGCAAAACCGCCCTCTGAAGCGGTGCCAGGGTGTGGGATCTTGTCCCCATGAGTGATAGCCTGGCGCGCGTCTCGCACGTAGGCTACGGCGGAAGCGAACCCGATAAGGCGGGGGCGCGAGCCAGCCTCGAAAACCACGACCGGACGCGGAGCGCGGATATGGGAAAAACGTCGCCCTTTCTCGCCAGGCACGATATCCACGTCGAACATGTCCACCGTAACTTGAACGCCGCCCGCTGTTACGAGCAGGCGATTCGACACGCCGTCCTCCACTACGAGGAAGGGACCACGATCGCCGGCTCGGGCGCGCTCATCGCCTATTCCGGCGAGAAGACGGGCCGCAGCCCCAAGGACAAGCGCATCGTCGACGGCGCGCCGAGCCAGGGCGACATTTGGTGGAGTGAGGTCAACGTCCCGATCCCCGAGCGGTCGTTTCAGGTCAATCGCGAGCGGGCGATCGATTACTTCAACACGCGCCCCGAGCTGTTCGTGGTCGACGGCTTCGCCGGCTGGGATCCGGACCATCGGATCAAGGTCCGGGTGATCTGCGCGCGCCCCTACCACGCGCTTTTCATGTACACGATGCTGGTTCGGCCAACCGCCCAGGAGCTCGAGTCGTTCAACGAGCCAGACTTCACGATCTTCAACGCCGGCCAGTTTCCCGCCAACCGCTACACCACGGGCATGACCAGCAAGACATCGATCGACATCTCGTTCGAGGACAACGAGATGGTCATCCTCGGTTCGATGTACGCCGGCGAGATGAAAAAGGGCGTGTTTACGGTCATGAACTACCTCATGCCGAAGCGCGGGAACCTGTCCATGCACTGCTCGGCCACGGAGGATCCCAAGACCGGTCGCTCGAGCATCCTGTTCGGGCTGAGCGGCACCGGGAAGACCACGCTGTCGGCCGATCCGAACCGACTCCTCGTCGGGGACGACGAGCACGTGTGGACGGACGAGGGCATCTTCAACATCGAGGGCGGCTGCTACGCGAAGGTGATCAACCTGAGCAGGGAGAACGAGCCGGACATCTATAACGCGATCCGGTTCGGCGCGGTCCTCGAGAACGTCGTCTACGACGAGCGGACGCACGAGGTCGACTACGACGACGTATCGATCACGCAAAACACACGCGCCGCCTATCCGATCGAGCACATCGACAACGCCAAGACGCCCGCGACCACGAGTCACCCCGAGGACATCCTGTTCCTCACCTGCGACGCGTTCGGCGTGTTGCCGCCCGTGGCCAAGCTCAGCCCCGAGCAGGCCATGTACCACTTCATCTCCGGCTACACCGCCAAGGTCGCCGGGACGGAGATGGGCGTCACCGAGCCTCAGGCCACGTTTTCGGCCTGCTTCGGCGCGCCGTTCCTCGTCTGGCATCCCAACAAGTACGCGGAGCTGCTCGCCGAGCGGATGAAGAAGCACGGCTCGAGCGTCTGGCTCGTCAACACGGGGTGGTCCGGCGGCGCGCACGGTGTGGGCCAGCGCATGCCGATCAAGACCACCAGGGCGATCGTCGACGCGATCCATTCTGGTGAGCTCGAGGCGGCGCCCACGACGACCGATCCGGTGTTCGGCTTCCAGGTACCCACCGAGGCGCCCGGGGTGTCGTCCGAGATCCTGATCCCGAGAAACACCTGGGCGGACAAGGACGCCTTCGACCGCACCGCGAGGAAGCTCGCCGGCCTGTTCGTCGATAACTTCGCTCAATTCGCCGAAGGCGTGTCCCCGGCCGTGCGCGACGCCGGGCCCAAAGTCTAACTCGGCGAGCTGCAGCCCTCCTGGCTTTCCTGTTGCAGGAAAGCCGACCGGAGGGACGCTATGCAGCTCGCCATCGTAGTATTCGTCGCCCATCTCACGGCGGCCGGGGCGCCGGCGCCCGCCGCCGCGCTCGTGGCTCCGGAGGGCGCCCAAGAGGCGCCTTCAGCGGAGACGTCCGTCGGTGACGACGCCACAGACCGCGGCTCCGTTCTGGTTCAGTTCGAGCGCGACATTCGCGTGAGCGAGGATGAGCGCGCGGGCCTCGTCGTCGCCGTCGGGGGCGACGCGGAGATCGAGGGCGAGGTCACCGCGCTCGCCGTGATCGGCGGCGACGCACGGCTCGAGGGCGCGCGCATCGGCGATCTGCTCGTGGTGCAGGGCCGCGCCGTCATCGACGGCGAGTCGGTGGTGACCGGAGACGTTCACCTGCGGGACGCCGAGCTACAGGCCGAGCCCGGGGCCACGCTGGCCGGCGAGGTACGGCGCGACGCGCCGCCCTGGGAGCAAGCCGGGCGCACCGTGCTCACCACCCTGTTCGGGCTCGGGCTGGCAGGCACCGCGGTGCTCGCCGCCATGCTGGCCGCGGCGCTCGCGCCGCGCGGGGTGCGTCGGGCGGGCGGCTCGCTCATCGGCGAGGTTTGGAAGACCCTGCTCGCGGCCGTGATCGTGTGGATCGCGGTTCCGATCGCCGCCGCGGTGGCGGTGCTCACCGTGATCGCCGCGCCGCTCGGCATGGCGGTGTGGACGGTCGGGCTCCCGGCGCTCGCCCTGGTCGGTTATTTGGTCGCTGGCATCCGGGTTGGCGACGCGTTCTTGGGCGCCACGCGCCGGTGCGTCGAGGTGAGGCCGATCGGCGCGGCGGCGATCGGGGTGCTCATCCTGATCGGCCTCGGCCTCGTGCCGTTCGTGGGCCCGGTCGTGAACGTCCTCGCCGCGCTGCTCGGCGCCGGAGCCGTGGCGCTCACGCTGTGGCGCGCAGCCAGAAGTCGGGCTGAGCCGCCGATGCCGACCGCGATCTCGAGGTGACGGCGCAGACCCCGCGATGCACCCCGGCCGCCGCCGGCTGGTGGCGAGCCGAGGTTAGCGGGGGTGGGGCGGCTCGGGATCTGGACCGCCCGGGGATGGCTCGGCCAGGCGGCTTTGCGCGCCCGCGTGTCCCTGCGCCGCGGCGCGCTCGAGGAGCTCGCGCGCCCGCTCGGGGTCGGGATCGACCCCTCGGCCGACCTGATAGAGGAGCCCCAGCCCGTACTGGGCGTCCACGTGCCCGGCCTCGGCTGCACCGCGGATGAGCTCGACCCCCGCGCGCCCGTCGCCTTCGACCTCGTCGGGGTGGGTGAGGTAGAGATTGCCTAGCGCGAGCTTCGCCTCGAGGCTCCCTTGGTCCGTCGCCCGGCGCCACCACGCCTCCGCCTGCTGAAAATCGCGATCGACGCCCCGCGCGTTCGCGTAGGCCTGCGCCAACCCCACCTGCGCATCGACGTGTCCGCCCTTGGCCGCAAGGCGCCACCACCGCACGGCCGTCGCCTGATCCTCGGACGCGCCGCGGCCCTCCGCGTAGGCGTTCCCGAGCCCGATTTTCGCCTCCAAGTCGCCCTCCGCGGCCGCCTCCGTCCAGTACCCGACCGCCAGGTCCGCGTCTTTGTCCACCCCTTCGCCGTGGAAGTACATCGCGCCCACGCGAACCTGCGCGTCTGCGTGGCCCTCGTCCGCGAGCGGCTTCCAGATCCGGTGTGCGCGCTCGAAGTCGCCCCGCTCATAGGCGGCTTCGCCCTCCGCGTAGCCCGGTCCGTCGTCCGACGACGAACAAGCGGTGGCGGCCGCGACGAGCGCCCAAAGCGCTGCTCTGTCGGCTCGGCGAACACGCGACGGCATGCCTGCGCGATGATACCGCTCCGGGGCGGCCGAGGCATCCCGCGCGACGTGCGAGTTGGAAGGGCGTCGCTCCGCCGGGGCGGAGCTGCTACCCTCCCGCGATGCGCCACGTCAAGCGGCTGGCCGCCGGCGTCGCCGGCGCGGTGCTCGTCGCCGTGTTCATCTGGACGAGCTCGCAGACCGTTCGCGGGCTGGTCACCGAGATCATCTGGGATCGCGACTCCACGCTCGAGTGCACCGGCGGACTGCAAGGCGATCGAATGACGTTCGAAGACGAGCGCATCGACTCGGCCGCCGACCCGCTCGTCCTGGCCGCGGGAAGCTGTCGCATCCAGCTGAAGGATGTATCGATGACCGCCCCTACCGCGATCCGCGCCGAGGGCCGGGCCGAAGTCATCGTGGAGGGCGGGCGCATCGAGGGGTTAGACACCGCGCTGGACGTGCGCGACAAGGCCGTGGTGACGCTCCGGGGCACCGAAGTGGAAGGCTCTATCGACGTCGAGCCGAGCGCGACGGTCGAACGTTCCAGCCACCGAGAGACGGCCGGCGCCGAGTAGCGTCAGGCGAGCCCCTCACGGCGCTCGCGGCGCCGCGTGATCACGTACGCGACGATGATCGAAAGGTTGTACAGGATGATGAGGGGCCCGGCCAAAAACGCCTGTGAGTAGATGTCGGGCGGCGTGAGCGCGGCGGAGCCCAAAAACGCGAGGACCATCGCCCACCGGTTGAATTTCCACAGCTCGCGGTGGGTGACCGCGCCCGTGATCGCCAAAAAGAAGATGACGAGCGGGAGCTCGAACGCCAGGCCGAACGCGATGATGAGCTTGCGCGCGAGGCTCAGATACTCCTGCATCGACAGAAGCGGCTGGAGCGCGGTGGCCTCCGCCAGCTCGTAGTCCATGCCGAGGCCCCGGGACATGTCACTGAGGTTCTGGGTCGCGTAGCCGAGGAGGAAATCGAAGACCACGGGGAGGATGAGCGCGTAACAGAACGCGGCGCCGCCCACGAAAAACACCACCGAGATGACGACGAACGAGACGCCGTAGCGCCGCTCGCGCCCGTAGAGGCCCGGCGCGATGAACCTCCACAGCTGATGAAAAATGAAGGGTGAGGCGATGAACAGTCCGCCCCACAGCGAGATCGCGAAGTAGGTCCAAAACGGCTCGATGAGGTTGTTGAAGTAAAACGACGCCTCGCCGAGGTGCGGCTCGAGCTCGACTCGCTCGTTCCAAACCTCGATGAGCGGGCGCGCGAGCAGCACGAAGAGCTCCTGCTTGAACACGAAGGCGACGGCGAAGCCGCCGATCAGCGCGAGGAGCGCGTTTCTAAGCCGTGTTCTCAGCTCGCGTAGATGCTCGATGAGGGGCATCCGCGTGTCGTCGAGCTCACCGTCGTCGCCGTCCGCGTCCGGATCCACCTCCCCGGGGAGCGCGCGCGGGTCGTCGCCCGCGGGCAGCTCTTTGCCGGGGGGACTGTCCCCGCCGGGCTGCTGGTCGCCTGGATTAGCCATGGGCGGGTTTGGGTGGCTCGCTCGAGCTCACGGCGTCCCCCTCGCCTGCGCCGGTGGGGGCGGGCTCGTCAGCGCCCGCGGCCGGCGCCGCACGGCCGCGCGGCACGGTGCCGGCCGGCGCGACGATACGGGGAAGGTCATCGTCGTCGGGCTGGTCCTGGTCCGCCTCCGGTGAGGACACGGGCGCGGCTCCGTCCGGCTCGGCGGGGGCGTCGATCGCGTCGTCGTCCGCCGACGGCGCCGCGCTCGCGGCGAGCTTTTCGCGCCGGGGCGCACCGCCGGCGTTTTCCGTCGGGCGGGTCATCTGATCGAGGGCCTTACCCAGATCCCGCCGCCGCTGAGCCAGCGGGCGACTTTTGCCCTGCCACGACGTACGGAGGTCCTTGATCGCCTCGCCGAGCTCGCCGTCGCTCTCGAGCGTTTGCTGCAGATCGTCTGTCTGCCGCCGAATATCTCGGATGCCTCGTCCGATCGACCGCGCCGCGTTGGGCAGGCGATCCGGTCCCACGGCGAGGAGGGCGACCACCGCGATGAGGAGGAGCTCGCCCATGCCCAGTCCGAACATATCGCGCGGAGTCTACCACGGCCCGGCCCCGGCGCCCGGGGGGGCGCGCGGCCGGGTGTCGATCTCGCCGCGCCGCCGCGGAGGCGGGGCGGTCTTCGTGCGTCATGAGGTCGCAGCCAGCCGTCCCGGGTCGGCGGTCGCGGAGCGCGGCTTTGCCAGGTCAAAACTCGCGCGAAGCCTCGCCGATCCCGCTCGGCACGGAGGCCGGGGCGCCAGCGCGCTCCTCGGGCTGGGTGCCCGGCCTGAAGTAGAGCATGACGCCGCTTTGCGATTCCGGAGGGGAAAGGTAGCCGGTTTCGGGGTCTACTCGCGCCGTCACCAGGTCCTCTGGGGGCTGTCCGATCGCCGGCGCGGCGGGCCGGTCGCCCTCGGCGAGCTCGACCAGTTGCATCCACAGTGGGAGGGCGGCTGTCCCGCCCGTGCGGCCGGTCCCGAGACTGGCGGTGGGATCGTCGTGCCCGATCCATACGGTCGCGGCGACCCGGCTGGTGAAGCCTGTAAACCACGTATCGACGTTGCGGTTCGTGGTGCCGGTTTTCCCCGCGGCAGGGCGCGACAGCGATCGGGCGCGCGCGCCGGTCCCGGTTTCGACCACGGCCGACAGCATATCGGCCACGAGAAACGAGCTATGGTGATCCATCGCGCGCTCGCGCTCCGCTGTCGCGGCGGCCGCGAACCGAACGAGGCGATCCGCCGGCGACAAATGCGGATCGGCGGCCGACCGGCGATCGACGAGGACCTCGTCGCCGCGGGTGATCCGCTTGACGTAGATCGGATCGCCCTTGAGGCCGCCGCGCGCGAAGGTGGCGAGCGCCGCGGTGAGCTCGATCGGGACGACGCACGACGCGCCGAGCGCGAGCGGGGCCACCGGGTCGAGGTCGGTCTCGATTCCGAGCCTCTGGGCCAGGGCCAGGACGCGCCGCGGCCCGGCGCGCCGAAGCACGTCCACGGCCGGCGCGTTGAGCGAGAGCGCCAGCGCGTCCCTCGCGAGGGCGACGCCGCGGAACTCGTGGCCCGCCGTGTCGGGCTTCCAGAACAGCCCGAGCTCCGGGTCGTACTCCGTGATCGGTCCGTCGCGGAGCGGCGTTCCCGGCGTGATGGCGTCGATCTCGAGCGCCGCGGCGTAGGCGACGGGCTTGAACGCCGAGCCGGGCTGCCGGCAGGCCTGGCTCACCCGGTCGAACTGACTCGAGCCGAAATCTCGGCCGCCGAGCGACAGCTCCACGTAGTCGGTTTGATGGTCCCATACCACGGCGGCGAGCTCCGGGGCGTCGCCGTCGCCGGCCAGCGCGCCCGTGTGCTCGCGCGCCCGGTCGGCGCCCGCCGCCGCGAGCGCCGGCTCCGCCGTGGTCTCGATTCGCAGCCCGCCGCGCGCGTAGGCCTCCGGGAACGCCGCTTTTACCTGACGCCGGGCCAGCTCGGTGTGCCACGGCGCCACGCGGCCGTAGCGGGGCGTCGCCGGCGACAGCTCGATCGGAGACGCCCGCGCCCGCGCGTAGGCGTCCTCGGACAAAAATCCGGCCTCGCGCATTCGGCGTAGCACCTCGTCGCGGCGTGCGCGCGCGCGACCCCGGTCCACGAACGGATCGGCCCGCCCCGGCGCCTGGGCCAAGCCGGCGATGAGCGCCGCCTCGGCGGGCGACAGCGCGTCCAAGGGCTTTCCGAAGTAAGCGCGGCTCGCCTCGGCCACGCCATAGGCGCGCGCGCCGAGGAACACGTGGCTCGCGTAGACCTCGAAGATCCGCTGTTTCGAGTACGCGCGCTCGATGCGGCGGGCGACGATCGCTTCGCGGAGCTTGCGCCTCAAGGTCTGCTGTCGGCCGATGTCGTCTGGCAAGAGCCCTCGGGCGACCTGTTGCGAGATCGTCGATGCGCCTTCGACGATCTCCTCGGCGCGATAGTTCGCGAGGGCTGCGCGCATGACGGCCTTGGCGTCGACGCCGCCGTGCTCGAAAAACCGCCGGTCTTCCGCGGCGAGGATCGCTTTCACCACGAGATCGGGAATCTCGTCATAGGGCACGGGGCGCCGGTAGCCGACCACCCCGTCGTCCGAGAACGGCAGGCGCGCGGTGACGGTGCCGTCGGCGGCGACGATCTTGCTCGTCTGCGGCGCATGAAGGCGCCATTCATCGAGGTCGGGCACCTCGGGCAGACCCGCGGCGGCGCGGTGCAGCGCTGTCCACGCGGTCGCGGCGGCGACCACCGGCGCGGCCAGCACGAGCCACACCATCACCGCGCAGGGCGCCCGCCACCACAGGCCGCCACGCGCGCGCGCCCGGATGCGGACGCGGGGGCGAAAGACGGCGGGGCCAGACGAGCTCATGACCGGAAAGACTGTAATCCGGCGGCGCTCGCGTCGCCGGCGGCGCCGCGCCCACGCAGCACGAAACCGGTCGCCCGGCGGGGGCCGAGGAGCGACCCGCCGCGCGGGCTGTTTGGCGCAGCGGTCAAAACAGGGGCAGCTGCTCGGGCGGGGCGAGCGGCTCGGCGGGCCGTCCCGGGCGCCGGATCGCGTCGGCGAACCGGCGGGCACCCGCCCCGGTGGTGTAGACCTGTTCGGCGCCGGCGCCCTCGACGTAGGCCACGAGCTCTCGAAAGTCGGCCTCACTGGACCATGCAAAGCCCGCGTCGGCGCGGATCGCGCGCACGGCCCCCGAGCGCGCGGCCTCGCCGGCGACGAGCGCGATCCGGCTGTCCGCAGGGAGCGGGACGGCGTCGAGCGAGCTGCGGGCGTCGGCCGGCCACAAAAGGGCGCCGCCGGTCCCGTCACCGCCGCTCGCTCGGCGCAGGGCAGGGACCACGACGCCGGCGGCGCGGGCGCGGCGCGCGGCGCGCGCGAAGGCCACATGGCCAGCGGCCGGAATTTCGGCTGCTGCGAGCTGGGCGAGCGCCTCGAGCGCCATGGCCGCAGTCGACAGAAGGAGCACGGCTACGCCTCCTCGGGACGTCACGTCGCGGACGAACGAGATCGTGTGCGCCGCCACCTGCGCGGGCGGCGGCAGCTCGTCTTTGGGTTCGCCGAACGTCGCGTTGAGAACGAGTACGTCGCAAGGCCGGCAGTCTGGCTCGCCGCCCAGGCCGATGCCGCCCCGACCGATGGCTCCCGCATACAGGATGCGCTGCTGGTCTACGGTGATCGAAAGGCCGGCGCTGCCCGCGGCGTAGCCCGAGCGGATGAGCTCGAGGCGGCGCGTGCCGAGCGTAAACGGGCGATCGTAGGGGACCGGCAGCCGGGTCTCGGGGCCGCGCTGCTCGCGACCGCTCGCGGGCAGCATCGCGAGGGTGGTGGCCGTGCCCAGGAGCTGGCCGCGGTGCGCGCCCTCGATCGCGTGGGCGGAGGAGACGAAGCAAACCTCCCGCGCGCGCGCAGCGTCGCACCAGATCGGGGTGTCGGCGATGTGCACGCCGTCCCGCCAAACGACGGCGTCATGAGGACGCGCCGCTTGCCCCAGGATTTTCGCTCCCTCCACGGATCGAGCGTGACACGAGGTCGCCCCCGCTTCAATTCAGCAAAGGCGGGCGCCGGGGCTATTGGATGGCTTCCTCGGGCAGGTCACCGATGGAAAAGCGCCTCTCGAGCTCGTCTACCACGCCCTTTAGCTCGGCGCGCGCCGCCTCGCTGAGCTCGAGCCGGATCCCCATGCCCGGCACGTCCTCGTCCTCGACCAAGACCGTGTGCGATACGCGTCCGACCAGGGCGATGGGCTCGCCGCGCCCGGGGACGCCGAGCTCGATTTGGACATCCGTCTCCTCGGGGAACGGGTGCTCATCCACCACGAACAGGCCAGCTTCGTTGATGTCGCGCGTATGTCCGGCGCGGCTGCCCACCTCGCTTCGGCAGGCGACGGGCAAGCGGATGGGGAGCCGGCGCATCTCGCGGAGATCGAGCATCCCCCCGCGCACGAATCCGGCCAGATAATTGACCTTTTCGCGCTCGTAGCGGCCGAGCTTGAGTGTAAATCCGGGGCGGCCGGCGTCCGCGAAAGCGCGCGACAAGACGTCGCCCCGGAGGATCACACGGGGCCCGCCCGCCCCGACCGTGAGGTCCAATCGAACGCGCTCACCCGCGGCTGGTGGCGCCTCATGGCTTACGAACACGGTGAACCCCTGACGGTCGAAGATCTCCGACCACTCGGCCTTGTCGGCGAGCTGTAGCTCGATCCGGACCATGCTGCATCCTCGTCGCCCGCGACCGAGCCGCAAGGCGCCCCAGGCGACCATGATAACGCACTACCGCTGGCTTGGGTGAGGCGCGCCACGGGCGGCTCGGATTTTCTCGCGCTCGGCGAGGCCTGACGGCGCGGCGCTTTCCGACAACGAGCCCCGAGCCCCCGACGTCTTGGGGCTACGGCACGAGGTCGAATTCCAGGCGGATTTCGCGCTCGGCCCGCTCGAGGAGCACGGTCACTTCCTCGGCGCGGGCCAAATGAGCGTAAAGCGCTGCCGCCGCCTCCACCGAGTCGAGGGTGCGGCCGGCAACCCGGCGGATGAGGTCGCCTTGCCGAAAGCCGAGCTCGTGGACGAAGGAGTCGCTGTCCAGCCGGACGATGCGGACGCCCTCCGGCTCGGCGCGCACCTCCGCCTGGCGCTCGAGGTCATCGAGATCGGCGAGGGCGGCGTCGATCGCGGCGCGGCTGAGCTCCCGCCGCTCCGCCGGAGTCGCCGGGCTGTCGTCCCGCCGATCGTCTTGGCCAGTGCCGCGACGATCGGATTCCTCCGAGTCAGCCCGCTCGTCTTGGTGCCGCTCGTCGCGCTCGGAGGGCCGCTCGCTAGGCTCGTCTCGTTCGGCGTCGGCGCGGCGATGGCCGGCGCGGGCTCGGTCCGGGGCCGGGACGGTGCGCACGCTGTCGGAGTCCTCCCCGCTCCCGTAGGGATCGATGGTGGCGCTAGGATGGGGAGCCCGGCCAGGCTCCCCCCGCGTGTTGGAGTCCTCGCCGCTCCCATAGGGATCGATGAGGTCACCGGCGTCTTGGCCGCGCGAGGCCCGCCGCTCGCGCTGCCGTTCCGCGCGTTCGGCGCCGTGCACCGGCAACACGTAGTAAGTGTCGTCGCGGGTGCTCTCCTTCAGGACGATCCGCGCCGCGTCGATATCGATGAGCCGAAACGTTCCGGCGTAGCTGTCCCCGATGTAGACCGAACGCCGCTCACCGGTTCTCTCGTCGAGAAGCAGCGCCCGGTCTGCCTCCGGCGACGCATCGAGGGCCGAGATCGGCGGAAGCTCGAAAGACCGATCGGCGGCGGCGAGAGGCGTCCACGCGAACACGAGCGCGAGGGATGTGGCTGTCAGCAGGGGGCGCATACTTGTCGGCTCGTGCAAGGCAGATGCCGCCTTCACGAAGCAACGTTAGCTCGCGGCGGCGCCGGGACGCCAGGGTTTACTCACCCACGAGCCAAAACCAGCCGCGCTGGACTTTCAGCGACGCGTGGCCTCGCCGGGGCAGGGGCCCACCTATCCCCGTCGAGGCGCCTACGCGTCAAACGCCGTTGACAGCCGAGCGCCGGTTTTCGTGAAATCGCGTTAACGGTCGGACTTGCCGTCGGCCGGCTCGGTCGCGTCCGAGTCCGAGGATTCGCCGTCGCTCCCCGCACCGGCGCCCGGTTCTCTATCGCCGGTTCCGCCGAGGTCGTCGAGGCCGAGTCCGCTGAGATCCAGATCCTCGAGCTCTTTGAGGTCCTCGTCGGTGAGCGACGACGCCTCGCCCGCCTCGAGCTGCCGAGTCTCCTGGCTCTGCTCGCCCGCCTCGAGCAGACCCATCTGAGACTTGAGCTGGTTTAGCGCGTCGTCCTCAGCGCTCTCGCCGCCACGCTCGAGCTGCAGGAACTTGGACTCGAGCGTGTCGCCGGAGATCTCGCCGGACAGCTCGGCGCCCGCCTCGGCCTCTGCCTCGAGCACGTTGATACGGTCGGACATGCGGTCGAAGGTCTCGAAGGCGCTCGTGTCTCCGAGGCCCTGCATCGTGCTCGCGATCTGCTGCTGGGCCTCGGCGCGCTTTTTGCGGGCGACGAGGATGTTCTTTTTGCGCTTGGCTTCCTCGATTTTGTTGTTGAGGAGCCTCAGCGCGTCTTTGAGCTTCTCGACCGCCTGTTTTTGCGCGACCCACTGCTGCTCGAACTGAGCCGCAATGTTCTCGTGTTCCTGCTTGCGCGACAGGGCCTGGCGCGCGAGGTTGTCGTCGCCCGAGCGCACGGCGACCATGGCCTTGCGCTCCCACTCCTTGGCCTTGTCGACCTCCGAGTTGTACTGCTTTTGCAGCTTCTTTTCGTCGGCGATGGCGACGGCGACCGACTTCTTGGCATCGACCAGTTGCTGCTGCATGTCGAGCAGCACCTGGTTCAGCATCTTCTCCGGATCTTCCGCTTTGGAGATCACGTCGTTGAGGTTCGATTTGATCAGACTGCCCAGTCGCGCAAAAATGCCCATGACGTACGAGGTCCCCGACTTGAATCGATCGACAGCCTACGGGATGTTTCGGCTGCTTGCAACGACAACCCCCCCATGATAAGGGCGAGCGAGGATGAACCCTCAGGCAACGCCGGACCCGGTGACAACGGAGTCCCGGCGAATGCCCCGGCACGTCGCCGTCATCATGGACGGCAACGGCCGCTGGGCGCAACGCCGTAATCTCCCTCGCATAGAGGGGCACCGCGAAGGCGCCGAGAGCGTGCGCGACATCGTTCGCGCCGCCCGCCAGGTGGGGCTCGAGGCGCTCACGCTGTACGCGTTTTCGTCCCAGAACTGGGCGCGACCTCCCGACGAGGTGGCGGCGCTCATGGATCTCCTGCGCGACTACCTCGTCTCCGAGCGCGACGAGATCCTCGAAAACGAAATTCGCCTAAGGGCCATCGGGGACATCGAGCGGCTCCCCGTCCACGTCCTCGAGCCGCTCCACGAGCTGATGAGCGCCTCGCGCCCGAACGGCGCTATGGCGCTCACGCTCGCGCTGTCCTACGGCGGGCGCGAGTCGATCGCCCAAGCGGCTCGGCAGGCCGCCGCCAAAGTCGCGGCGGGGGATCTCGCCGAGGGACAGCTCGACGCGGACACGCTGGGCGCGCACATGCCCACCGCGGAGCTCCCCCCGCTCGATCTGGTCGTGCGAACGAGCGGCGAGCAGCGCATGTCGAACTTCCTGCTCTGGGAAGCGGCATACGCTGAGTTCTATTTCACCGACGTACCGTGGCCGGAATTTCGGCGTCAGGAGCTCTACGCCGCCCTCCAGGACTTCAGCGGTCGCGAGCGGCGTTTCGGGCGCACGGGCGGGCAGATCGGCCCCAGAGCCGCCGCCGGCGACGGGCGGGACGGCTGATGGCGAGGCTCGGCAACCTGGCGTCGCGGGTCCTCGTGGCCGCTGTCGCCGTCCCCCTGCTCATCGTCATCGTCTACCAGGAGTCGCCGGTTTACGTATGGGCGTTCGCGTTCGCCGCCTCGATCGTGGCGATGTTCGAGTTCTTCTCGATGACGCTCGACGACCCGCTCGATCGCCGGGTGAGCGCCGGGATCGGCGCGGTGGCCGTGGCCGCGTTCTACTGGCTCCCCGACGCGTTCGCTCACGAGCAGCAGGTGCTCGCGATTCAAAACGCCGCGCTCGTCGTGGCGGTGCTCCCCGTGGCTTTGTACTACCTATTTCGGTTCGGCGACATGGGCACCGTCGCCCGGCGGATGGCGTTTTCGATGAGCGGGATCGTCTACGTCGGTTTTCTGCTTGCGTTTTTGGCGCTGATCAAGCGAGATTTTGGCGACGCTGGCGGCCACCTCGTGGCGTTCGTGCTCGCGATCGCGTGGCTGTCGGACACCGGCGCCTACGTCGCTGGCCGACTTTTCGGCCGCCACAAGCTCTACCCGGCGGTCTCCCCGAAAAAGACCTGGGAGGGCGCGGCGGGCGCGATCGTGTTCGCCGTGCTCGCCGCGGTGGTGATCAAGCTGTGGCTCCTCCCGGAGGTGGGCTGGGTCGACATGATTGTTCTCGGCGCGTTGTCGAGCGTTTTCGGCCAGCTCGGCGATCTCGTGATCTCGTTCGTCAAGCGGTCCCAGGGGGTCAAGGACACGGGCGGCCTGCTCGCCGGTCACGGCGGCGTGCTCGACCGCTTCGACGCGGTGCTCATGATCGCGCCGCTCGTGTACGTCTACGCCAGTTTGCGCTTGTTTTACGGGTGACGCCGGCGCGCGGGTAGTGCGCTCGCGCGGAAGCGAGGCGGGCGCTTTCCGGTTCGCGAATCCAGCGTTTCAGCTGGCGGGAAGGCCGCCGAGGAACGCCTCGGCGCGGGCGCTCCACGCGTCATCCGGGGCGACGGCGAGGTAGCGCCGCAGGTGGTGGCGGGCCTGGTCGAAGCCGCCCACCCGCGCGAGCAGCACGGCGAGATTGTAGTGGGCGTCGGCGTAGTCCGGGTGGCGCGCGCATACGCGGCGGAGTTCGGCGATCGCGAGCTCGGTGTCCCCCTCGTCGGCGGCGAGGTTCGCGTAGTTGAAGCGCGCTTCCGGAAGCTCGGGATCGAGCTCGAGCGCCCGCTGGAGATCCCCGCGCGCCTGTGCGCGCTCGCCGCGCCGGTAGCGCAATACCCCCAGGTTGGCGCGGGCGGCGGCGAGTCCGGGCTCGAGCTGTAGCGCCTCGGCGTACGCCCGCTCGGCCTCCCTGTCGTCGCCGCGATCCTCGGCGGCTACGCCGCGGAGGAATCGTTGATACCCCGTGTCGGGCCCAGGTTCGAGAGTTTCGCGCGCGGCCGGGTGAGGGATGACCTGCGCGACGCGCTCGCCGAGGGTCTTGACCGAAAACGCCATGACGAGCTGACCGGAGTCCGGCTCGTAGGCGGCGCCGCCCTGGGAGACGACGAGCCGCGCGCCGTCCGACGCGATGCGCAGATTGGACAGCTCCGCCTCGCCCTCGGGCAGCTCGTCGCGGAGCGCGTCCATCTGCTTTCGTATCCGCGCGATCGGCACGCCCGCCTCCACCAGCTCCGCCGCGGCTTTGACGTTGACCAGATCGCGAAACGTGTAATAGAAGCGCCCGCCCCGCCGCACGGCCGGCGTGAGCAGCCCGCTTTGGATCCAGTAGCGCAGGCGCGATTCACCGAGGCCGAATATGCGGGCGACGTCGGGGACGCTGTACAGCTCGGCGATGTCTTCATCCGAGATCGAGGGGGTCGGCTTCGTTGCCATGTCGCGCTCCTCCTTGGCTCATCGCGGCGCCCGCCGGGGGCCGGCGCGCCGCGGAGGCTGTGGGATCGGGGCCGCGGGGTGCGCCTCGACGTCTACGTCGAGCTCCACGTGAACACCCGAGGCCCGCGCGCGGACGTCGATCGCGAGCTCGGGGAGCGCCCTGCTCGCGATTCGCTCGGCCTCGCGCCGGGCGAGCTCGCGCGCCCGGGACAGCACCCGGGGATCCGCGGCGAGCTCGTCGCACACGCGTCGCGCGGCCGCCGCGTCGCAGGGATCGCTCACCTGACCGGAGGCCCGTGCGAGATCGAACGTGATCATCGTCGATCCGAAATAGACGTCGCCTTCGGCGTGACCTTCGGACAGCACGGCGGCCAACTCGAAAAACAGCTCGATCGCAGCCGACGACAGCGACACGCGGAGCTCGCGGTGAAACAGCGAGACCCTGCGCGCCGTGGCCATCGGCTTGCGCTCGGGGACGGGCGATTCGCTCGGCAGGGGTACCACCATGGTCCACACTGTACGACATGTAGGATATGTGTGGCCAATTTTTGCCCGCGGTCGTGGCCGAGGCCGTGCCCGAGGTCGTCGGAAACGTCGGGAATCTGGCTGACGCGCCGACCGCCACGGGCTACGCGCGGTGTCCATCTTCGACGTTCGGCGGGCCGCCGTGGCGCGAGCGCTTGAGCTTGGCCGTGAGCACCCCGACGGCGAGGGCAGTCGCCAGCGCGTTTAGTGCGAGCCAGGGCGACAGGCTGCCGAACAAGATGTGGGCGACCGCGCAAAGCACGAGCCCCGTCGCGCCCGCCGCCGCGAAAGCCGCCGCTACCACGGGCCGCGGAGGCGAGGCCGGCAGGCCGAAAAACGCAAACAGCGGTCCCAAGATGGGGTCGGCGCGGTCGACGAGATCGGCCGCGACGCCGCCCCGGTGGCCCGGTGCCACCCAGAGCGCGGTTCCCACCGACAGGAGTACGAGGAAGGGCAAATTGTATATGAAACCCATGTCCTTGCGGAGTTTGGTCTTGAGGGCGCGCTTTCGCGGCTCGGAACCCGACCATGGCCGATGTGCCCGGGAGGAGTGAAATTTCCGGACAGTGCCCCGCGGCACGCGCCGCGAGCCATCGGCGCGGCGCGCCAAATAAGCCACACTGGGGACATGCGGATCCTCGTCGTCTGTGATCCGCCCGCGGGGTTCGACCTCGCGGGCGATACCACGTACGCGCTCATGCTCGAGGCCTCCCGGCGGGGCCATGAGCTTTGGACCTGCCAGCCGGGACACCTTGGTCTCGAGCACGACGATCCCATCGCCGAGGCTGAGCCGACCACCGTGACGAGCGCCGACACGCCCGCCGACGCCTTCGCGTTCGAGGCCCGGCATGCGATTCCACTCGAAGCGACCGACATGG
>SLNH01000070.1 GCA_007133195.1 Nannocystineae bacterium | reverse complement strand
GAGTCGTCACCGCGTCGGCTCGATCCGGCTGGCAGATGTCGTCGGGGGTCGGCAAAAACGTGTCGAGCACGCGGCGCCAGCCGAGGGTTCGCGGGGCGGGCGGTAGCTCGAACTCGAGCGGCTGCGTCCAGGCGTTGATCGCGTAGTACATCCGCAGGTCGCCGGAGAGACTGGTCGCCGACAGCGCCAGGCTCCGCGACGGATGCGTGAAATCGGGCTGGCCGAGGCGGACGCCGTGAAATTCGACGTTCGCCTGCTCGCGGAGATCGGCGAGCGTGAGCACCGGAGCCAGCCTGACCGAGTCGCGCAGAAAGCGAAGCCGGATAAGCTCCCGCACGAAGCGGTGGATGTCACCGTGCCTCTCGAGGAGCCGCCAGTCCATCCAGGAAAGCTCGTTGTCCTGACAGTAGGCGTTGTTGTTGCCGAGCTGGGTCCGGCGCACTTCATCGCCCATGAGCAGCATCGGGGCGCCGAAGGACAGCAGCGTGAGCGCCAGCATGTTTTTGACCTGGCGATTGCGGAGCGCCTCGATGTCCGGATCGTCCGTCGGTCCCTCGACGCCGTGGTTCCAGCTCCGGTTGTCACCGTGACCGTCTCGGCCTTCCTCACCGTTGGCCTCGTTGTGCTTGTGGTCGTAGGAGACCACGTCATTTAGCGTGAAGCCGTCGTGACAGGTGACGAAGTTGATGCTCTGCTCGGCATGCCGGGGCCGCTTTCCGTACAGGTCGGGGCTGCCGAGCACCCGCTCGGCCACGCGCGGCGTCATCCCCGGATCGCCGCGAACAAAGGAGCGAACGTCGTCGCGAAACTCCCCGTTCCACTCTTTCCAGTGGTCGCCGATAAACGAGCCGACCTGATAGAGGCCGGCCGCGTCCCAGGCTTCGGCGATGAGCTTGGTCCCTGCCAGGACCGGATCGGTCTCGATGTCCCAGAGCACAGGAGGGTTCGGAAGCGGGTGGCCGGTCTCGTCGCGCGTGAGCACGGCCGCCAGATCGAAGCGGAACCCATCGACGTGCATCTCCGCGACCCAGTACCGCAGGCTGTCGAGGATCATGCGCCGGACCACGGAGCTGTTGGCGTTGAGGGTATTGCCGGTGCCGCTGTAGTCGGCGTGCTCGCGGGTGTCGCCGTCGAGGATGTAGTAGCCGGCGTTCGCGAGCCCCCGAAAGCTGAGCGTCGCGCCGTTACGCCCGCCTTCGGCGGTCTGGCCGAAGACCACATCGAGGATCACCTCGATCCCGGCGCGGTGGAGCGCCTTGACCATGTCGCGAAACTCATCGAGCGCACTCGTAGGCTCGCTGCCGACGCCGTAGCCGGCATGCGGCGCGAAGAACGACACCGGCGCGTAACCCCAGTAGTTGGTCAGGTTGGCCGGTGCGCGCTGCCAGTCGAACTGAAACACCGGCAAAAGCTCCACCGCCGTCACCCCCAGGTCTTGCAGGTATGGGATCTTCTCGATCACCCCGGCGTAGGTACCGCGCCTTTGCTCCGCGACGTTCGAGCGCGCGTGCCGGGTAAAGCCTCGCACGTGAAGCTCGTAGATGACGGTCTGCGCGAACGAGCGCCGCAGCGGCGCGTCCCCTTCCCAATCGTAGTCCCCGGCGTCGACGACGACGCTCTTGAAGGCATGGCGGTCGTTTCGGCCCGGCGCGACCGCGGCCTCGCGGCGGTAGTCCGACGGAACGGCCACCGCCCGCCCGTAGGGATCCAGGAGCACCTTGTCTCCGTCGAAGAGCAGGCCGCGGGCGGGCTGGTGCGCACCGTGAGCGCGATACCCGTAGATCTGCCCCGGGCGCACGCCCGGCACGCGCGCGTGCCAGTAATACCGGGTTTGCTCCATCGCGATCGTCCGCGCCGGCTCGTCGCCGTCGACGCCGTCATAGAGCAAGAGCTCGACGCGATCGGCGCCCTGAGCGTAGACGCTGAAGTTCACGCCGTCCGGCCCGACGTGCGACCCGAGCGGGTGCGGGTCGCCGTCGGGGACGCGGCGGTGCGCGTGCGAGACCATCCACGGACTCTACACGACGCGGAGGCCGCCCCGGGTAGCGCGTCGCGTCTGTAGCGCTGGCGCGGGACGCCGCCGTCAGGCGCATGGCGACGACGGCATGTTCGCGCCGGCGATTCGCGCGGCCGAACTCGATGTGCGCCCGCCCGAGCGCGTGCGGCGCTTCGTCGACGAGGTGCTCGGCGCGGCCGCTCCGACCTGGAAAGCCTCCATCCATGTGCCGGCGCAGTCACCCTGGTCGCGCCGCACGATCGCCTCGTCCGATAGGCCGAGCGCTACCTGCAATACCTCGAGCGCCACCGAAGATCGCCTCTCCCGCGCCCCCGACGGCCGTGTGGTCGTGAAGCTGGGGCGCCCCTGGCTCACGACCGGCGAAACCGAGGTCGTCTTCGAGTCCACGGAGTTTCTACGCAAGCTCGCCCCGCAGGCATCCTAGAACGAGCCGCTGGACTAGATGGTACGAGCGTGCTATTTTTGTTTTTTCGGCGCGCAGCTCCATCACAGTGAGTGAACCGCAAGCACGGAGGGGAGGGGTCTCGATGCCCACGGTCACGGTCAACGGCGTCCGGCTGTCCTACGAGATCAGTGCAGCGGGGGACATCCCCCTCGTCCTTGTGCACGGATCGTGGCTCGACCGCAGGCAGTGGGATGCGATCCTCCCGCATTTCCCGGACGACTTCCGGGTTGTGACCTATGACCGCCGCGGGTACAGCGAGAGCGAGCGACCGAGCGGGCAGGGCAAGGTCCGCGAGAACGTCGCCGACCTCGCCGCGCTGCTCGAGCATCTGGAGCTCGGCCCCGCGTGGGTGGTGGGCAACTCCTTCGGTGGCTCGATCACGCTGCGGCTGGCCGGGCAGCGGCCCGACCTCCTCCGCGGCATCACCGCTCACGAGCCACCGCTGCTCTCGCTCGCCTCCGGCGACCCTGCTGTCGCGTCGATCGTCGAGGCGGACATGCGTACGGACGCCGCGGTCGCGTATCGCATCACTTCGGGTGATTCCGCCGGCGCCGCCGAGCAGTTTCTCGAGGCGAACGCGCCGGGCATATGGGCCGGCCTCCCACTCGAGACCAAGGAAACCATCATCAACAACGCCGTCGCCTTCCGCGACGAGGCGAGCGATCCGGAGTTTTACGCCTTCGACCTCGAGTCGATCCGCGAGCTCCCGCGCCCGGCTCTCCTCACCCAAGGTGACCAGAGTCCGCCGCACTTCGCCTCGGTCAGCACCAAGCTCGCCGAGGCCATGCCATCCGTGGAAGTGCGCACGCTTGCGGGAGCAGGGCACACCCCACACTTGGAAGCCCCAGAACGGTACGCCGAAGCGGTTACCGCCTTCGTGCGCGCGCGCTGCGATTGATCCGCTCCGTTGCCGGGCTGTGCGGCGTTTACGCGAATACTGGTCGACCACGGAGCGCCGCGATGCCGCGTCTCGGCGTGTTCGCGACTTCGGTGAACTAGACGATCGGACGGGGGCCTTGGCGGCGCTCGAAGTGCAACAGCAAAGCGTCTAGGATCGGGCCGCCCTCGAGGGCCTCATCCGCTACGCCGCGAGACCGCCCTTGTGAGCCCGCCTGAGCTTCGAGGTCGGCAAGAGTCTCGCCATGCTCCGAGGGCCAACGCCGGGGGCATGCACTCCTGCGCCCTGACTATCGTTGGTCACCCTCCGGCCTGATCCGCGACGCCGACGTCTGCCAGGCGCGCTGGGACCATGTCGAGCTTCATGCCTGGTACGAGAAACTTTGGGGGCCGATCTTCGCCATCGATGGCGTGAGCATGGGCGGGATCTCCGAGCGGGATAATCGCATCCTGTTCGGAGCCTCCGCGGAGGCGCTACCGGCGGTGGAGGCGAAGCTGCGCGAGCTCGACGTACCCTGTTATCTCGTCGCGCTCGAGGTCGCGGGGCCGGTCTGCGACTCGGTCCTTCGGTGGAAGAGCTTTCGCGTGGTCGAGGAGCAGGGCGAGCCGGTTAGCGACGTCGAGGTGGTGTCACGCACGAGGGGAGCGGCGAAATTCTCGACACGAGCGATCCAGAGCCCCACGAACCCGGAACCTACGTGCTCGTGACCTCGAGCCATATCGGCGCCGTACAAGACGGCGATGCGCTCATCGCCGAAGGCGAAAAGGGCGACGCCTCGTTCGAGGAGGAGTGCGTCGTCCGCACCGGCGGCTGTCATCCCGATTCCATCGAGGGCCCCGAGGAGATCGTCCTCGGCGTGGACTGACAGGCAGAAAGCCGCCCGAATGCAGGGCAAGTCGCTCCTGAGACGCTGCAGGCGCCGAGCGAGAGGGCTCGGCGCCGTGGGCGGGTTAGTCCTCGTCGCCGAGTTCGAGGTCGGCGCGCCGCTCGCCGGGCAAAAGCTCGAGCTCATCGGCGCGAGGTCCGCGCGCGCAGCGGTAGCTCACGGTGCGCGAGGACAAGAGGAAGGGCACGAGGGTGCTAACGCCGGAGACGCAGGAGCCATAGGTCTCGGCGCTCGCGTCTTCGTCACAGATCGCGACGCCGGCGGCGCCGCCGACGATGCCGAGGCCGATATTGATGAGGATATCCATGCCGGCCATCCGGCTCTCGGAGCGCGAGAGGCCGTCGGCATCGCACTCGCGGCCCGCGGGGCCGGAGAGGCCCACGAGGCCGCCGATCGTGAACCACTGGCGATCCTGATAGGTGGGGCCGACGGGCGCCGCGCCGGTTTGTACCTTGGTGTTGTAACAAGCCACAGATGTCACGGCGAACGCCGCGAGCGCGGCAATTGCTGCGTAGCGTTTCACGAGACCTCCTGTTGCTCCGGAGCTCGGCCGAGCCGTCCCGAAGCGCGTACGACGGACCCGCTCTTCTTGGCGCGGAGCGGAGTGGGCGTCAACGCGAGGAGCTGAAAATTTGCGGGCCGCCGCGCCGGCGGGTGAGCGGGATCATTAGCGCAGCGCGGCGGGCGGCCGCGCTACGGCTCGTCGGCCGGCGGGGGCCGGTGTGGTGCGGCTGCCGCCGATGCGGAAGGTGAAATCGACCGTGAGGTAGTTTTGCGAGTAGTTCTCGATCTCCTCTTCGCCGGCGGAGGCCGACTGCCGGCTCGGCCGACTGGCTAGCCAGGGTGTACGTGCCCAGCCCGAGGCCCCCCACCGAGACGCTATCGTCGCCGAACTGCGCGTCGTCATGAGGCGCATCTTCACATGGCAGCGAAAACGGGCTCGCGGCCTCGGCGTCTCCGATCCGCGTCTCGGCGCCATCGCGCTGCCGCAGCGGTTCGGCAGGCGCGAAAGTGCCGATCCGCACTTCCACACGATTGTTTGCGACGGTGTCTTCTTCGAGGCCGAAGATCGGGACCTTCGCTGCTTTCGCCTGCCGCCGCCGATCCGCGACGAGCTCGAGTACCTCACCGTCCAGATCGGGATCCGCGTCGCCGCGCTCCTCGGCAGCGACTGGGATGGTGCAGACGACCTGGACGAAGACGAGCTGCTCTGGGCGCAAGATAAAGCGGGCGCGGCCCGATTTGGAGCCAGCCCAATGACCACCGGGCCTCGGCTCGTCCGCGATCCGAGTTCCGCCTTCATCCAGGGATTTTCCCTCCTCGCCGGCGTCGGCGCCATCGTCATCTGAGGGGCCGAGGATCGGGCCGCCTCGAGCGCCTCATCCGCTACGCCGCTAGACCGCCCTTCGCCGAAGATCGCCTCTCCCTCACGCCGGGCGGCCGCGTGGTCGCCCTGCTCAAGCGCTGGGCCGGCAAGCTCGCCAGGAGTAGGCTTCGCTGCTACCAGGCCTCCGCGCGCGGCGGCTACGTGGATGTGGAGGTCGTCTGCGAGCGCGTGAAGCTTCGTGGCAAGGCCGTGACCACCATGCGCGGCGAGCTGCTCTGGTAGATCGCAGCGGGCGTTGGCGGGCTGCGCCCTGCGTAGGTCCGGATGGGTGGGGTGGGCGGATGGTGAGCGGGTGAGGTCGGCCGTGGCCGAGGCGATGGCGATTCGGGATGGGTGTCGGCAGGCCTCGACGGTCGGCCAGGTCGTGGGAGGAGGCGGCCGCGGGCGCAGAAATCATCCGGCGGGATGTCACAGGGGCCCGCCGGCCGGTGTCTCCATGTCAGAAAAGGAGGAGACATGGCAAACGACACTCGGATACCCAAGGCCGAGATCACCGGCATCTATGGCGCGATGGTGAAACGGTTTAGCAGGAAGCTGCTCGGCGAGGTGCCGGAGCCGCTCGGCGTGTACTGGCAAAACCGTCGGGTGCTCAGCTTCTTTCTCGGGCTGGGGCAGAAGTCCAAGAAGTGGCGCGCCTGCGACGAGAACCTGAAGTCGTTTGCCCACATGGCGGTAGCCAGCGCGGTCGGGTGCAGCTGGTGCCTGGACTTCGGCTACTTCATGGCGCACAACGAGGGGCTCGACCTGGCGAAGGCTCGCGAGGTACCGCGGTGGCGCGAGTCCGACGTATTTACGCAGCTCGAGCGGGACGTGCTGGAGTACGCCGAGGCCATGACGAACACGCCGCCGACGGTCACGGACGAGCTGTCGGCACGGCTGCTTAGCGCCCTCGGTGCGCCGGCCCTCGTGGAGCTTACCTCGTTCATCGCGCTTGCGAATCTCTACGCTCGCACGAACACCGCGCTCGGCATCGAATCGCAGGAGTTTGCGGCCTCGTGCGGACTTAGGCCATTGCCCGACGCTAACCGCGCCGTACCCTCCGCGTCATGAGCGGCGATTCCTTCGTCATCCACCGCAATCTGCTATTCACGGTCGCCTACGAGATGCTCGGCTCGGCGGCCGACGCCGAGGACGTGGTGCAGGAGACGTGGCTCAGATGGGCGAACGTAGGTGACGTCGCGCGAAAGCAGGTTCGCGATCAGCGCGCGTACCTGGTTCGGATCGTCACCCGACTGGCGCTAAACCGGCTGCGCACCGTGTCGCGGCAGCGGGAAGAGTACGTGGGCGAGTGGCTTCCGGAGCCGCTGCTTACCTCGCCCGACGTGGCGGAGGACGCCCAGCTCGCCGAGAGCGTCTCGATCGCGATGCTCACGGTGCTCGAGACGCTGGGGCCCACCGAGCGAGCGGTGTTCGTGCTGCGCGAAGTGTTCGACGTGACCTACGACGAGATCGCCCACGCGCTGGGCAAGTCCTCTGCGGCTGTCAGACAGATCGCCCACCGAGCCCGCGGGCACGTGGCCGCGCGGCGACCTCGAATGCGCGTGACCCGGGCCGAGCAACAAGCGACCGTGGACTCGTTCCGCGCCGCGATCGAGGCCGGTGACCTCCAGCGCTTGCTGGACGTGCTCGCGCCAGACGTCGTGTTTGTCGCCGACGGCGGCGGCGTCGTGCCCACGGCCCGAAAGCCCATCAAGGGCGCCGACCCCGTGGCCCGGCTTTTGACCGGCCTCGATCGCAAAGTGGCCGGTGCCCGGCTGATCGCCGTGTGGCTAAACGGAACGCCGGCCCTTCGGATCGAGGTCGACGGCAAGCTAGACACCGCGGTAAGCCTCACCGCCGAGGGAGGCCGGATAACCGGCATCTATGCGATCCGGAACCCGAACAAGCTCGCCTGGCTGGGCAGCGCCGTCAAACTTCGACGCAGCGCTTGAGTGGTGCCCGTCCTGCCATGCCCGGCTAATGAGCGGGCTCGCTGCGTATCTTTGCGACGAGCGCCTCCCAAGCGATTCCGTACCGCCAATGGGTGATGTCCTTCCGCTCACGTGATGCCGGTTTCGTCGATCATCTGGTCAAGCCCGTGAGCCTCGACGTCCTCACGCGCCTTCTCGTCAAACTCCTGGCGGCTTAGGCTTAGGCTTCGGCGAAGGAGAACCCGAAGAACGAACGCCGTCGCCCCCCATTCCATTCGATTGACACGGGGCGCGGGGGCGATCAAAGAGCAACTATGAGCCTCGGTGATTTGCGCCCGCGCGACCGAATCGTGCTCCCTGAGAACCGGCGATCCGAGCTCGAGCGCGGTGATATCATCGTGAAGCGGTTGCCGTCTGCGAAGGGCGTTCCCGGCGTCTTCGTCCACGGACTCCTTCGCTGCTCGCCAGATCAGGTCTGGAACATCCTCATCGACTATCGTTCGCTCTCCGAAGCCATCTTCGGACTGAGCTCCGCGGAGGTCGTCGAGGGAGCTCCGGGTGACGCCTCGGTGCGCTTCACCATGAAGCTCCCGTTTCCATTCGGTTCGCTCTCGTGGATCAACCGGGTTAGCGCGGTCGAGCGCGGAGGGCTGTACGTCGTTTCCTGGGACTATCTCGAGGGCGATCTCGAGACGAACGAGGGCTGGCTTGCGATGAGCCAGCATGGCGAGGGCGGCGAGCAGACCTATGTTCACTACCAGGTGCATGTCGGGACCCGGCGTCGGCTCTCCAGGTCGGTCGAGCGCCTGGCGGTACAGCGGCTGTTGCCCAGAGTCGTCGAGCGACTGCGGCAGGTCGCCGAGTCGCGCAGCCGATGACATCGCTCCGACGCTCACCTCGGACGCCGACGGGGCTCGTCCAGGGCCGCCGGTTCGATCAAACTCGAGCGGTGGGCTGGCCGCAAACAGCCGAGGAGCTAGGCGAGGTGCAGCGGGACATCGCGGCGAGCGAGCCTCCGCCGTCCCGGTGGCCGAGCGCCGATGCCGGGTCCGTGGCCGGGTG
>SLNH01000069.1 GCA_007133195.1 Nannocystineae bacterium | reverse complement strand
GTTTGCTTCGAGCCGCCCACGCGGCGCGGCCGACGCCCGCGCCCAAGCCCGTTTCTTCCGAGGCGCCGCCGGCTTCGCGCCTGCGCGCGCGGCGAAGCTCTCCCCCACAATTCGACGCCGAGCGCCGCCTCCGCAGCATCGATTCGCTGAGCGAGCACTTCGACGCCGCCGGCGACGGCGTGTTCGTGGTCGACGAGACGGGATGCATCCTGTTCGTGAGCCGCGCCGCGGAGGCGATGACCGGCATCGCTTCGCGGGATCTGGTGGGCGCCGCGCTTCCGGACATCGTCCCCGGCGCCGAGCGCGCCGGGGTCACCGATGTGATCGCGAACGTCCTGAGCGGCGAGAACCTCGAGCCGTTCGACATGACGCTGCGCACGGCCGCCGGGTCGAACATCACCGTGTCGGTGACGACCTCCACCGTGCTCAGGCAAACCGGCGCCGTGGTGTTTTCGTTTCGCGACGTATCGGCCCGCCGCGCCCTCGAGGCGGAGCTACGCCAGACCAAGGATTTCCTCGAGCGCCTGATCGACTCCACCGTAGACGGCATCATCGCCGCCGATCTGCGCGGGAACGTGATCTTGTTCAACGCTGGCGCCGAGCGCATCTACGGGTACCGAGCCGAGGAGGTCATCGGCCGCGTGCCGGTTTGGGAGCTGTATCCGCAAGGCGCCGCCCGCGATGTGATGCAAATGTTGCGCTCGGGCGAGTACGGCGGCGCCGGACGCCTCGAGCAAACGCGGTGGGAGGTGCTCGGCAAGCAGGGCGAGGTCGTGCCCGTGAACATGAGCGCATCCCTGATTTACGAAGACGATCGAGAAATCGCCAGCGTCGGCGTGTTCAGCGATCTGCGCGAGCGCCTGCGCATGGAAGAGCGGCTCCTCGTCGCCCAGGAGCAGCTCGAGCGCCGCGAGAGCCAAGCCGTCGTCGCGGGGGTGGCCGGCGCGGCGGCGCACGAGCTCAACCAACCGCTCACCTCGATCATGGGATATACTTCGCTTATCCGCCGCCAGAGCGACGCCGAGGCGCCGCACCTTCGCGCGCTGGACATCATCGAGGAGGAGACCGAACGCATGGCCGAGATCGTCAAGAAGATCGGTCGCATTACCCGCTTCGAGACGAAGGCCTACGTCGGTGGTGCGAGCATCCTCGATTTGGAGCGCTCCGCGGCGGGCACGGAGGGCCATGGCTTGACCGGCGCGGCAGCCGATGACGTTTCTGCGGGCGACGCCGGCGCAACGCGCGAACCAGAAGGCGCCGAGCGCGGCGGCGACACGGGCAGCGACGGCGCTCAAAACCCGGGCGACGTCCACCGCGCCGGACCAGACACGCGGAGCTAGCGCAAGTGTCCGGCGACGAAACGCGCCTCGGCGACACGCGGGAGGCGCCAGCCGGCCGGCTGGATACGCCCAGCGCCAGCGAGCTCCTCGAGGCGATGTTCGAGCTGAGCCGCGAGCTGTATCTCGAGCGCGAAGAAGAGCAGCTCGTCGGCGTCTTTCTCGACGTGGTGGTGCCGCGGTTTCGGCACCGGCGCCTGGCGGTTCGCGTGTTCGACGCGCGCACGCTCGAGCCGGCGCGGTGTTACGCGCGCGGAGGCGAGCTGCGCGGCGGGATCGAGCGCGAGCGCGTGTGCCTCCGGCCGCGTTCGGTGGAGAAGGCGCGGCTCAAGACGGCTCTCGCGGAGAGCGCGCGCGTGCGCATCGACGAGGATTGGGACGCGCCGTTCGTGGATGTCGCCTTGGGCTTTAGCGTTCCGCTCGTCGCCGCGGGCGAGCTGTACGGTGTGGTCGACGTGGGCTATCCGCTCGGCCAGGATCCCCCGAGAGACGACGAGCGCCTGCTCGTCCCGTTCGTCAACCAGCTGTCGATGGCGCTCCGAAACGAGCGCCTTCACCGCGAAACGTCGCTCCTTCGCGATTATCAGAGCACGCTCATCGAGCAGGCCGACGCCCTTATCGTCGGGGTGGACACCGAGTGGCGCATCACCGTGTGCAACCAGGCGCTGTGCCGGCTGACCGACTACGGCCACGACGAGATCATCGGCAGCGATCTTCGCGATTGGATCGTGGGGCGCGACCAGCCGCGCGTGGCCCGCGTCGTTCGGCAAGCCTTCTCCGCAGGGCGCTCGGACCCCATCGACGTCGATCTCGTCACCCGCTCGGGCAGGCTCGTCAAAACGGTGTGGAGCGTCGCGCGCGTCGCGGTGCGCGGGGATCTGCACGCCGTGGTCGCCGTCGGCCAGGACAAAACGCGCCTGGCCGAGCTCCAGAGTCAGGTGATTCAGGCTGAAAAGTTGGCTACCCTGGGCCAGCTCGCCGCCGGGGTCGTGCACGAGCTGAATAACCCGCTCACATCGATCACGGTGTACGCCGACTACCTGGTCAAGAAGGTCGAGGCCAACTCCGAGCACCCCCTCGCCGACACCGGCGACGCCGAAAAGCTCCGCCGCATCGGCGAGGGCGCGCAGCGGATCCTCGCGTTCGCCAAGGATCTCGTCCAGTACGCGAAGCCGTCCGGCGAGGACCCCGAGCCCGTGGACGTGGGGGAGGTCGTGAGGCAGTCGCTGTCGCTTTGCGAGCATCTGTTCGAGCGGGCCGAAATCGAGCGACACCTCCATCTGCCCGACGCGCGCCTCCCGATCCACGCGATCCCCGGTCAGCTCGAGCAAGTGTTCATCAACCTGATCACGAACGCCTGTCACGCCGTCGGCGATCGCGGCCGGGTTTGGGTGTCGGCGCGGCCGGCGAGCGGAGGCGACGGCGCCTGGATCGTCGTCTCGGACGACGGCCCGGGGATCCCCGAGAGCGATCGCGCGCAGATTTTCGAGCCCTTCTTTTCGACCAAGTCAGACGGTCACGGCACCGGGCTCGGGCTGTCGATCGTGAAGAACATCGTGGATCAGCACGACGGGGAAATCCGCGTGGCGCCCTCGGCGTCGGGCGGCGCCGAGTTTTCGGTTTGGCTTCCGGCCTGGCGCAGGTAAACCATCCTCGTGAAGGGCGCGCGGCGGTGACCGGCGTCGGTGGCTCGCGTGCAGCGGCGCGGGGCCTCCCGCGCGCCGGCCGGGCCGCTTTCGTTCGCGCGAGGCGCCTGCTATAGAGGGAGCGGGCAGGCGCCCTCCGTGCCATGAAGCCAGAAGCCCTCCTCTCCGAGCTCGAGCAGGCTGCCGATCGTCGCGGCGTCAAGGTGAGCTACGAGCGCCTCCACACGAGCGTCGGCGTCGGCGGGCTGTGCCGGGTGCGCGGGCAGTATCGGGTGATCATCGATAAGCGGGCCGGGACCAACGAGCGGGTCGCGACGCTCGCCCGCGCCCTCGCGCGGCTCGCCGAGGGTGAGGACCAAGCCGAGGACGGCCCCGCGCTCAGGGAGCTTTTGCGCCGCGCCGGCGCGCCGGGAGGGTCTTCGTGACCTTGCCCGCGGCGCTCGCGCGCCCGCCGCTGGCCGCGCCGGTGCTGCTGCTCACGGCGGCCGGCTGCGACGGCTGCATGACGAGCTCCTGGGAGCCCGCGCGCGCGGATCCCGGCGACGTCGAGATCCGCGCCGACGCGGTCACCGTAGACACCGGCCGAGTCGGCCGCGGCGCGCACGCCTCCGAGGCGACATACGTCCTCGTCGATGCCGTAAGCCGGAGCGACGACGATATCTACGTCACGCTGGGCGGTGAGCTCACCGCCGCGAGCGGGGAGTCGCTCGGAGATCTGCAACGAGAGTCGCTGCGCGTGCCGGCTGGCGGCCAGCGTACCTTCGCGCTCGTGGACGCGGCGGGGGAGGTCAGGCCGCAGGCCGAGGGGGCTCGGATTGACCTTCAAGGCACGACCGTCGCGCGTCATCCGCCGAATCTCTACGTCACGGACAGCCACGTTTACCGCGACGAGACCGTGAGCGGAGACGAGCGGGTCATCGTCGCAGGCCGCGTCGAAAACCGCGCCGAAAGGCGGGCCGACCTTCTCGTGATGGCCGCGTTTTACGGGGACGGCCCCGCGCCGATAAAGCGGCCGTTTGCCGTGATCGCCATCGAAGGCGGCGAGAGTTACCCGGTGCGGTTCGTCGGGCCGCCGGGTTCCACCCGAGGCTATATCTTCGTGGGGCCGGCCACCTTCTGAGGCCGCGGGCGGGCTCGTTCGAGGCGTCCTGAAACGCGGCCGGCCTCGCGATTGGCGGCCTCGCGAAGTGTGCTAGGGTCGGGACCCCGTGGCGGGTGATCCGATCATACGGCTACGCGATGTCGAAAAGAGCTACGGGCCGGCCAGCGCGCCCGCGAGAGTGCTGCGCGGCGTTTCGCTGGAGGTTGGCTCGGGCGAGTTCGTAGCGCTCATGGGCGAGTCCGGATCCGGCAAGTCGACGCTCCTCAACATCGTAGGCGCGCTCGACGTCGCCGACCGGGGCCACGTCGAGGTCGCGGGGGTCCGCTACGGCGAGGCCAAAGAACGAGCTCTCGCCCGCCTCAGAAACGTGGACATCGGCTTCGTGTTTCAGGCCTTCAACCTCATCGAGCACCTGACCTGCCTCGACAACGTGTGCCTGCCCGCGTCGTTTTCGCGCGGTAAGTCGCCCGCCGAGGTGCAAGAGCGGGGCAAAGAGGTGCTCGGCCGGGTGGGCCTCGCAGACGTCGCGGGGCGCAAGCCCGGCACCCTGTCGGGCGGGCAGAAGCAGCGGGTGGCGATCGCCCGGGCCCTGTTCCAGCGGCCGCGGATTCTGCTTTGCGACGAGCCCACCGGGAACCTCGACAGCCACACCGGCGGCGAGGTCATCGAGTTTTTCCGCGAGCTGAACGAGCGCGACGGCGTCACCCTCGTCATCGTCACCCACGAGCAGCGGATCTCGAGCGCGGCTGAGCGGATCGTCTCGATCCGCGACGGCGTCATCGAAGACGAGAGCGCCGGCGCGCCCGCGGCGAAGGAGGCCGCCTCGACGTGATCGCCCCGGGGAAACTCGCCCGCCTCGTCGCCACGAACGCGCTGAGCAATCGGCGGCGGCTCGCGCTGCACACCTTCGGCTTGGTCGTGGGCATCGCCTCGTTCGCGTTCTTCCTGTCCCTGTCGATGTCCGTGAGATCGGTCTTTCTCGAGGAGATCTTTCCGCTCGACGAGGTGGAAGTGGTCGCGCCGCGCGTGGGCGCGGCCGACGTCGATGCGCGCGACGCCTTGAACGACGACGTCGTGAACGAAATCCGGCAGCACCCCGACGTCAAAGAGGCCGTGCCGCGCATGGCGATGGCGTTTCCCGCAAGCGGCGCCGCGATGTTCATGGGCCAGCGCATGCCGTTCGAGGCAGGCGGCTTCGCCGACGGCGTAGACCCGGCCTACGTGGCCGACGAGGACTTCGCCGATCGCTTCGTCGACTGGGAGGCCGAGGAGCACGAGCGGGAGGCTTGCGGGCCGCCGCCCGAGCGGGAGTGCGGCGACCACTACTATTGCGACCAGCGCGATAACACGTGCCACAAGCGGGTGCCCATCGTGGTATCTCGGACCCTGGTCGAGCTCTACAACACGCAGTTCGCCCCGTCCCACGGCCTGCCGCCCATCGACGAGGCGTTGGAAGGCATGCTCGCCAGCATGCTCCGGCTCGAAATCGGGCTCGGGGAGACGATGTTCGCCGCTGCCATGACGGGCGGCGAGTCACCGCCGCGGCAGGTGGAGGGCATGGTCGTCGGCATCAGCGACAAGGCGATGCCGATCGGGGTGACCGTGCCCATCGGCTACATGGAGCGCTGGAACCGCGAGTTCGTCGGCGACGAAGCAGCGGAGGTCTACTCGTCGATCGAGGTGGTCCTCGAAGGCCGCGAGGCGGTGGCGCCGTTCGCCGGCTGGGTCCAGGACGAGCTGGACCTTTCGCTCGCCGACCGCCAGGGCGAGCGCTTCGCGACGGCGATCTTCATCGTGACGGCGCTGTTCGTGATGATCTCGCTCGTCATCGTCACGATCGCGGCGATCAACATCGCCCACAGCTTCTTTCTCCAAGTCTCCGAGCGGAAACGGGAGCTCGGCGTGCTCCGCGCGATCGGTGGGACGCGGGGCGACATCCGCACTCTCGTCCTCGCCGAAGCCGCGCTGATCGGCGTGATCGGTGGGCTGCTCGGCGTGGCCGCCGCCCGGGTCGGCGCGGCGGCGGTGGACTTCGCGGCGCACCGCTGGATGCCCGCCTTTCCGTTCAAGCCCGACTCCTTCTTTTTGTTCGAGTGGTGGATCGTGGCCGGCGGGATCGCCTGCGCGGTCGTGTTCGCCGTGTTGGGCGGCTTGTTCCCCGCGGGGCGCGCGGCGAACATGCCGCCGGCTCAGGCGCTGTCGCAAGACTGACTCATTGCGCTCCGAGGAGTGATATCGATGGCAAAGTACGTACATTTCGAGACGGACAAAGGCGAGATCGTCGCCGAGCTGTTCGAGGCCGACGCCCCAGGTACGGTCGAGAACTTCGTAGGTTTGGCCGCGGGCACCAAGCCCTGGGTCGATCCCAAGACCGGCGCGGAGGTTTCGCGTCCGTTTTTCGACGGGCTCACCTTCCACCGCGTGATCCCCAACTTCGTGATCCAGGGCGGCTGTCCCAAGGGGAACGGCACGGGCGGCCCCGGCTACACGATTCCCTGTGAGACCGACAAGAGCACCCACAAGCACGATCGGGGGAGCCTCTCGATGGCTCACGCTGGCAAAGATACCGGCGGCTCGCAGTTTTTCATCGCCCATGGCCCCCAGCCCCACCTCGACGGCGTGCACACGGTGTTCGGCAAGGTGACCCGCGGCATCGAGGTTGTCGATGCCATCCAGCCGGGCGACTCGATGAAGCGGGTGTGGGTCGAGGGAGACTAGCGCAGGCTCGACCCCGCCGGTGATGATGCGGCGCGTCGCGCGCCCCGCGCGGCCGCGGTAGACCGCGCGCGCCGGCGCTGCGTTTATAGGGCGACGGGACGGCGGCCCAGGAGCCGCCTATATCCCCCTGGATTTTGCCGGGAAAGGGGCGACCGCAAACGGGAATGTGAACACGGATATGGCGAGCCCACCGGGGTAGCTTGCTATACTGGCGCCGTGGAGCGATGCGGCGGCACGCCCCTGCCGAAACCACGACGAGGCCGCGCTTTTGACCCAGCCGATCCCATTCGGTAAGTACTATCTCCTCGAACGTATCAACGTCGGCGGAATGGCGGAGGTTTTCCGCGCCAAGGCGTTCGGCGTAGAAGGGTTCGAGCGGCTGGTCGCGGTCAAGCGGATCCTGCCGAACATCGCCGAGGACGACGACTTCACCGGGATGTTCGTGGACGAGGCGAAGATCGCCGTCCAACTCAACCACGCCAACATCGCACAGATCTTCGATCTCGGCGTCGTTGACGGCAGCTACTACATCGCCCTCGAGCACGTGCACGGGCGCGATTTGCGCTCGATTTTCGACCGCTGCGGGTCCCAGGGGATTCCGGTGCCGGTCGCGCAGGCCTGCTTCGTGGTGATGAAGGTCTGCGAGGGGCTCGACTACGCCCACAACAAGCGCGATCAGGCCGGTAACGAGCTCGGCCTCGTACACCGGGACGTAAGCCCACAGAACATTCTCGTGTCCTTCGAGGGCGAGATCAAGCTCATCGATTTCGGCATCGCGAAGGCGGCGGGCAAGGGGACCAAAACGCAGGCCGGCATCCTCAAGGGCAAGTTCGGCTATATGTCGCCCGAGCAAGTGCGGGGCTTGCCCATCGACCGGCGTTCGGACGTGTTTTCGTGCGGCATCGTGCTCTACGAGCTCCTCACCGGCGAGCGGCTGTTTCACGGAGAGTCGGACTTCTCGACGCTCGAGAAGGTTCGCAACGTGGAGATCTTGCCGCCCAGCACCTACAACCGGAAGATCCCCGACGAGCTCGAGCGCATCGTTCTCAAGGCGCTCGCGCGCGACGTGGAGGACCGCTACCAGCACGCGATCGATCTGCACGACGAGCTTCAGGCCTTCGTCTACACCGCGGGAGAGTTTTACTCGCGCAAAGACCTCGCGGGCTGGATGAAGTCGATGTTCGCCCGCGAGATCGAAGAGGAGACCGCGAAGCTCGAGTCGTATCGCCGCCTGTCGGCGCCGGAGCTGCAAACTCCCGACGCCGATCAGGTCGCCGGCAGGGGGCGCCCTGGGCGCGCTACGGCGCCTCCGCCGCTTCCGCCCGACACCGCGGACGTTCCGCCCCAAGCCGCGCCTCCGACCCTCGCGCCGGATCCCGAACAGCTGCTCGAGGACGATGCGGCGCCGCTCGCGTGGGACGACGAAGAGCAGGAAACGTCGATCTACGGCAATCCTCCTGCCCTTCAGGCCGAGCCGGAGGAGTTGGATCCGGATGAGTACGAGCCGGATCCCGAGGAGGAGAAGACCAAGGCCGGTATCAAGCGCGCGAAAAAGCCGTCCCAAGCCAAACCGGCGCCACCTGCACCGGACGCGGACGCCCCGCCGCCGCTGGCGAGTGGCCAGATCTCGGCCCCGCCGTCGTCGCCCTCGGGCGGGCCGGTGGGCGAGTCCGCCGGCGCAGGCGGGGCGGACGCCGAGGGCAAGCCCGACCTGTCGGCGCTGGTGCGGACGGCGCGCGGCTGGAGCCAAAACGGGTCGGGAGCGGCTCCACGAGGCGCCAGCGACAGCTCCCCACCCAGCGAACCGCGGACCACGCAGATGGGGCCGCCGACGCC
>SLNH01000217.1 GCA_007133195.1 Nannocystineae bacterium | reverse complement strand
TCCCGGCATCGGGCCGCGCTGACGTAGCCATTGATGGCGCTGGCCCCGTACGTGACCGCGAGCGCGAGCGCGCCAAGCCCGGTGCGAGTGTCTCGGGACTCCTCACCTCCGCGGGGATCCTCTGTTCGCCTGAAGGATGTGCCCGCCACCAAGATCAAGGTGGCGCCGACCGCCGTATCGGCTATTGGCATGGCCCGGTCGGGATCGCAGTACGGAGGTCCGTGCGCTGCGGGGGCGTATTCAGACGGCGCCTTTTCCATCAAGAAGAGCGAGCATCCGCCGGCCAAGCTGCAGGCCACGCTCAGCGCGGTCGCCACGACAAACAGACACCGAGGTGGCGGGGACCGAAATGGGTTCCGCGAAAACACGCCTTACAATCGCAAAGAGGGAACCCCTATGTCGATCCGTCGTCGCGTGGCCGACGTTGCCCAGCCAAAAGCGTTGTGACCGCGCCGCAGGTAGAGTTGGCCCGCCCGCGCGGGCGAGGGATCGTGCTTGGACGGCGGCCCGAAGCGCGGCGCATTGGCCCGGGCCGTGGCTAACTCGCCGCGCCGTAACCCGAGCCAACGCTACAGCGAGTCGCCGCCTTCGACCTGGACCGCTCGAAACTCGCCCGACACCTCGACCGTGTCGTCGCTGTCACCGCCATGGGCGGACAGCTCGACCTCGAAGCTCCCCGAGGCGGCGTCGTCGCTCGTGTCGACGAGCTCGACGGTGCCCTCGCCCGTCGATATGTATTCGTCTGGGTCGACCATGCCTCCGTCCGTGAAATCCCGGAAGGCCGCGTAGAACGACTCGTCGCTGAACCCGCTACCCACTTCGAAGGTCGCCGGAGCGGGGACGGCGCCGTCGTCGACTTCGATCCTGAGCTCCAAGCCGAATTCCGAATTGTCGGTCATATCGACGCTGAAGGTCCCGCCGTCGAGCGACGCCTGCGTGAACACCGCGTGCCCCTCGAACTCGCCCTGTACCGCGCCAGTCGCCGTGACCGACGCCTCGCCACCGTCTCCCGGCGCGCCGCCCACGGCGCGGCCGTTATCGCTCGCTTCATCGGCGGGCTCGTCCGCGGCGGTGTCGTCGCCTGCGGCGGTGTCGCCCGCGGGGGTGTCATCGTCGTCACAGCCCACCGCTTGAAAACCGATCACCAGCGCCGCCGCCATCGCCAGGATTCGCTTCATCGTCTGCCTCCCGTGGCTTGAGTCATTCTTCGTACGCTTCCACGCGCGCAACCGGGGCGCGGCTCGCGGAATCAACGTCTCACCTCGCCCGCGTGGCGTCAATTCGCCGCTGTCGCGCAAACGGTCGGCTTTGCATGCAGAAGAAGACGCAATGCGAGTGGCCTGCGAGCTCACGTCGCGGCCCGCTCATCGTCCCAGTCGAGCTCGAGATCCGCGAGCCCCAACCTGGCGCGCGGGAGCCACGCCTCGCGCCTCGGGTGTTCGCAACCGCATTAAAATCCGAGGCGCTACGGGACAGCGTCACGTCCTTGACGACCCCACCGCCTCGTCGCGACAATGCCGACGCCGCCATCCGGCGGATCAGTCGCGACGGCATGGCGCCGAGCGCGCGCGCCGTCGGCACCTCGAAGTCGACACATCGAAGAGGTCGAACATGCGTTTTTTCGTGAACATCAACTGGTTAGCTCCAATCCCCATCGCCCTTTTGCTCGGCGTCGCCGGCTGTGATGGCGATGATGAAGCCGGCGAGAGCGCGGACCCCAGCGACGACACGGCCGCCGCCGACGACGACACGGCCGACGACGAGCGCGGCGATGGAGATCCAGACGCCTCCACCGCGACGTTCCGCGGCGAGGAGCTCGAGCTTTTCCAGGTCGAATGCCAGGAGCAATTCGAGCACGAGCGCGTAGAGATCATGGCCCGGGCCGAGGATCCGCGAAGGACCGAGGACGCCCGCTGGGAGGATCTTCGGATCTCGGTAGATGCCCTCGAAGAAGGCGGTCGGCTCCATATCCGCCACACGGGCCCGCTCGATGGGGAGTCGTTCGATGGCGATCGGTGGGAGCTCCCGCTGTCCGAGCAGGAGGAGGTAGACATCGATTGGGACGGCGCGAGCGGCGAGTTCGAGCTGGAGCTCAGCGGAGGGGAGGACGGGGATCCCGACTCGGAGGACGCGGTCCTCGAGTTCGACCTCGTGTGCTGACACCGGCCGAGCGCTCGCCGCCGGGTGGCTGTGACCTAGGTTAGGCTCGCGACGACGCTATTCGGGCGCCGCCGGCCCCCGGGGATCCGGCGTTCCCTCCACGCGCAGGCTGTGGAGCGCCGTGCCCGCCGGAGCCCGGATTTCGAGGACGTTGACGCCGCGCCGCACCTTCGGGGCGAGGCCTTCGATCCGCGTCGTCTCCTCGGACAGCTCCGCGTCCGCGATCGACGCGCCGTTCAAAACGAGCGTTGCGCGGGCACCCGCCCCACCTTCTGGCGCCGCGGCGCGCAGGGCGAACGTGATCTCGTCGCGGCGGTTTAGGGCGACGAGGACGCGCGCGTCCTGGTCCGTCACGGTCGCCGCGCAGCCGTCACACTCGGGCGACAGCCCGATCACGCCGGGCTGTTGGGGATCCAAAGAGACGCTGTCCTGCTCCCTGCCCCGGATCCGGTTTAGGCCCGGATACAGCTCGCCGAGGGCGTGCACGCCCACGACGCGATCGTAGGCGGTGGCGTGTACCCCGTAACGCCAGGCGAACGCATAGCGGGCCGGCGCGTTGGCCGCGCGGGACGACGCCCCGGCCACGGCGCCGAGCGGCCCGGGCAGTCGCTCTTCGATGATCTCGCTCGCGGGCTCCCCGCCGTAGATCCGCGCGTTTGGCGCCGAGTACTGATTTGCGAGCAAGATGTTCGCGACCGCCAAAACGACGGCGAGCGCGACAGCGAGCGCGGCGCCGGCGGCCCAAACGCGCCGCCAAACCCCGGGCCCGCCGGGCGCCACGGCGAGCGCCGCGAAACCGTAGGCGAACACCACGAACGCCGAGTCGAACCGCCTCCCGCCGTACGATCCTCCGGCCCACCAGTCCCAGACCGCTCCGTTTGCCACCGTCTGAACCGCGAGGCCGACCGCGAGGACGAGCCCGACCCGGGGCGTGCGCACCGCCGCCACCGCCAACCCGGCGCCGGCGAGGGCATAAAGGGGCGCCCACGGAAACAGCCCGTTTCGCGACGAAAAAAGCACCTCCGACCACGCCGGGTCCCCCCACCACATGAAGCCGTCCCCCTGGGGCACCGTGTAAAACGAGCCGTAGATCGCGTTCCAGGCCAAAAGCTGCGGCGAAAACACGAGCAGGCTCACCGCCGCCCCAGCGAGCCACCGCGGTACCACACAGACGGCGACCTCGCGGAGCCCGCCAGGCCAGTCCTCTGGCCGCCGCGCGAGCACCCGGCGCACATCGTCGCCCGCCGCCACGAACAAGATCACCGCCCACAGCGCGCACTGCGGCCGAGCCAGCGCGCTGGCTCCGATCAGCGCGCCGAGCACGACCCAGGTGCCGAGCGACCTCGGCGGCGCGCTCGCCTCACCGCGAAAGCTCGCGTCCCACCGCTCCACGAGCCAGGCGACGAACAGCATGGCGAACGGATGGGCGTAGCCGGGCTGACGGATCGCATAGTAGACCACGGGGCCCGCCGCGGCGATGAGGAGCGGGACGACCCAGGCCATATTTTGGGACCCGAGACGCCTCCTGATGAGCAGCGCCGCCGGGATCAGCGCGGCGAGCGAAGCCACCCACGAGGCCGACAAGGTGGCCACGACCTCGGGGCGAGAAAACCCGTCGGCCTCCTCCCCGGTGAGCCGCGCATAGGCGTGCCCCGCCAGGAAAAACGGCGAGGAAAAAACCGCCGGCCCGATGCCGAACACGTTCCCCGGCCGCCCGAGGTCCGTGTCGTCGAAGCCGTACCAGTTGCGCGTAACCTCGTACTGCGGGGTGAGGTCCAGATCCCGGTCGAGGACGAGCGACGGCAGATAGGCGTGATAGTACTTCGCGTCAGCGGTGAGGCGGAGCGTGTCGCCGCGATCGTCTTGTCCCGCGTGAAGCCAGAGTCCCGACGCGACGATCACGGCGACGGCCGCCGCGCCCCCCAGCGCGTGGCGAGCATGAGGCAGCCAGCGCGCGGGCCGCGCGAGGAGCATCGAGCGCACGCGAGCGCTCAAGCGAGCAAGCAGGCCGAGGCGCCGATCGTGTTGCATCACCGGTTACGAGGCCGTCACAGCTCATCCCACACGAAGGCGGCGACGTCGCGAAGCCGCTCGGCTCCCGTGACGAGCATGACCAGGCGGTCGAAGCCGAGCGCCATGCCCCCGGCGGGGGGGATCCCTTCCTCGAGCGCCGCCAAAAGCCGCTCGTCGATCGGGTAGACCGGCAACCCGCGCGCCGCGCGGCTCCTTTGGTCCGCCTCGAACCGGGCGCGCTGCTCGGCGGCGTCGGTGAGCTCGCCGAACCCGTTTGCGAGCTCCAGGCCGCCCGCGTACACCTCCGCACGCTCGACGAGGTGCGGCGCCCCGGGCTTTTTCCGGGCCAGCGCGGCGAGCTCGGCCGGCCAGTCGATGAGCAGCACCGGGTGAGGCTTGCGAGCGAGCGCGGGCTCCACCCGATCGACGAACGCGGTGTAAAACAGGTCGTCCCACGCGGTCGCGCCGCGGGGATCGATCCCGGCGGCGTCGAGCGCGCGCGCAAGCTCTTCGGCCGATTCGCCGCCCCGAAGGGCGACCCCGGCGTAGGCGGTCATCGCCTCGAGCACCGGGATCCGCTCCCACGGCGGCGCGACATCGATTTCGCCCTGTTTGCGCCGCCCGGGCACTCGCGTAGTCCCGGTGACCGCGACCGCCACCCGCGAAACCAGCGCCTCGGTGTCCGCGATGATCGCCTCCAGATCCGACCAACCCCGGTACCACTCGAGCATGGAAAACTCCGGGTTGTGAAAGTCGCCGCTCTCACCGCCGCGGAAGCACGGTCCGAGCGCGTAAACCCGCTCGAGCCCCGCCGCGAGCAGGCGCTTCATCTGCGGCTCGGGCGAGGTGGCGAGATACCCCTCCCCCGCCGTGATCGCGTCGATGTGGACCTCGAGCCCGGGCGTCGTCACGAGCCGCGGCGCGTCGATCTCGACGAAGCCCCACTCCTCGAACGCCTCGCGCACGGCCCTCGCCGCGCGCGAGCGCGCCCAGAGCATGGACAGCCGCTCCCGGGACAGGCGCGCCACCTCCGAGCGTCTCCCCGGAAACTCGTCGTCCGGGTATCGGTGAACGACCTGCGCCTCACGCGCCGGCGGCACCCGAACGAGGTCACCCGGCCGCGCATCGCCGGGCCTGCCAACCTCCACGTCGGCCGCCTGCGTACGCACCCCGATCCGGTCCTCGGCCCGCCAGAGCACGCGGCCGCGAAGCGGGGGATCCTCGCTCGCCACGGCGGCTCAGCTCTTGACGCGCTCGACGTAGTGACCGGTGCGCGTGTCGACCTTGATCCGCTCGCCCTGGTTGACGAACAGCGGCACCTGCACCTCGGCGCCGCTCTCGATCTTCGCCGGCTTGGTCACGTTTCCGGCCGTGGTGTCGCCCCGCGCGCCCGGCTCCGTCTCGGCGACCTCCACCTCGACGAAGTTCGGCAGCGTCACGCCCACGGCCCGGTCGTTGAAAAACAGGACCGTGCAGGTGAGCGAATCTTTGAGGTAGCCCGCGCCGCCGCCGAGAATATCGTTCGAGATCGACACCTGGTCGTACGTCGTCGCGTCCATGAACACGTGATCGTCGCCGTCGGAATACAGGTACTGCATGTCCCGCTCCTCGACGTTGGCCGGCTCGAGCTTCTCGCCAGAGCGGATGTTTTTTTCGACGATGCCGCCGGTGAGCAGATTCTTGAGCTTGGTGCGCGTAAACGCGGCGCCCTTGCCCGGCTTGATGAACTGAAAGTCAACGACGGTGTAGGGCTGGCCGTCCATGAGGACCTTCAAGTTCTTCCGAATATCCGAGCTGTCGTACATGGCAACGGCGTACCCGAGGCCCCCGGCTGTGTCAACGCAAAGCCCGGAGGCGCGCTCATCTGACACCGCGACGCACCGCCCAACTTGCCGCCGCGCGCGGATCTCTGCTACGAACGCGCGCCGATCTGTTTTGGAGGCCACCCTCGTGCGCCCGGGGCGCTCGGGAGGAGGAGACTATGGGCGGCAAAGCCGAATTCGATCCGGCCGACCGAGAACTGTGCCCCGACGGGGCCTGCGTGGGGCTGGTCGGCCCGAGCGGGCGCTGCAAAGAGTGCGGCGCCATCAGTCCGACGACGACGCAGCACTCGCGAAACCGGGGCATGCGCACGGCGGACGAGGTACAGGAACTCGAGGACGAGCCCGACGACGAGCCCGGCGACGAGCCCGACGACGAGCAAAGTCGCGCGGCCATGGAGCCCGCTCCGGACGACTTCGACGACCGCGTGCTGTGCGACGACGAGGGCTGCATCGGGGTGGTGGGCGTGGACGGCACATGCCGGGAGTGCGGCACCGTGGCCGTGCCCTGATGCGACCGACGCCTTGACAGTCGCGCCCCCCTAGGGCAAAAGAAGGGGGATTTTCTCCCATTTCCCGATGGGAAAATCGACTCGGCATGCGCCTGTCCACGAAAACGCGCTACGGGGTGCGGGCGATCTTCGATATCGCCTATCACAGCCAGGCCCAGCCCGGAGTGGCGGCCCAGGCCAAGGAGATCGCGCGCCGGGAGTCGATCCCGCTGCGCTATCTCGAGCAGATCTTTCAAGATCTCAAGCGAGCGGGGCTCGTCGAGTCCAAGCGAGGTCCCCGCGGCGGCTACCACCTCAAGTGCGATCCGAGTGCGATTACGCTGGGCGACGTCGTTCGCGCCCTGCAGGGCCCCATCGAGGAGATGTTCGTGGCCGCCTGGGACGACGATCGCAAAGACGGCGCGGTGACTCTGACCTCTCGTCAGGTGACGGCGTCGCTGTGGCGGGAGCTTGCCGCCCACGTCACGTCGTGGTTCGAGGGCGTCACCATCGCCGATCTGGTCAAGCGCGGCGACGAGCTCGGCCTGCCGCGCGCCGGCGCGGGCCAGCCTATGTACTTCATCTAGTGTGCTGGAAACGACGTTTCCGCGCACACGGACGACAATAATCGAAGACCAGTCCATGGATAAAGTTCGCCAAAGCAAGCACTTCGGCCGCCCTCGCCCCGACAGGAGCGGCCGACGTGTGATCGCGAACTTCTGATACAGGACACGAGGGGAAAACGGGCGTGTCACGACAGGCCAAGGATTCACGAGTGTCGGATGTCGACGCGCGCCGAGGTGCATCCCGTCATCCCGGCGGGCAATCGGACGAACCGTTCATGGCCGAGTCCCTCCTCGAACTCGTCGGCAACACGCCTGTCGTGCGCCTGCGCACCGACCCCGATCAGGCAGAAATCTGGGCCAAGTGTGAGCAATACAATCCAGGGGGCTCGGTCAAGGACCGCATCGCCCTGGCCATGATCGAGACAGCCGAGGCGGAAGGACGGATTCGGCCCGGCCATTCGACCATCGTCGAGCCCACCAGCGGTAACACCGGCATCGGCTTGGCGCTCGTGTGCGCGGCAAAGGGCTACCGGCTCATTTTGACGATGCCCGAGTCCATGTCGCTCGAGCGGCGCGCCCTGCTTCAGTCCTACGGCGCCGAAATCGTCCTCACACCTGAGGACAAGGTGATGGAGGGCGCCGTGGCCGAGGCGGAGCGCATGTGCGCCCGCGACAGCGCGGCGTTTATGCCCGATCAGTTCCGCAACCCCGCCAATCCCTCCGTCCACCGCCGCACCACGGGACGGGAGCTCGTCGAGCAGCTCGGCGACGCCCCGATCGGCGCTCTCGTATCGGCGATCGGAACCGGCGGCACGATCACGGGCGTGGGGGGCCTGTTCCGGGACCGCGATCCGTCGTGCCGCGTCGTGGGGGTCGAGCCCGCGGGCAGCGCCGTGTTGTCCGGTCGGCCCCCGGGTCCGCACAAGATCCAGGGCATCGGCGCGGGCTTCGTGCCGGACGTGCTCGACCGTGGCGTGATGACCGACCTCCGCACCGTGGCGGATCGCGACGCCTACGAGACTTCCAAGGCGCTCGCCAAACAGCAGGGCCTACTCGTCGGCATCTCCGCCGGCGCCAACGTGTTCGTGGCCAGGCAAATTGCTCGCGAGCTCGGCCCGGGTCACCGGGTGGTCACGGTGCTGTGCGACACCGGCGAGCGCTACTTCTCTCTCGATGAGTACTTCTCCTGAGCCCGGCGCGCGCCCGATGCCCGCAAGCGACACCCGGTTTTTGATGGTCGGCGCCGGCGGACTCGGCGGACCGATCGCCTACGCCCTGGCGGCCGCGGATGCGCGCGAGCTCGCGCTGTGCGATCCCGACGTCGTGGAGCTGTCGAACTTGCAGAGGCAGGTCCAGTTCACGACGGCCGACGTGGGCGCGCCCAAGGCCGAGGCGCTCGCCGCGGAGCTGGCCCGGTCGGGGTATCCACGGCACCGAGTCCGCGCGCTGGGCCGCGCGTTTCGCGCCGACAGCGCGCCCGAGCTGGCCCGCGGCGCCGACATTCTCATCGACGGCTCCGACAACCTGGCGACCAAATTCGCGGTCTCCGACGCGGCGGTGTCCCTCGGCCGCCCTTGCGTCATCGCCGGGGTCGTGCGCTACACCGGACAGGTCTTGTCCATCTGGCCCGGGGACAGCGGGTGTTACCGGTGCCTGTTCGAGGAGCCCCCTGATGAAGAGCCGCCGAGCTGCGCCGAGGCCGGAATCCTGGGCGCAG
>SLNH01000106.1 GCA_007133195.1 Nannocystineae bacterium | reverse complement strand
GCGCGCCGGTCAGCGCCGGGCCAATAGGAGCACCACGGCGAGCTCCGGGGCCCGGTCGGCCTCGGCCACCGGGGCGACGCCCACCGCGTAGTGCGTGGCGTCGCCGCCGGCGAGCGCGCGGCGCGCGGAAAATTGTTCCACGTTGGGCACGACGGCGACGACCGAGCTCACATCGGCGAACGCGGCGCCGCGCTCGGACAAACGAGTCGTCGCGGCCGCGGCGGCTTCGTCCTGAGGGGTGCCATCGGCGAGCTCGCGCGCGTAGGCCTGCGCGACCGAGGCGAGGCCCGGATCGGCGATGAGAGCGCGCTCGCTTTGAATCTCCTCGTGTACCATCTCGGCGGCCGCTCGCTCGTCGACCGGGTCTCCTTCATTTCGGGTGAAAACCTGGCCCACGAAGATCTCGCGATGTCCGCCGGTCTTTTGGCCGAGCGCGACGCCGACACCGACGTGGGTGACCGATTCGTGAAGGATGCCCGCCCGGTGTCCGGGGCTGTTCATGAGCCCCTCGTGGGCCTCCTTGACCGAATAGGCGCGCGCGACGTTTTCGAGCACGAAGGGCGTGTCGATCCCTGCGGCCTCGATGCGATCGGCGGCCGAGCCGGTGTCGGGAGAGACGTGGGCGACCACCCCGGTCTCCGCCATTTCCTCGGCGTGGTCGCGCGCGACCTCGGCGACGTGAACGTCGACCGACAGCGGCGGCAAGTCGTGGCGCTCGCGCGCTCGGTTTATGAGCTCGGCGATCTGCTGCTCCGCCTCCTCGGCGGACGCGGGCATCGCGTCCTCGCCGGGCGTGGTCACCTCGACCTGCGTGGGGGGCGCGTCGTGACACCACACCGGGAAGTTGGCCAGAACCGTGGAGCCTTTCTCATCGCGAGCCGTGATTTCGATCTGTTGGGCGCCGCGCCGGCCCTGACAGCTCACGTCCGCGCGAAACGCGCGGCTCCCCGCCCGGCTCACCGGCGGCGTGACGACGGACCCGTCATCGCGAGTGACATACACCTCGGGGTGGCGATAGCCCCCTTGGACCTCGCCCTTGACGCGGATTTGCCCGCCGTCGGGCATCGCTCGGGGAATCGGCTCGGTGGCGACGAAGCTCGTCTGGAGCGCGATCACCGTGGCGACGCTTTCGCCCCGCTCGCTCGCACCGACCCCGACGCGGGCAAACGGCGCCGACTCCAAAATCGGCGGAAGCCGGTCCTCGAGCTCGGCGGCCAGCCCGCGAGCGTCCCCCGGCGGCCCCCACAACACGACGAGGTGCGGGGACGGCTCGATAATGCCTTGGCTCTGCAGGGCGAACTCGATGAGCGGATAGGGAACCGGCGCGCGCTGGGGGGCGACGCCGGCGAGCGCGGCGGCCGCCGCGTCGAGGCGACCGTCGCGAGCCGGGATGTCGGTGCCTGCGCGGTCGGCGGCGCGCTCGATCGCGTCGATCGTCACCCGCGCGCGATCACTGGCGCTGGGGGCCGGCGCCTCGCGCGCGTTATAGGCGTCCGCGGGGAGGCTTTCCACCTCCAGGGACAGCATCTCGGGCTCGCCGGCGCCCGGTTCGTCTCGTGACGACGTCGAGCGGTCTTCCCGCGGACTCTCGGAGCCAGAATTTTGCCGCCAGCTGGGTGACTCACCGACTTCGGCGACCCCGCCGCAGGCGGCGGAGAGCGCCGCGACGAGGGCGATCGCGCGCCGGATCTGCATCGCTGCGCATGATAGCACGCCGGCCTGCGGCCGCCTCACGGAGGAAGTAGCAGACGCTCGTTCGCATCGCCGAAGTGAAACGCAGGGCCCGGGCCACCGGAGACCACGTAGATGCTGTCCTCGAAGGCGGCGGCTCCCATACCGTGGCGCGCGGTGGGCATCGAGGGGAGGCGCTCCCAGGCGCCGGTGTCGGGGTCCAAGCGCTCAGCCGCGGCAAACACCCGCTCCTCCCCCTCCGCGAGGTCTTCGCCGCCGAAGCCGTAAATATAGCCTTCGTGCGCGAGGACGGCCACGCCGCTCCGGCCGCTCGGCACGGACTCGCCGGGCTCCCAGCGCCCGGTTTCGGCGTCATAAATCTCGTGCGTGCGCATCGTGTAGTCGCCCCCCTCGCGACCCAAGATGGCGTGAATCCGGCCCGCGTGCGCCGCCGCGCCGAGGTGGTTGCGCGGGGTGGGCATCGGCTCGAGCTCGACCCAGGCGTCCTCGGCCGGATCATAGGCCTCGTGGACGTTGACCGAGCGATCTTCTGTGATCGCGACGCCCTCGCGATCGGACAGGGCCCTTTCGGACTCGGCGTTACCGCCGATGACGTGGATCCGGCCATCAAGGACGGTGAAGCCGGCTGCGCCCCGCGGCGTGGGCATCGGCGCGCCCTCGGTCCACCGATCCTCGGCGAGGTCGTAGATGTGGACGTCACCCACGGGGTTGAACGTGGTATCCGCGAACCCGCCCAAGATGAAAAGCTGGCCCTCGTAATAAGCGAACGGGGCGTGGTGCACGCCCGCCGGCAGCTCGGTCACCTCCTCCCACGCGCCGTGCTCCGGCGCGTAGGCCCAAAGCGCGCGAGGAGCGTCTGGATCGCCGTCGTCGTCGTCGTCGGGCGCCCCGAAGCCGCCCGCCAGGTAGATCCGCTCGCCGTCCGTGGCTGCGCTCACTTCGGTTCGCCGCTCGGGCACCGGAGGCTCCGTCCGCCAGGCGAGCGGCTCTTCGTCGCGCTGCCGCGCCTTTTGCCTTTCGCGCTGCTCCTCCATACTCACCGGCTCGGTGGCCGGCTTTGGCCCCTGCCCCACCGTCGTGGGCTGTGGGCTCGAGCAAGCAGCGAGCAAGGGCGCCACAGACAGCGTCGCAATCCGCATCTCGAACTCCCTCGGGCTCGGCGCATCGTCCGAGGCCGCGTAGGCGTCCGATGCGCCGAGCTCGTGGATGGCTGCCCGACAAGAGAAGCTTGTTGTCGCCGTGATAACCAAAACTCATCGGCGCGTTATTCCGCCCGCCCGGGCCCCCCGGCCGGTAGACGCACCGTTGGCGCGCGGGCGCCCGCGAGCACACCGCCTAGAAGCGAAACAGCGTCGCCCCGCCCTGTAGATCGGGGTCGCGCATTTCGAGCGACGCAGAGTCCCCAGGACTCGCGGTCGCGAAATTGATGAGAATGATCGCGCTAAGGCCGGCGACGCCCCAAAACCACCAGCTGTGATAGAAGCGGGAATCGTCGTCGTCTGGCGAGTCGTCGGCCGCGAGCTCGCCGTCTTGGTCCGGGTGCGGCCGCGGCTCGCTGCCCGGCGGATACGCCCCGCTGGCGTCCTCGGCCTCCTCGTCCGGTCGCGCGCGCTCGGATCCGCGCTCGGCGCCGCGATCCCAATCCCCATCGAAGTCGCGATCCGCGGCGGGATCCGTGGCAAGATCCTCCCCGCGGTCCGCCGGCTGTCCCGGCTGTGGCCCGTCCTCGGCCGGCCCGCGCCGGTGGTCGCCGGCATCGCGCGACGGCTCCGTGCCCCGCGCAGACTCGAGGGCCGATATTCGAGCCTCGACATCGCGCCGGTTGTCCGCGTCTGGAAGCGCGCGCAGATACGCACGATACTCGCTGATCGCCGCCTGGTCGTTGCCGAGGCGCTCGTGGCAAAGCGCGATGTTGTAGCGGTTCATCGGGGAGCTGACGACGGCGTCCGCGCGCGCGAACTCGGCCAGCGCGTCCCGGTAGCGGCCCTCCTCGAACAGCGCCCGCCCGGCCTGGTAATGGTCGCGCGCGACATCCAAGTCGGTTTCCCGCTCGGCGTGCGCCACGCCCGCGCCGTACGGCGCCGAAAGCAAACCGCCGGCGACGACCAGCGCGGCGATGGCGAGCGCGCGGAGCAAAGCGCGCGCGGTGTCATTCACTCGAGGAGACACGCGGGATCCTCTTGGGGATCGCACTCGTCGTCGTCGTCATCTGGCGGAGCTTTTTGCTTTTCGTCCCCGTTATCGTCGTCGCCTCCGCCGTCGTCCGAACCGTTGTCCCCAGGGGGAGGCGTTCGGCGCCTCAAACTCAACTCTACCTGGTCTTCGCTGCCGTCCACCGTAACCGAGCCGGGGTGAAAGCCGCGCCGTCTCAGCGTCAGCTCGCGGACCTCGCCGGCGGGAAGCGACAAAACCGCCGGAGTTTGGCCGAGCCGCTCGCCCTCGTACATCACCGCCGCGTCTTGAGGACGGGAATTGACGAGGACCTGCACCGTCTCGGCGACCTGCTCGTCACCGTCGTCCGAGTCATCTCCCTGCTCCGCGCCTTCGGTCCCGTCCGTCTCGGACGTCTCATCCCCTTCGTCGCCCTCGTCCCCTTCGTCGCCCTCGTCCCCTTCGTCGCCGTCGTCTTCGCCGGTGGCAACCGCTTCGTCGCCTTCGTCACCGTCGTCGTCGTCGCCGTGGGGATCGAGACCGGGCTCATCGCCTTCGCCCGTGTCGGGCCCATCGTCGCCTTCGTCTTCGTCGCCGTCACCGGCGGCCTCGGCCACCGCGTCCTCGTCGTCGCTGCCGATGTACCCCCCGAAATAGGCGTACGCCCCTGCGCCGCCGCCGCCCACCAGCAGCAACACCACGACCAAGATCGCCACGAGGCCGCCCTTGCCCTTTGTCGCCTCGACGCCGGGCGCGGCCGGCCTGGAGGCGGACACGCCCGGAGCCATCGCCCCTTGTTGGGGCGTCGCGGCGACCGGGTGGGGCGAGGACGGCTGGGGGTGAGGCTGCGAGGGATGGGGATGAGGCGTGTGCGGCGCCGAGGGCGAAGCCTGCGGTCCCGGCGGCGGCGTGCCCGGGTGGCTGCCCGGCGCCGGCGTCCCGCCAACCGCCTGCTGCGGGGGCGGGGTGTGCGCGGCCTCCATGGGCCGGCTGGGCGGCGGATGTGCCGCGAGAAACGAGCTCATGCCCGGCCCGGCCACATTGCGGTACACCGACACCAGCGCTTCGAGGAACTCGTCCATCGTCTGGTAGCGCTCGTCGGCGCTCTTTTTCATCGCGCGCAGGATGATGTCCTCGATCGGAGCAGGGACTTGTCGTCCCCGCGCCTGCGCGGCCTGCGACGGAGGCGGCGGCTCGGCGGTGATGTGCTGGGTGAGGATCCCCATGAAGGACTCACCCGTAAACGGCAGAGCCCCGGTGAAGCACTCGTACATGATCACGCCGACGGCATAGATATCCGCCCGGTGATCGACGGCCTGACCGAGCGCCTGCTCGGGCGCCATGTAATAGGGAGTCCCGAAAATCGTCCCGGTCTGCGTAAGGTGGTTGTTCCCCTCGGCTCCCGACACCTTGGCGATGCCGAAGTCCAAAATCTTAGGCACATCCGAGCCGTCAGCGCCGGAGGTGACGAAGATGTTCTCCGGCTTCATGTCGCGGTGGACGATGCCCTTTTGGTGTGCCGCCGCGAGCCCGTGACCGGTTTGGATCAGGATGTTGAGCAGGCGCTGACCATCGATGGGGACTCCGGTGGCGGCGTTTTCGAGCATGTCGTTGAGCGGCATGCCCGCCAAGAGCTCCATCGCGAGGTAGATGCCGCCGCCCGGAGCCGTGCCGAAGTCCTCGATGGCGATGATGTTGGGGTGGCCGATCGACGAGGTCTCCTTGGCCTCGCGGCGGAACCGAATCACCGCCTGCTCGTTCGACACGATCTCGCTGCGCAGAAGCTTGATCGCGACGCGCTTTTCGATGTGCACGTGCTCGGCGGCATAGACCTCGCCCATGCCGCCTTCGCCGAGCTTCTGGAGAATCTTATAGCGATTGTCGATGACTTGGCCGATCATGACATCGGCCTGTTCGGCGCCTGCCCCGGGAGCCCCAGCTCCCTGCCCGACGGCTGACGGACCGCCGGCCGGCGTCTGGCCCTCGTGGGCCATGAGCGTAGACCCGGTCGACGCTCCGTCGCCGCTGTGATCGCCACCTTGGCTCATGTTGACCGAGTATGGATCCGTAAGTCCCCTTTGTACAGAAGTACCAAGCGGCAACGCCGGGGGCGCCTCCCTGGGTTCGGGCGACGGGGCGCTCTCTCGATCACGGCCGTCATGCAACCCTCCGAGATCGCGATGTCCTCTGCGGCGCCAGGCCGCCGACGTCAGCGTCCGGACGTACGATGGGCGGCATGGATAGTGCTGTGAGCGCTCGCACGAAAACAGACCGCGAGATGGAAGCTCGCATGGAGGCGGTGAGCGGCGACCCCGAGCGTGTCGATGTGCTGGCGAAGGCGCGCAGCTTCAAGCGCTCCTGGATCGATCTCGCCGAAGCCTTGGCCCGCACCCACGATCGAGAATCCTGGAGTCGGTGGGGCTTTGCCGATTTCGAGACCTACTGCCGGCGGGAACTTCACATCACGGCGGCCACCGCGCAAAAACTCCTCGGCTCGTATCGGTTTTTGCGAAAGAGCGAGCCCAAGGTGATCGAGCGCGCCGCCCGGGATCCCGAAGCGCCGATCCCGAGCCCGCAGGCCGTGGATTTCGTGGCGCGGGCGACCGAGCGCGCCGCCGCCGACGACGACACGATGACCGAGATCCGGCGCGCCGCCTTCGACGAGGGGGCGTCTGCGCCCTCGCTGTCGCGGCGCTACAAGGAAGTCGCCTTTCCGGTGAGCGACGAGGAGCGGCGCAGCAAGGTCCGCCAACAGATCACGCAGGCCGCGCGGCGGCTCGCCGACCTCTTGGCCGATGCCGACGCTCCGATCCCGCACGAGGTGGCCGCAGCGACAGAGGAGGCGATCGGCGACCTCCTTACGGCGCTCGAGTAGCCCGGGGAGCCCACCCCGTGGCCCCACCGAGATTGCCGGCCTCCGCGGCCCCTGATAGGGTCGTGGCATAGCGCATGGCGACCCCCTATAGCCCGAAGGCGGCGCTGGGCCCGCGCGCCGGGGGCGCCGTGATCCTGGCCGGCGGACTCGCGGGAGCCCTGGCCGGCGTGGGAGCGCACCTCGCATCCCGAGCGCTGTACCTGGCATTTTTGGTGCCCGTGGCGTGGGGCCTCGTCGTCGGGCTCGCGGTCGCCGTCGCAGCGCGAAAGTTCCGGGTCCCGCGCCCGGCGTTCGCTGCCCTCGCCGCGTCGGCCGGCGTCATGGTCGCCGCCGCGTCACAGCTCGGACTGGATTACCGTATCGATCGTCATGAGCGCGCGATCGCCGCTGCCGAAGTGTACGACATGTCGTCCATGGGCGCGGGCCCGACGGAGCTCATCGAGGAGCGCTACGAGGCGAGGCTCGCGGAGCTCGGCTTCGGCGATTACGCTCGGCGGCGGTATGGGATCGACCCGAACCTCGATCCCGCGAGCGGCCTGGCCAGTTCCCTCGGCCCGCGGGGGACCATCGCGCTCAGCGCGCTCGAGCTCGTGATCGCCATCGTCATCGCCATCGCGCTCGCCCGGCGGCAGGCGCTCGCGCCGGCCTGTCCGTCCTGCGGTGCGTGGCGAGTCGAGGCGCCGCTCGGCGTCGGCGCCCAGGGCGTGGCCAGCGACGTGGTCGACTGCCTGCTCCGCGACCGACCGGAGGCGGCCGCCGCGCGCATCGTGCCTCCGGATACGCGCGAGGTCGTGAGCTTTTCCCGGCTGTCGTGTCCCGCCGGCCACGATGGGCGGGGCGGCGTTTTGCGCATCGTGGAGCACGAGCTCGACAAGCGCCGGGAGACGCGCGCACACCAGACGGCCGAGCTCGAGGTGAGCGGCGAGGAGCTCGGCGCGGTCGCCCAGGCGCTGGAGGAGGCCGGGCCGTGACCGCCGGGGGCAAGGGGCCAGGATACTGGCCTACGGGTGAAGCGGATACCGCCGGGGGCGCGGCCGAGGCGCTCGACAAGGCCGCGGCCGACGGCGCGGGGACCGAGATAACTGACGAGGCCGCGGCCACCGGTGAGTCGCCAGCGCAAACCGATTCGCCCGCGGCCGCCGGGCAGTTTGCGCCCCCCGCCGCGGAGGCCGGCCGGCAAGACCGCCCGCGCAGCGCGACGCCGGGCGGCGAGCGAGGCGGAGCGCGACACGACGGGCTCGGCGACATCCAACCGCTCGAGGCGATCCGGGCGCGGTTCGAAGACATGGTCCGCGACGCCGAGTCGCGCGCCGCGCACAGCCAGCGCCGCCATGTGCGCGTGCCAGCGTTCCTGCTCCGGGTGTGCCTGCAGGTGGTGCGGCAATGGGCGCGCGATCGCTGTCCCCAACAGGCCGCATCCCTGGCCTTTCAAACCATCCTGTCGATCGTGCCCCTGCTCGGCGTGACGCTCGCGTTCATGCGCGCCACCGGCGCCCTGGAGGCCGAGTCGACGTTCGTGCACTTTTTGTCGCAAAACCTCGTTCCAGTGTCTGCGGAGGAGGTCGCGAGCTACCTGCGCGATCTATCGGAGAACGTGACGTTCGAGTCGCTCGGCCTGGTGGGCCTTTTGGTCAGCATCATGCTGGCCTTCGTGATCTTCAACAGCCTGGAGAAGGTCCTCAACTCGATCTGGCGCGCCGAGCACGAGCGGCCGTTGGCGCAGAAGTTCGTGGTGTTTTACGCGAGCGCCACGATCGGGGCGTTTCTCGTCGGCACCTCGATCTATCAAGCAGCTCGCTTCGGGCTCACGCAGGGTCTCACCGGCCTCGCGGTCAGCGTGCTCACGACGTACTTGGCCGCGTTCATGGTGATCTACCTGCTTCCCGCGACTCGGGTGCGGGTGCTCCCTGCGTTCGTCGGGGCCACGTTTTTCACCGTCTTGTTCGAGGTCTCTAAGCACGGCTTCAACTTCTACGTAAGCCAGTTCGCGTTTCAAAACTACGCCGGCTTGTACGGCGCGCTCGCCGTCGTGCCCCTGTTGCTCGTCTGGGTGTACATGGCGTGGATCGTGCTTCTTTTGTCGGCGGAAGCGGCCTACGCGGCGCAAAACCTCCACGTCCTCGAGCGCCTCGACCGCCGCGCCAAGATGTCCATGGAGAGCGAGATCGTTCGGCGGGTAAACGGCGTCGTGGGCGCGCGGGTGATGTGCGCGATCGGCGGGGCCTACGCCCGGGGCGAAAAGGTGGTCTCGCGGCGTACGCTCGCCGATCGCTTCGACCTGTCCGAAGAAGTGGTCACGCGCATCACCGAGAGGCTCAAGGCCGCCAATCTGGTCCTCGAGGTGGAGGGCGAGCACACGGGATTTTTGCCCGCCAGGCCGCCGACAGAAATCACGCTCGCCGACGTGCTCGGCGTGTTCCGGGGCGACGACGTCATCGTTCGCACGTCTCGGCACGATACCCGGCTCGATCGCGTGCTCCGCGAGATCGAAGACGAGACGGAGAAAAAGACCCGCGATCTATCGATCGCTGATCTGGCATGAACCGAGCTGGCATGAGCCGAGCTGGCATGAGCCGCCGCCCGCCCCGCAGCTTCGAGCCGCGCGGATCGCCAAGGCCGGTGAATCAGCGGATCTCACCGCGGCGCAGCGCGTATCGGCGCTCGGCGTAGGCGGCGTCCTCGGTCCAAAGCCGCCGCGCCGCCCGTTCGATCCAGGGGCGCACGAGGCGCGAGGTGTAGCTGGCCAACGCAAACCCGGGCCGGCTCGACGTGGCGAGGGTCGCTTCGAGGATCGCCGTGCGGCCGGGTCCCACGGGCGTGGCGTGGGTCTCGACCACCGATCCGGTGCCCTCGCCCGCCACGATGGTCATCGCGATGGTTCGCGGATCGGGACAGTGAAAGCGCGCGTCGACCTCGATTCCGATTCGCCACGCGATGCGGTAGACGACGCGGACCGTGATCTCGTCCTCCTGCTGGTCCACGACGCAGAGCCGCCCGAACGAGTGCGGGTGGAAATGAACGCCGTGCCAGGGATCGAGGCGGTTTGCGATGACGTCCTGGGGCTCGCACCGCGCCTCCATCCGCATCACGGCGGCGATGGCCCGCGGGGGGCGCTCGGGGAGCGCCGGGCGCGCCGTCGGCGGATCATCGCCTTCGCCGGCGTCGGCGCCCGCGCGCGGTTCTGCGGGCATTTGCACCCAAAACAGCACGCCGTCGTCGAACACGGGCAGCGGGCGCCAGCCCCGATCGGGTTCGGAGCGAAGCGCGAGCCCGTGCCACGGACACACGACGCACCCGCGTTCTACATGTCCCTCGGCGAGCGATGCGCCCATATGGGGACAGAGATCCGGCCCCATCCTGATGCGGCCGCGCTCGCGATCACGCCAGGCGACGAGGTCGCGGCCGTCGACGCGGTATCGCCTCGGCCTCGCGCCGAGGGCGCGCGTGGCGTCGACGGCGAGCCAACCTCCCGACGGACGCGCGCTGGCGCGGGCGAGCGCGCCGCGGATCCATCGCAGGTCGGCTTGTGCCCAGTCGGGGTCAGTGCGAAGCGGCGGGCGGGGCGGCTCGGGGGCGGCCCCGAGCGCTATCATCGGAGGACGGATTCTCGGCGACATGTCGATGAGTCTTAAACGTTCCGAACAGGGCCGTCGGCGTGGCCCTTATTCCCGTGTAAGGAGGCCGCGCGCCGAAACCGCGAAAGCGGCGACAGGAGCCCGCGCCTCGGAACGGTGGTGATGCCGGCGCGATCCGCGGCGGGCAGCGCCGCCCCGGCGGCCAAAAACCCAGACGCGGCCGCGCGCTCCATGAGCGCGCTCGGGAACGGGAGAGAGACGAAATCTCCGGCCAGCGCGACCCCGGGACTCGGGGTGGTCACGCCGGGCCGGCGCTCGGCCGCTCCGGGCGGAAACGCCGGACAGTCGGCGCGAAGCAGGAATCGATCGTAGACGATGCGCGCGCGTTTGGTCTCGGGATAAGACGCGTACAGGCCGGCCAATAGGTCGGCCTTGAGCGCGCCGGCGTCCACCGGCTCGGGGAGCGCGTAGGCGTGAAGCTCGACCACCGCGCCGCCCTCGCGCTCGGCGTAGGCGCGGCTTTCGTCCTCGATCGCGTGATAAAGGGAGATGTTATCGAGCTCGCCCAGCCCCGTGGTGCCTGCGAAGGCCGGCCGATCCGGGCCGGTGGGGGTGTCGAGCCACAGTCGCCACACCGCGAACGGGCGCGTGAGCGAAAGCTCGGCGACGCGCTGGCGCCACGCCTCGTCGCCGAGCGCGGGCGATCGGTCGACGAGGCCCTTGACCCCGGACACGTTGGCCGCGATGACGACCGCGTCGGCCAGGGCCTCCTCCGCGTCGCCCGCCACGACCCGCCAGCGCCGCCCGGCGCGCTCGATGCGGTCGATCGCCATGCCGGTCACAACGCGCACGCCGAGCGCCGCGAGATAGCGCCCGAGGGGTTCCCACATCCCGGTGGACAGCGGGCGCCGCGAGACGTCGAAGACGAGCCCCTCGGGGTTGGCCATGAAATAGAAGTGAAACATCATGAGGAGCTCGCCGGCCGACATCTCGTCTTCAGGATTGAAAAACGAGTGCGCGAACACGTCGAACAGCATGCGCCGGGCGGCGGGCGGAAAGCGAAGCGCGTCCAGATAGTCCTTGGCCGACAAGTGCCCGTAGGCCTCGTAGGTGCGCTCGGGATCGAAGGAGAGCATCGCAAGCGCGTTCGGGATGCTTACGCGCGAGATGTCGCGCAAGCCGAGCGTCGGCGTGCGGCGGACCAGCGCGGCCACGTTCCAGGGCGCGCGCGCGGGCAACCCGGCGAACGACTCGCGCGCACCACCCGGGCCGAGGATCGGATAGTCGGCCACGGGGGCGAGGACGCTCAGGCCGGGGTCAGCGCGGCGAAGCAGGGCGCGCAGGTTGTAGTACTGGCGGAAAAACGCGTGAAACCCGCGCTCCATCTCGTACGGCTCGCCGCTCGGCAATCGCTCGGTCCACGCCCCGGCGCGCCCGCCCAAGAACGGCTCCCGCTCGAACACCGTCACGCTTGCGCCCGCCTCGGCGAGGCGCGCGGCCGCCGCCAGCCCCGCGATACCGCCGCCCACCACCACGGCGCTGTCGCGGCCCTCGCCGTTTTCGCCGGATGCCGAGGCGCGCGTCATCGCGGCTTCCTCCCGATGAACGTGTGCACGATGCCCCGCTGCCAGCCGTCCATCGGCAGCGTGTTGACGCCGGAAAGGCCGGCGCCCGCGATCCTCGCCGCCAGCGCCGGCGCGCCGTCGAACGCGAGCACGCTCTCGCGCAAGTAGCGGAACAGTTCGGGCGCGCGCCCGAGCGAAGATCCGAGCGGCACGATGATGCCGCCGGCGACAGCGTTCCATACGAGCCGACTTATCAGCCTGTCGGACACGGCGTACTCGTGGACCGCGAGCACGCCCCCGGGCGGAAGCAGCGCCGCGAGGTTTTTCAGGCAGCCGTCGGGGTCGGGCAGGTTGCGAACGCCGTAGGCGACGAGGATGCCGTCGAACGGGCCCGCCGCCCCCGCCGCGGCCGGGTCGGCGGCGTCGCCACACACGAAGCGAACGCTCCTAAGCCGCCGTTTCGTGCGCGCGCGCGAAAGCATGGCCGAAGACGCATCCAGGGCGGTGATCTCGGCGCGCGGATACGTCTCGACCAGCGCCTCGGTGGAGATGCCGGTCCCGCAGCACAGATCCAAAACGCGCGCGCGAGGCGGAAGCTCCATGCGCTCGGCGCTCCACCGAAGGTGCTTGCGATAGCCCGGATTGAACCTCTGCAGCACGTCGTAGCGGGCGGCGACGCCGTCGAAGTCCTGCGGCACGCGGCGCTTGCGATGCGGCGTGGGGCCGGCGCGCCGAACGGCCGGCGGCCGCGGGCGCGACGAAATCGGCGAGGTCGCGTCTGGATCTACGAGCGCTTCGCGCTCGCCGATCTCGCCCTCGGGAATCCGCACCGGCGCGCCGCCGCCGAGCGATCCCGCGACGGTCGCCCGCGTTGCCAAACCGAGCTTCGCGCGCGCACCGACCACCGCGCGGCCGGCGAGCGGATCGCAGCCTCGCCGGGCGATCTCTGCGCCGATCTGGGCGTAGATGCGCCGAGCGGCGTCCACGGCGACGCGACACCGCGGCGAAAGCGCCCCCAGGCCGCGATCCCCGGATCGATAGTACCGCTCCGCCTCCACCAAAAGCTCGCGGATCACATCGGCGATCGGCGCCCGCGCACCGGCTGGAAGCGGCGCCCCGAGCGCCGCCCGCACATCCGGCGCGCCTCGCGCCGCGAGGCGGTCCGCGGGCAGATAAAGCCTCCCGCGCGCCCAGTCCTCGGCGACGTCGCGGCAGATGTTCGTAAGCTGCATCGCGATACCCATGTGTGCGGCGGGCACGAGCGCTTCCTCGTCGAAAACGCCCATCACGTGACACATCATGAGACCGACCGATCCCGCGACGCGGTAGGCGTACGCGAGCACATCGGACAGCGTGTCATAGCGCGCGCCCCGCACATCCATCGCGAACCCTTCGATCAGAGCGCGCGGGTAGCGCCGCGGAATTCGCCGCCTCGTCGCCACGTCTCGGAACGCCGCCAGCACCGGATCGGTCGGCGTGGGCCCGTCCCAAACCGCGTCCACGTCGCGCCAAAGCGCCGCGAGCGCGCGCTCGCCGTCGCCCGCGGCCGACTCGTCGACCGCGTCGTCGGCGCGCCGGCAAAACGCGTAAACCACCACCGCGTCGTCCCTCACCCGCGCGGGCAGAAGCCGCGAGGCGAGCGAAAAGCTCTTCGACCCGCGCGCGATGGCGCGCCGGCACGCGGACACCGCGCTCTCGCTCATCGCCGCCGATGTCATCGGGACAGGTCCTGCTCCACGAGGCTCGCCGTCGCCTTCGCCGAGTTGATCACGCCCGGGACGCCGGCGCCCGGGTGGGTGCCCGCGCCTACGAGATACAGCCCCGGGATCCGCGCATCGCGGTTGTGAGGCCGAAAGTACGCGCTCTGGCCGAGCGTTGGCGCGCAAGAAAACGCGGTGCCGAGATGGGCGCCGAGGTCGCGCTCGAAGCAGGTGGGCGTCATCCACCGCCGCGTGACCACGTGCCGGCGCAGATCCGGAAGCACGGGCTCGAGCGAGGCGAGGATCGCGTCGGCGTAGGCGGGCGCCGCGCGATCCCAATCGATCGGGGCGTTGCCCAGGTGGGGCACGGGCGCGAGCACGTAAAAGCTGTCGCAGCCCGGGGGCGCGAGCTCGGGATCGCTGACCGTGGGCGCGTGAAGATAGAGACTGAAGTCGGCGGGCAGGCGGGCGCCGTGAAAGATTTCGTCGAGAAGCTCGCGGTAGCGGGGCCCGAAGATCACCGTGTGATGCGCGATGTCGTCTCGGTAGCGGCGATCGGTGCCGAAATACAGGACGAACAGCGACATCGACCACGCGAGGCGCGACAGGCGACGCTTCACCTTGGCCGCGGCGCGCTCGTCGCGGTACAGCACCCCGTAGGTGTGGACGAGGTCGGCGTTCGACACCACGGCGTCGTAGTCCTCCACCGCTCCGCCGCGTGCCTCCAACACGTGGCGCGCTCGGCGCCCGCGCCCCCGCACCGAGATTCGAGACACCGGCGAGGACAGCTTCACCTCGCCGCCCAGATCGCGGTAGAGCGCACCCAGCGCGTCCACGAGCGCCCCCGTGCCTCCGCGCGGGAAATGCACCCCCCACTTGCGCTCGAGGTAATGGATGAGCGTGTAGATCGAGCTCGTCTCGAACGGGTGTCCGCCGATGAGCAGCGAGTGAAACGACAGCGCCTGGCGGAGCCGCTCGCTGCGCACGAACCGGCTCACCGCGGCGTAAACCGACCGATCGGCGCGAAGGCGCGCGAGCGCAGGCGCCGCGCGGGCCATATCCGAGGGACGCAGAAACGGCGTGGCGACGAGATCCCGATACCCCGCCTCGAACAGCTTGCCGCTGTGCTCCACGAAGGCCAGGTAACCGGCTTCGTCCCCGGGCGCGATCCGCCGCACCTCCGCGAGCATGCCCTCGGTGTCGCCCACGTAATCCAGCGCCGCCCCGTCGCGCCAAAGCAGCCGATAAAATGGCTCCACCGGCATGAGCTCCACCGCGTCGGCGAGGTTTTTGCCGGCGACCTCGTAGAGCTCCTCGAGGCAGTGCGGCGCGGTGATCACCGTGGGGCCGGCGTCGAACGTAAAGCCGTCTTGCCGATAGACGTAGGCCCGGCCCCCGAGCCGGTCGCGCGCCTCCCACAGGGTGGTCGAAAATCCGGCCGCCTGCAGGCGAATCGCGGCGGCCAGCCCGCCGAAACCGCCCCCCACGACGGCCACCCGCCCGTCACACGCCAAACTTGGCCTCCCAGGACTGGATCTCGCGCCAAAGCGCGTCCGCGTGCGCGCGCGCGCCGGCGGCCTCTCGCGCCATCGCCATCGCGGAGGCGAGCTTGGCCTGTGCCGCCCTCCGCCCCGCGGGCCGAATTCTCGCACCGATGTCATCGATGAGCGGATCCGGCGCGGCCCCCGCCGCCACATCCCGGGCCGCGCGCTGAAGGCGCGCAAACGCCTCGCCATCCAGCGTTTCGGCGAGCCAGGCCCAAACCCACGTCACCCGCGAGAGCGTCAAGTCTTCGGCGCCCTTATCGCGGCGCGCGCTCGCCGTGACGCTCGACAGGTCGTCGAGCATTTGCAGATAGACCCCGAGCTCGTGGCCAAACCGCGCCAGCGCTCGCGCCCTCGCGCCGTCGGCGCCCGCCGCCGCCGCCCCGAGCCGCGCCGCGAGCTCCACGAGCGAAGCCGTCTTGAGCGCCGTGATCGCAGACGCCACGCCGGGGTGCTCGCTTTGGTCCAGCTCGCACGCGCGGATCGACACGTCGAGGGCCTGGCCGTGGTGACAGCGCAAGAGCGTGTGCAGGGCGCGGCGGTCGGCGGGCTCGCCCGCCTCCTCGACCCCGCTTCGCGCGAGCTCGTCCAGGGCCAGGATGTAAAGCCAGTTTCCGGTGTTCAGCGCCGTGGCCAAGCCGCGCGCGAGGTGCAGCGCCGGCCCCCCGCGCCGCGAGGGCGATCCGTCTTCGATGTCATCGACGATGAGCGAGCCCGCGTGCAGAAGCTCGATCGCGAGCGACAGCCGCTCGGGCGGCGCGCCGTCTCCGCCGGCGAGGGCGAAGCCGCACTCCAGGACGCGGGCGCGCAGCTGTTTTCCTGGCCGCGCCATGAACTCGAGCGCCGGGTCGATGAGAGCGCGCCGCCAATGCGCTCCGGCGACGCGGCCGTCGAGCTCGAGCGAGTCGCCGAGCAAGCGCTCGAACATCTCTGCGAGCTCGCGCGGCCCGGAAGACGGCGCCTCCTGGTCGAAAAACCCATCGCTGGCCCGTCTGTTCATGCGCCCCTCTCGGCCTTCGTGCGAGCGAGCGGCCTCCGGACCGAAAAGCCCCGCGGCGGGCGACCGCCGAGAATGCGGACCTTGTCTCGAGCCGTAAGCTCCAGGGAATAAAACCGCCGAATCGTCGCTTCGGGCAAGCGGTAGAAGCGCTCGAATACGTGATAGCGCCGGCTGGGCGCGAAAAACCCGAACGCGAGGCGGTTTAGGCCCTGGGCAAAACGCGCCCCTCGGCCGTGCTTGCGCGCCAAGGCCGCGATCTCGCGCCGCGCTCGCTCGGGCGACCGCGCGGCCACGAACGCGGCGAGCCGTGCGGCCACCGGAAACGAATAGCCCGTCGCCGGATGAAACCAACCGCCTCGGTAGCCCGCCGCCAGTGGCTCGCCGCTCCCGGGCGGTCGCGGAAGGTGGTTCGCCCACGGCATGGGTAAAACACCCCGCTCCTCGCGCGCGATGGCCTTGACCTCGAAGCCGAGCTCCGCGGCACGCGCCAAAACGCGCCCGCGAACGAGATCGCCATCGAGATCGGGCTCGTCGGCGAAGTAGGTGTCCTCGAGGAGGATGCGATCGGGCGACAGCGGAAGCGCGTAAAAAAACCGGAACCCCTCGTCCTGAGGCACGCGCGCGTCCATGAGGACCGGACGCGAAAGGTGGTGTGGTGTCGCCAGCGCGAGCTCGAGGCCGGTGAACACCTGAAAACCGGACGCGGCTCGGTCGCTCCCGCTGGCGGGGCCGCGCGCGTCGACAACCAGCCTGCCGGTGAGCGTCTCGCCGCTATCGAGCGTCACCCGGTCGGCAGACACCGCGCGCGCCGCGCACTGCAAGAACACCGCGGAGCGCGGCGCCCGTGCGATGCGATCGGCGATCACCTCGCGAAACCGCTCCGAGGTCACGGCCGCGTAGGGGATGCCCACGCTCCGGTGATGGCCCGGGAATCGAACCTCGTAGCCACCCCAGCTGGCCACCACGAGCGGCCGGAGCGCCGGCTCGATGGCCTCGGGGACATCGTCTTCGTGAAAACACCAGGTGTGATTCCCGCCGAGCTGTGACGCTCGCTCGATGACGGCGATGCGCGCGCTCGGCCGATCGGCGAGCACGGCCAGCGCGATGAGACCGCTCTGCAGTCCGCCGCCGACGAGGATGTAGTCGAAAGCTCGCGCCCGCTCACGGCCACCGGTCATCAAGGGTCTGGATGTACTGGTCGGAATAGTAGTTTTCAAGAGGGCAATCGACTATTTCGTCCATGCGCCAGCATTCCGCTGAAGCGAGGTAAGGTGGCGTGCCCCACCAGCGCACCCCGCGGTCGCGGTCAGGCACGCCTGCGTGGACTCGGATGCCCGCGTCCCCAAACCCGCCTCACCGGGGCGGCGATCTTGACGCTAACGGCGTCGCCAGCGCTGGATCGCGTAGGCCAAAGCCGTGCCGAGTGAACGCGCCTCACAGAAGCACTCGCCGCGCCACTTTCCCAGGCGGCGCCTCGAGAGCTAAGCTCCCCGGCCTCATGGCCTCTTTCCTCGCAAAGCACAACAAGACCCACAGTTGTGGGGCACTCCGGAAGTCCGACGAGGGCGCGACCGTCGTCCTAACCGGCTGGATCGATAACCGCCGCGATCACGGCGGCTGCGTGTTCGTGGATCTGCGCGACCGCGCCGGCGTGACCCAGGTCGTCTTCGACCCGCAAGCGAGCGCCGACGCACACGAGCGCGCCGGCCGCCTGCGCTCGGAGTTCTGCATCGGCGTCGCGGGCAAGGTCCTATCCCGCGGCGACAACATCAATCCACGCATTGCCACCGGCGATATCGAGGTCGTCGCCCACGAGCTCGAGATCTTTTCTCCGTCGGAGACGCCGCCGTTTCCAATCGAAGACCGGATCGACACCAATGAAGCGGTCCGGCTCAAGCACCGCTACCTCGATCTGCGCCGGCCGGCGCTCCAGCGGAACCTCCAGGTGCGGTCCGCGGCGACCCACAGCGCGCGCCAATACCTCGCCGAGTGCGACTTCAGCGAGATCGAGACGCCGTTCATGGTGAAGTACACCCCGGGCGGCGCACGCAACTTCGTGGTCCCCTCGCGCCTGTCCCCGGGGCAGTTTTACGCGCTCGCCGAATCGCCGCAGATCTACAAGCAGCTTTTGATGGTCGCGGGCTTCGAGCGCTACTACCAGATCGTGCGCTGCTTCCGCGACGAAGACCTGCGTCAAGATCGCCAGCCGGAGTTTACGCAGATCGACATCGAGATGTCGTTCGTGGAGGAGTCCGGTCTGCAGGAGCTCGTGGAGGGCATGATCGCGCGCGTATGGAACGACGTGTTGGGCGTGGACATCCCGCGCCCGATCCGGCGCATGGGCTACGCCGAGGCCATGGAGAAATACGGCGTAGACAAGCCCGATCTCCGGCTCGACCTCGTGCTTTGCGATGTGACCGAAGCGTGTAAGGGCTCGGGCTTTCGGATCTTCGATACCGCGATCGAGCGCGGCGGCATCGTCAAGTGCATGCGCGTTCCCGAGGGAGACCGGCTCACCCGCTCCATGCTCGACGGGCTCACCGACTTCGCCAAGCCTTACGGCGTCAAAGGCGTGGCGTTCGCGCGCATCGAGGAAGGCGGCGGGTGGCGCGCCCCGTTCGCCAAAAACTTCGCCGACCGGGCGCGCGAATCGGTCAACGCACTGGCCGGCGCGCAGCCCGGAGACGTCCTTTTGTTCGTGGCGGACAAGCCCAAGACGGCCAACACCTGCATGGGCGCGATTCGCCTGCACATCGGCGACAAGCTCGGGATGATCCGCGAGGACGAGTGGGCCTGCCTGTGGATCACGGACCCGCCGCTGTTCGAGCGCGGGGACGACGGCACCCTGGCCTCGGCCCACCATCCGTTCACGGCGCCGCGCGAGCAGGACGAAGGCGCGCTCGAGAGCAATCCCGACAGCGTGCGCGCCCGGGCCTACGACCTCGTCATAAACGGGGTGGAGGCGGGCGGCGGCTCGATCCGTATCCACGACCGCGCGCTGCAAGAGCGGGTGTTCTCGGCGCTCGGCATCGGCGACGAAGAGGCCGAGGCGAAGTTCGGCTTTTTGCTCGAGGCGTTCCGCTACGGTCCGCCCCCGCACGGCGGCATCGCCTTCGGCCTCGATCGCCTGGCCATGCTGCTGTCGGGCGCAGAGTCCCTCCGCGACGTGATCGCGTTCCCCAAAACCCAGCGCGGCACCGACCTCATGGCCGACGCGCCCACCTCGCTCGACGAGCGCCAGCTCCGCGAGCTATTCATCCAGCTCGCTCCCAACCTGCCGGGCGCGAGCGGCGCGAGCGGAGGCACCGCACCGGGCAGCTAGAGCCCCGCGAGCGGGGGCACTCCATCGGGAGGCGCTCGCCCTCGCGCATGAGCGGGAACGGGGAGCCTGTGCGCCTCGAGTTTCACGGGCTCCCCGTCGCATCGAATATGCGGACGACGCGCGAGCGTCGGGGTGGTCGCGCGGCGCCGATGGCGCCATCGTCCTGGACCTCGTCGTACGCCCTTGGCTGATCCCCGAGCTGGCTGGCCGTACCCAGGAGAGCCGCGCCTCGCAGCGCTGACTGCTTCGCCAGAATCTGAGGTTTGATCGCTTTCGGCTTACCTCGTAGGCGAGTGGTCTTCGCGTTTTCACCTGAAGGAGGAACAGCTTCATGGCGAAGAAGATGAAAGCGCTCGTGTTCGTCGAGCCCAATCGCATTGCCCTCGAGGACAAGCCCGTTCCCGACGTGGGAGCGAACGACGCCCTCATTCGGGTGACCACGACGACGATCTGCGGAACCGATATTCACATCGTGAAAGGCGAATATCCCGTGGAAAGCCGCCTCACCCTCGGGCACGAGCCGGTCGGGGTGATCGAGAAACTCGGGAAAAATGTCCACGGATACCGCGAAGGCCAGCGCGTGATCGCGGGGGCAATCTGTCCGTCGGGCACCTCCTATGCTTCCCTCGATGGTTTTCATGCCCAGGACGGGCAGGCTCGCGCCCATGGCATAAAGCCCCTAGGCGGCTGGCGGTTCGGCAACACCATCGACGGCTGTCAGGCCGAGTATGTGGTCGTTCCCGACGCGATGGCGAATCTCGCCCCCGTGCCCGACGGCCTCACGGACGAAGAGGTCCTGATGTGTCCCGACATCCTGTCGACCGGCTTCGCCGGCGCCGAGTCGGGCAACGTTCGGATCGGGGACACCGTGGCCGTCTTCGCCCAGGGGCCCATCGGGCTTTGCGCCACGGCGGGCGCGCGTCTCCGCGGCGCATCCATGATCATCGCGGTGGAGCGGGTCCGTGAGCGGATCGAGATGGCGCGGAAGGTCGGCGCCGATCACGTCATCGATTTTAGCGACAAGGATCCGGTCGAGGAGATCATGAAGCTCACGGGGGGACGCGGCGTGGACGTGAGCATCGAGGCCCTCGGCCTACAGCAGACATTCGAGGCCTGCCTGAGGAGCCTAAGGCCCGGCGGAACGCTGTCGAGCCTCGGGGTCTACTCGACAGACCTGAAGATCCCGCTCGACGCGTTTACCGCGGGCCTCGGTGATCACCGCATCGTGACTTCGCTCTGTCCTGGAGGTAAGGAGCGAATGCGCCGGCTCATGAGCACCATCGCCGGCGCACGGCTGGATCTAAAGCCCCTCGTCACCCACCGCTATTCCCTGAGCGACATCGAAGAAGCCTACGACCTGTTCGCAAACCAGCGAGACGGCGTCATGAAGGTCGCGATTACGCCCTGAAACGCCTAGATTCGCCGCGGTCGAGCCCGGGCTTCACGAAAGCAAGCGGTGCCCGAAGGTGAGGCAGCGCTTGCGGCGCCGACGGCGACGCGAGGGAGCTCCCTCGTAGCTGTCAGAAAGCGCCTCGGCTTTTCGGCGCGCTCGGTTCGGTTTCATTCGATCCCCGCGACCTCGAAGACCAGGCCGCGACAGACAGGGCCGGGTTTATCGGCGAACAGATCGAGGAGGCGATCGGCCGGTGTAGCGAGGTAAGCGACGTTTTCGCGGAGAGCGGCGGGGGGCCGGGTGGCGGACAGGCAGAGTACCTCGCCAAGGAGATCCCCTCGGCGCTCGCCGACTGCCGCTGTCGGGTCGCCGATTTCCAGGTGCTCGAGTATCTCATCCTCAGCACCCTGGGTTCCTTCGAGGTGCCCGTGTTCGCGCTGCCCCTATCCGAGGCAAAGGCGGCGATGCACGGGGCTTGAAATGGCGGCTACACTGAAGGCCGACTTGGTGGCGGACTTGGCTGCGCTCCCCGCCGCTACAAAGGGGCATGAGCCGACCGTACCGAGCGATCGGCTCGACGCTTGTTCGGCGGCATGTCTGGCCGAAACTATGCATTCCGCCGATCGGCGGGGAGGCGATGAAAACCAGCGAATCAGGCGGGGATGTCACGATCTTCCTGGGCGGGGACGTGATGACCGGTCGGGGGCTCGACCAGATCCTCAGCCGCCCGGTCGAACCGGAGCTGCGAGAGCCCGCCGTCCGAGATGCGCGCGACTATGTGAAGCTCGCCGAGGCGGCGAGCGGCCCGGTGCCGGCGCCGGTGCCAGACCGTGACGTCTGGGGCGAGGGGCTCGATATCTTGGAGGCGCACGCGCCGGACGCGCGCATCGTCAACCTCGAGACGAGCATCACCGGCCGCGGCACATTCTGGCCGGGCAAAGCGGTTCACTACCGCATGCACCCCGCGAACACCGGCTGTCTGCGCGCGGCGCAAATCGACGTATGCTCGCTCGCGAACAATCACGTACTTGACTTCGGTGCGGAGGGCCTCGTCGACACGCTCGCCGCGCTCAGGGAAGCCGGCATCGAGCCAGCGGGCGCCGGCCGGGATATCGGCGAAGCGAGGCGCGCGGCCGAAATCATACTCGGCGCAAAGACTCGCATCCTCGTCGCAGCGATGGGCAGCACCACGAGCGGCATCCCTCCCTCTTGGCGGGCAGGTTCCTCGTCGCCGGGCGTCGACCTGCTCCCCGACCTCTCCGAAGCTTCTGCGCGCGCGGTCGGCGAGCGCTTCGCGCGCCGCCGGCAGCCCGGCGACATCGCCGTGCTCTCGCTTCACTGGGGCAGCAATTGGGGCTACGACGTCCCGGAGGAGATGAAGCGCTTTGCGCGCGCGCTGGTCGACGCGGGCGTAGACGTTGTCCACGGCCACTCTTCGCACCACCCGCGAGCCATCGAAGTCTACCGCCGAAAGCTCATCCTCTACGGCGCGGGCGATCTCATCACCGACTACGAAGGCATCAGCGGGTACGAGGAATTTCGGGGGGACCTGGGGGCGATGTACTTCCCCACAATATCGCTTTGCGACGGCTCCCTCCGCCGCCTGCGCATCGTGCCGGTGCAAATGAGGGGCATGCGGCTACGAGCGCCGTCGAGGCGCGATGGGGCGTGGCTTCTCGATACGCTGCGCCGAATCAGTGCCCCCCTCGGCAGCCACTTTTCCGCCGATTCCGATGGCGCCTTCGTCCTAGACGAGGGCGGCGCGCGCGGAGCAGGCCCCCCCGCACGCGAGCGGTGACGCGCGCCGCGCGGCTCACCTCATAGAGTCTGAAGCCCCTTGTCACCCACCGCTATTCCGTGGACGCGATTGAACATGCGTACGACCTCTTCGCGAACCAGCGAGACGGCGTCATGAAGGTCGACCTCTCGCCCTGATCTGCGGCGTTTTTCGCGATGCGCGCAAGTCTCCGCGGGCGATGCGCTGCCCGCGCAAAAGTCTCCTCCGCAGCGGGCGCAGCGCCTCGGTGCGCAAGGTGAGGCCCGCGTGGTCGTGGGCCTCCTCGAGGAGCTCGATCTGCGCGCGGCGAACCTTCCCCGCAAGGAGGGCGGCCACGACGAGGACGTCGAGCACGAGGTCGCGCTCAGCTTCCGCCAGGTTGCGAAGGTGCGTCTTGCTGGCCGCCCAATCGACGTCGAGCACCTCGTCGCCCGGCTCCAAAACGTCGATCAGGCGACCGAGGAGGAAAACGTAGCTCGGATGGGCGTCCCTGGCGCGCTTTAGGAGCTCTCCCACGCCTCCAAGCGTCACCCGCACGGTCTCGCGAGTGAGGTGCTCGCGAGCGGCTTGCATGTGCCGAACGCGCTCTTCGATCACCGCAGGGGCGAAGATGCGAAGCCTGACGGCCCGGAGCAGGCGCCAGGTAATGATCGCATTCCAGGCGGCGTAAAGCGGGGCCGCCAGCAAGGGGATGAGCCCGCGCACCGTCATTCGTCCGATCACGCGGCGCAAGGTCACGCGCAAAAGGAAACTGCTTACGCCGACCTTCGTCTTATAAAGCAGGTTCTTTGCAGTGAGGCGCCACTTCGAGACGTAAGCGTAGGGGTCGATCCCGAACACGTGGGTGTCCGGGTTCGGAAACTCGAGCGCGGCGCGCGCGAGCCCCCGCGCCACGAGCTCGCGGTATCCGCCGCCCGAAAGCCCCACGTGGGCGTGACGACTCATCTGGCCGACGGTATGGAGCGCGTTCCAATAGAGAAAGGCGATTTCGACGACGCTCACGATCGCGGCGACGGCGAAAAACCCGGCCCACTCCGGCAGGTGAGCGAGCCACTCGCCCTGCGCCTCGGCGCCGATGAGCTCCTGCCGCACAAAGATCTCGAGGCCCCCGATAATCGCGCCGGAGATCACGCCCGCGCCCGCCGCCCATGCAGTGCTCCAGACCGCGAGCCGACGGATCGCCCCCGCCTCGCGTTCGCTGAGCTCGCGGGCGACCGCCGAGGTGCTCGGGGCTCTCGGCTTCAAATACTCGCTCGCCCGCAGCTCCAGAATATTCGGCACGGGCGCGTATTCGCGAGGCAGCTCGGTCCTGGGCACGCGGACCTCGTGGCGGCGCGCGCGCCGCCCGCCCACGGCCGGCGGCGACGGTCGATATCAACGCCACTCCCATCTGATGCGTCCTGAGCGCCCGAGCCCTCTTCGCCGCCGCAGGCCCAAAACACCGGGGGCTTGCTCCCGCCGGGTTGCGGCGGTCGGGCTTGACGAAAACGCGCGGCTTTTCGAATGTGGGGTCGCGCTGGCGAAGCCGACCGCGGCGCGATGCCTCGCGATGCCTCGCGAATGCCTCGCGATTGCCTCGCGATCGGACTTAAGTTCTTTGCCTCGCGATCGGACTTACGGGCCTCGCGATCGGACTTAAGTTCTTTAGCTATTAGATTAGCTATATTCGACTGTTACCTGGCAGTCGCCGCGCACGGCCTCGGAGGCCACCTGTCGGCCGCCTAAGGTTGCGAGACTGCATCAGTAAGAACTGAAGAACTGAAGGCCGACTTGGCTGCCCGTTTGGCTGCCCGCGTCGACAAGCTCTTGACAGCGCTCTAGGAGAGTGACTGCGAGTGAGCCAAGGCCGCGCGAAATCTTGTATGATGGCTCCTCACCGGCGAGGGGACTCGCCCCTCGTCCGTTGCAACCTCAGGTGGGGAAGTGGTCATGCAGTATGTCGGAACCCTGGCTATCGTCGTGAGTTTGTTAGCCTCGGGATGTGTCGTGCACACGCCGCCAGAGCAGAGCGCGGGCAGTGCGCATGCCGAGCGGGATTGCGATTCGGCCGTGGCCTCGTGCTTCTCGGGGCCGTGCATGAGCCAAGGGATGGCGTTACTCGAATGCACCGATGCTCACGGTTGCGCCGATGAAAACTGTCCCCCATGCGAGGTCGAGAAGCGGGCCTCCAAGGACTGCGGCTTGACGCATTGTCCGGAACTTCAGGTCTGTCCCGAATTCGAGGAGTACTTCGCCGAGCCGGTGCATGGCGACGACGTGATCGGCGATCCCGAGCCGCTCTTGGCCGACATCGCGGCGAGCGCACGGCGAGCCGGCGCCGCGCTCGAGGAGTTTGTCGACCTCTTCGATGACTGGGTCGATACTCGCCGCCACCGGCGCGCGGTGCGGATCTTGCGCGATGAGGTGATACCGGCCGCGGAGGATGCATCGTATCACTTTGCCCACGCCAGCGACTTAAGCTTGGAGCTCGTCGACCTCTACGCGCCGGAGGCCGAGGCGTACGTGATCGCGGCGATGGCGGCGATCTTCGACGAGGGGGCACATGTCGCGACGGCGTGGGCCGAGCTGCTCGAAGACATCCTCGGGCCCTTCGAACGTCGCGACGAAGCGACGGTCATGCGCCTCGTCGAGGCCGAGTTTCCGGCGCTCGTCGAGGATACCCAGATCGTGGTCGCCGGCATGATGATGTTGTCGGGGTATGAGGTGGCAGAGTTTGCGCACCTTTTCCAGGAGCGCGATTCTTCGCGCGAGGCGATAACCGACCTTCAGCGGCACGGTCGTGACAGCGCGGCGCTCGACGTGATGGGCGAGCTCGAGCTGATGAATCATCAAGCCATGATGCAATGGATGCTGCGTCCATCGGACGCGGGCGCGATGTGGATGGAGTGGTAGCGGTCGCCCCGGGCGATAGTTGTTGACGAACGGGCGGATCTCCAAGACGCCCTTCAAGGCCTCCTCGACCGCTACGCCGCCCGGCCCATCGACGCGGACCTGGACCTTCGAGCCGGTCGGCGTCAGCTTCCGCTGCGCTCGATGCCGAGGGTCAGGCGCCCTCGCGATCGGACTTAAGTTCTTTGGCTATTAGATTAGCCATATTCGACTGTTACCGGGCAGTCGCCGCGCACCTGCCTCCGAGGCCACCTGTCGGCCGCGTAAGGTGGCGAGACTGCATCAGAAAGAACTGAACAACTGAAGCCCGACTTGGCTGCCGACTCGCACCGGCCTCGGAGGCCACCTGTCGGCCGCGTAAGGTGGCGAGACTGCATCAGAAAAAACTGAACAACTGAAGCCCGACTTGGCTGCCCCGGCTCCCGCGCGTCCGCCTCCAAGTCGCCTTCAAGGCGATCGCCTGCAACATCAAGCGGTGGCAGCGGGCCTCCGCGCCTTTCAGAGCGCTGTGTGCGCTCGTGAGCGCCGTCCTGACGGCGCTGAGCGCTGCGAGGCAGGCCAAGCTTTCCCCGGGGCCAGTTCCGCGATCCCCGCGAACCACAGCGTTGCCGACAGCGGCTTAATTCTCACGGATCAGTTCTTTAGCTATTAAACTAGCCATATTCGACTGTTACCTGGCAGTCGCCGCGCACCGGCCTCGGAGGCCACCTGGCGACCGCGTAAGGTGGCGAGACTGCATCAGAAACAACTGAAGAACTTAAGGCCGACTTGGCTGCTGCCTCAGAAAGAACTGAAGAACTTAAGGCCGACTTGGCTGCTCGGAGGCCACCTGGCGACCGCGTAAGGTGGCGAGACTGCATCAGAAACAACTGAAGAACTTAAGGCCGACTTGGCTGCTGCCGGCCTCGGAGGCCACCTGGCGACCGCGTAAGGTGGCGAGACTGCATCAGAAAGAACTGAAGAACTAAGGCCGACTTGGCTGCACTTGGCTGCGGACTTGGCTGCGATTTTCTCAGGGATCAGAACCGAATGCCGACCTGGCTGCCCGACTTGGCTGCCTTTGGCTGTCTCCCTCGTGGCCCTGGCGTAACGCCGGGTCGGCTGCGCGAAGGCGAGCGAGCGGCGCTGCACTGGCTCGACGTCGGAAAGCTGGTTTCCCGGGGACTTGCGCGCAGCGTCAGACCGCCTTGGATCTTTTGACGATCTTTTGACGCCCCACGGGTCACCGTGGTCCCGGCGTCGCTCGACGACGAGCGAACTCGCAAATCGGTTCTCGCCGCACTGAGCCGCAGTCCCCGCCCCTTCTGTAAGAACCCGATCCACACCGACCTCGGAGGCACTATTCATGTCGCTTATACGGAACCTTTCGCCTTTCACCCT
>SLNH01000034.1 GCA_007133195.1 Nannocystineae bacterium | reverse complement strand
CTCGCGGCGCTCGGCGACGACGCCATCGGTCGGGAGATCCCTGCGCTCGCGGTGTTGCCGTCAGGCTGCCCGCGGGATGCGCTCGTGACCCTCCCCGCGAACGTCGCGGACTACCTGTTCGACCCGATCGAGCCCGCCGAGCTCGCGGTGCGGATCGATGTGGCGATCACCCGCCACCGCCCGCGCGCGCTCGCGACCCAAACCCCCGCCTCCGAACCGGTGTTTCCGGTCATCCGCAGAGACGATCGCACCGTGTCGTTCGACGGCGGCGGCGCTGAGATCCTCTGCGTAGACGATAACCCCATCAACCTCGAGGTGCTCGACGCACAGCTGTCCGCCGCCCAGTACCGCGTCCAGCTCGCCGACAGCGGCGCCGAGGCGCTCAAGAAGGTGAGGACGAAGCCGCCTGATGTGGTGCTGTCCGATGTGATGATGCCGGAGATGGACGGCTTCGAGTTCGTGGAGCAGCTGCGCCGCACCCACGACGACCTGCCCATCATCTTCGTCACCGCGCGCGACCTCGACGAAGACCGCCTTTATGGCCTCGGCCTCGGAGCCGTCGACTACATCACCAAGCCGGTCGAAAAGCCCCTTTTGTTGGCCAAGCTCAAGTCAGTGCTCGAGCGACGCGACGCGGATCGCTCCCTCGGCCGCCTACAGGCCGAAATCGAGGCCAGCGCGGTCATTCAAAAGAACTTTTTGCCGGCCGGCTCGAAGCGGTTCGACGGGCTCGACGTCGAGGGCGTGGTGCGCCCGGCCCGGCACGTGAGCGGCGACTGGTACGGCGTTTGGCACCTCGAGAGCCAGCGCACCGTCGTCATCAACGTCGCCGACGTGATGGGCAAAGGCGTGCCCGCGTCGATGCTCACCGGGATGATCTCCTCCCTGTTCGAGGTCATCGATCACCTGCTCGTGGATCTGCTCGAGCCCGGTCGCCACGACGCGGTGGTCGAAAAGCTTCGCGAGGTGTTGCCGCCGGATTCGCTCGCGCGGGTCGAGCGACTGCTCACGCTGCCGTGGTCGCCGCAGCACTTTTTGAACCTCTTGAACGACTTGTTCTGGAGCTTCGGCCACGAGCTTTGGTCGACGTTCATGACGCTCGTCGTGGATTTGGACACCGGGCGCCTTCACGTGTCGTCTGCCGGCGGCCCTCCGCCGCTCATATGCCGGGCCGCGACCAAACAGGTGGAGCACCTCGCGATGACCGGGACGCTGGTGGGCGCGGAGCGGGAGGTCGAAGTCGGCACGACCGAGATCGCGCTCGATCCCGGTGACACCGTGGTGCTCTGCTCCGACGGAATCATCGAAACCACCGAGCCGCGCCGGCGGCGCGAGTACGGGTTCGCGCGGCTCCGGCGGCTCCTCATGCGCCGCGGGACGCTGCCCCTCACTGAGCTTCAGGACGCGATCTTTGCCGACGTCGAACGGTACGGCGCGGGGGCCGAGCCGGGGGACGACCGGACGCTCGTGCTCTTGCGCCGGACCATGCCGGGCGAAACGGACGAAGCGCCCGAGCCGAACGACGCGCGAGCGCAGGAAGACGCGGGTTGACGGGCGTTATCGCGGTCGGCTAAATTTTTTTATCAGACTCTGCCAAGCCGTGCGTGCTCGGGAAAGACGGCCCTCGTGGCGGCGCGATTCCGAGCGAGCGGCGGGGCTGCCAAAGACACACCGCGCCGAGCGCCCCGCGCCAGGAAGGGTGAAGGATGCTGAATCCCGACGACGTCACGCTCCGGCTCAAGGAGACGTTTCTCCGCCACATCGAGGAGGTGGAGAAACGAGAGAAGATGGAGGCTGTCTCCGAGGCCGCTACCTCGCTCCATCGGGATGGATCGGTCAAGGCCACTGCGCGGCAATACTCGCTGGTGGTCGACGAGCCGGAGGCGCACGGCGGGGCCGACGCCGGTCCCACCCCCGAAGAGTTGGCGCTCTCCCAGGCCGGCTCGTGCCAGTCGATCACGGCTTCGCTCTACGCGGCCTTGCTCGACATCGGTCTGCGAAGCTACGACGTGGAGCTTCGGGGCGAGGTAGATCGGAACGGTGGCATAAGTCGTGTTGAGACCCTCACGCGGATCGACGCCGAGGCGGACGAGGACAAGGTCAGGGACTTTCAGCGGCGCGTCGAGGAGCGCTGCGTCGGGCTCGCGTCGCTGCGCCGGCAGGTCGAGGTGGAGTCTTCGGTGCGCGAGGTGTCCACGACGTCGGGAGAGGGGATCGCGGCGCCGGACGTTTCCGGTGACGATGAGGCCAGGATTCCGCCCGACGAGGTAAAGGCTCCGGTGCACCTGCGCAAGCAGCTCACCGTCGAGGTCAAGCCGCGCCACTTCTCCGTCCTGGCTGACTGGCCGCCGTTCATGGGCGGTGTAGGCGCCGGTCCGACTTCCGAGGAGATTCTCTTGTCATCGCTCGGGGCGTGTCAGACGATCACGGTAGCGCGGTTCGCGTCCGCGCGCGGGGTGCCGCTTTCGCGCTACGACGTGGGCCTCAAGGGTAACTACGACCTGAGCGGCCTGTTCGGCATTCGAGTCGGCATGCAGGGGCTTCAGCGGGTGTCCATGGAGGCCGCGATCGAGGGCGGCGCGGACGAAGACGTGCTCCGCGACATCCACGCGCAGGCGCTGTCGCGCTCGCTCTTGGCCCTCACCATGCGCCGGTCGGTCCCCATCGAGTCGCACTTGGAGGTGGCGGGCCGCAAGATCCGCCGCTGGTTCATTCCGAAGCCGACTGACGCTTGAGGAAGCGCAGGTAGTTTTCCTCGATCTCGTCGAACGCCATGGGCTCGCCGCACGCGCAGGTGACCTCGCGTAGGTCGAGCGGCACGGACAGCCCGGCGGCGTCGTACAGGGCTTCGTCGGTGTCGTCGCACGCCTCGCAGTAAAACGGCAGATACAGCGACCCGACCTCGGTGCCGCCCAAAAACCGCGAGACCATCGAGATCTGGCGCACGAAGAACACCGGGCAGCGCACCAAGACGACGCGCATGTCATTGGGGATGTCCCGCGCGAAGGAAATCCAATTCCTCACCCCGGCCGAGTTCATGCGCTCGAGATTGCCCAGGTCGAGCACGACCTCGGCGTCGCCCGCGATCTCGCTGCGCAGCTGGGCGAACGACGCCTTCTCGTCGAGGTTCCCTGCGATGTAGACGACCTTGGGCCCCTCGGCCGCGTCGCCGCGAAAAACGCGCATGACCTCCCTACTCCGGGCCCTGGCGATCGAAGAGGTTGAAAGATTTTCGGCGCTTGCTAAACCGCCGGAATGACCGCGTCGCCTCGAGCAGGCCGATGAACTCCGTGCGCTTGCCCGGGTCGACGTTGATCACCAGGTGCTGGACCACGTTGAAAAAGTAGTACAGCCCGAGGCCGGCGCCGCCGGGACCGAGGTTAACCTGGTCGTCCTCGTCCCGCCGCTCGTAACAGCGCGCGATCTGCGCGACGACATCTTCGGTGCGGAGGCTCCCGAACGGATCGCTCACCGCGATGCCGAGGCGTTTACCGTCGAAGCCGAGCTTGATCTCCACGTCCTCGTCGTCGCCCAGGACGACGGGCACGCTGCGATCGAGCTTGGCGAAGCGGCGCGCGCCGTCGGCGTCGACCGGGGCGTTGTATAGCGCGTTCGTGATCAGCTCGTCGCTCGCCAGGCCGAGGTTCTGCACGATCTGCGGCCCGCACCCCGCCTGCTGAGCGAACTCCTCGACCAGCTCCACCAGATTCGGCTTGTCATCCGACCGGCGCAGGCGGCGGGCCTCGATTTCCGCGCCGTCGCCCAAGTAGGGCTCGAGGCCGAAAATCTCGCCCGTTAGGATCTTGGCCACGGTGAGCGTGAGATCGCGCTCCTCGACGGAGTCGCCCTCTTTGAAGCCGAGAAAGTTTTTGGTGGGGTAGCGTTGAAGGACGAGCTCGAACGCGCGCGTGCCCTCCGCCTGGCTCACCAGGATGAGTCGCGAGCGCGGCTGACAGCCGGCGACCTCACGGGCGAGCGACAGCGCGTCGGAAAACGCGTCCTCGTCGTCCGATCCCACGTCGAGGACCAGCAATAGGTTGGCGTGACCGTCCTCGATCCAGGACCGAGCGGCGTCTAGGTCCGCGACCTCCAAGACCTCGTATCCGGCGTCGCGCAAGATGGTGGCGCCGCTTTGACGAACGGCCGCGCGCGGCGAGATGAAGGCGACCCTCGTAGCGGCGCGCTGAGAATCGGCGATGAGCTGGGATGACGTCATGGCGCGATTTCGGGGGGCGGCGGGTCACCCGGCTCCGGTGGGCGAGGACCCGTCCGCCGGATCGATCGTCTCGCCGACGAGCCGCCGCATGGCCGCCGTCTTCACGTCGGTGTTGGCCAGGGTGGTTTGCGCCTCCCCGTCGGGGCGAACGCCGGTGTCGGCCACGTCGAGGAGCGGCCGGAGCCAGTCGGCGAAGCGGCTGGAGGTCACGGGTCGGCCAAACTGCTCGAGGTGCCGCTCGAGGTCTGCTCGGAGCTCGGCGGCGCTCTGATAGCGCTGGTCGGGATCGTGGGACAGCGCTCGGGTGAGCACGCCATCGAGCGGTGCGCAGTCCGGTCGGCGCTCGCTGATCGGCGGGACGTCGTTATTGAGGATCGCATGCATGGTGGCGAGCTGGTTGTCGCGCTGAAACAGGGTCTCACGTGTGAGGCACTCGTAGAGGATCACCCCGGCGGCGAACAGGTCGGATCGGACGTCTACCGCGTCAGTGGCGCCCATGCGCTCCGGCGCCAGATAGTTGATCTTGCCTTTGATCGCGCCGTGCTCCGTGTGGCTCGGCGAGTCGTCGGCCTTGGCGATCCCGAAGTCCACGACCTTCACCGCGCCTTCACTCGACAAAAGGATGTTCTGCGGTGACACGTCGCGGTGCAAGACGGGCGTCGGTTTGCCTGACTCGTCGCGCAGGTGGTGCGCCGCGCCCAGCCCCGCGCACACCTCTGCGAGGATGAACAGCGCGATCTCCACCGGCATGTGGTCGTCCAGAGCCCTGAGGTGGCGCAAGCACTTGCCCAGGTCGATGCTGGGCACGTACTCCATCGCCAAGTAGTACTGGCCGGCGATCTTGCCGAAGTCGAAGACTTGGACGACGTTCGGGTGGCTCAGGCGGGTGACGATCTTCGCCTCTTGCGTGAACATGCGGACGAAGCGCTCATCGCTTGCGTGCTCGGGCAGGAGGCGCTTGAGCGCCACGCTCCGCTCGAAGTCGTTGGGGCCGACTTGGCGGGCCAAGAACACTTCGGCCATGCCCCCGTAACCGAGCCGCCGGATAAGGCGGTATTTCCCGAACGCGATTGGGCCACGGTCGGTCGGGGTGAGGCCGGGCTCCGGATCCGGGCTCAAAAGCCCGTCGTGCGGCCTCAGCTCGAGGTATTCGGCGATCGCAGCGGGAGCCTCGGCGGCGGGGAGCTCGGAAATCAGCGAGCGCGCCTGCGGATCGATCTCGAGCGTGGTGGGAGCGCGGCAGCCCGGGCACGCCGGCCCGAAGTTCGGGGGCTCTTTGCCGCGCACCTCCAGGTCGTGGTCTGCGCTCCACTTGCAGGGCGCACAATGGGCCGACACCCTCACCGAGAGGATCGCAAACGGGAGGTTCTCCGCGCGCGCGCCGTCTTCGCCGAGGAGCGCGCCCAAGAGCGCCGAGGATACGCGCGCGGCGTACAGCGGGACCTCCACCGAGCGGCAAAACTCGACGAATCGATCGCGTCCGCGCGAGCCGCGGAACTCGAGATCGGTGAGCAACATGAGGGCGATGCCCTCGAGGCCGTCGGCGATTCGGCTAAAGCGCACGCGGTCGTCGACCTCGCCGTTCATCCACAGCGCGGTGACGTCGCCGACGACCTCCTTGGAGATTTCGAACTTGGCGGCTCTGGGAGACGCCTTGCCGTCGATGGCCAACGCGGCCTGCGGGGGCGGCCGCGGCGGCGGCCGCGACGAGCAGTAGCGGAAGTAAACGTCGGGGAAGTCGTCGAGCTCCGAGGCCTCTCGGCATGTAGGGCAGCGTGCCCGCGGTGGCTGCGACGAGGTGATTTTCCCGTACTGGTGGCGAAGATCGATCAGGACCTCGAACGTGTCGTCGCAGGTCTCGCAGAAAAACGGCGCGTAGAGGCTTACGAGCTGCCCGGCGACCGCGAAGTTGCTCACCAGGTTGAAGTTGACGATCAGGGAGGGCCGACATCGGATGAAGCAGTAGTAGTCGGCGTCCAGCGCCTTGAGCGCATTGATCCACTCGCGCACACCGTACGAGGTCACGCGCGTGACCGCGTCCATGTCGAACACCACCGTGCGCTGTAGCCCGGCGAGTTCCTCCCCGTCGAACGTCTCGTCGATGGTTCCGAAGATGCGGACGAGGGCCACGCCCCGGGTCGGATTCTTGAGAACCTCGACGTGAGACTGGCGCTTTGCCTGCGGTGGACTCTGCATAGCTCGGCTCGGCGGCGGGGCCGCTGTGGATGAGAATATCCTGAAGCGTTGTTCCACGATACCGGATCTGTGGGCGACCCGGGGCCGCCGGCCCGATCCCGCGGGAGGACGGGCGCGAGAGCGCTAAGAATATTGGGCGAAACGCGCGCGCTGCCGGCGGCCGAGTCGATGAGCGTGGGTGCGCGCCGCCCCTACGTGTGACCAGCGGACTGCCGGAGGTCCCAAACGGGGAGCGCGGCGAGGGCGGCGTTTCGCTCATCCGCGGCGATCAGGCACGGGCTTAGCTCGCGCCACGCCGCCTCGGCCCCAGGCGGGGGGATGAGCACGGGAACGAGGCCGCACAGCGCCGCCTCGAGCATGCCGGCGCGCAGCCGGCGGGCGAAACGCTCGGGGCGGGAGCGCAGATCGAGGAGCGCGAGGTCGGCGCTCGACGTCGCGACGCGGCGGGCAGCGTCGGCCGGATCCTCGGCGGCCGAGTCATCGGCCGTTCGAAGCGCGAGCCGCGACGGCCGAGGAGGCGCGCCTCCACCTGCCGGCGGTCCGTTCAACAGCTCGAGGTGGCGCGGCGGGTGGCCATCGAGGTAGCGGGAGACAGCCACGTTTAGCACCACCCGGCCGCGGCGGGGCCGGGCGGCGCCCGCGGCGGCCAGCTCGCCGCGTCCGAGCGCTTCCCGCCAGCCGGCGTCGTCGCCGACCACCCGGGCCAGATCCGCGGCTGTGACCCCGCGCCGGTCGTGTCCGAGAAGCCGGCTTGCGTAAAGGAGCGCGAGTGCCTTGTGTGCCGCAGGCAGTAAGCCGAGCCGTCGCGTGACCAGGGCCAGCGGTGAGTCGTCCTGCCAGGGCGGAAGCTCGACGTTTTCCGGACTCGCCAGCGCGGCGGCGCCCCACGCGACCAGTGGATAGCGCCACGCCTCCTGTCCGGGTGCCTCGGCGGGCTGTGGCGCGCTCGCCGGCGGCGCGAGACCGCCCGCGCGCATCTTGGCGCGCCACTGGTTCATGCGCTCGCCCACAGATGGCTGCCGGGTGGGGCTCGGCTCGTTCGCGCCCGGTGCGGGGCGTCCGACGCGGGGCGCAGAGAATCTGTCGGGCACCTCGTCGCCTGTGGCGTCGCCGTCCGCGGCTGCGTCGCGATCGGCCGGCGCGACGGCGCGCTTAGCGGCTGCCTCGAGCTCCGCCGGCGGGGGGGCGCGTTCTGGGAGCGGTGCATCTCGGCTCGCCTCGGAGCCTTTGCGTACTCGGGTAGGCGCGGTCGGGGTGTCTCGGCCGACCCCGGAGCCTTTGCGTACTTCGGTACGGGGCGAGGCGCCGTCGTCTGTAGCCGGATCATCGCGTGCTCCGGTGCGCGCGGGCGCGGTGTCATCGACCGAGACCGCGACGGGGTCCGCGCCGTCTACGCCCCGCAGCGTTACGGTCCCGTCGGAATGGGCGATCGCGAGCCGCACCGGTCTCGCTCCGACGACGGCCATGGCCTCGCCGCTGGGGGCGTCCAGCGCGGTCGGCGCCGGCTTGTCTTCCGCCAGGTTGCAGCTGAGCAGCGCGTGCTTTTCGCCACCGGCGGCGAGCGCGACAACCGGCGCCGACGGGTGCGACGTCGCGCGTTCGATCGGGGCGTCGGCGTCCCAGCGGCAAACCGGGCGCCCGTCGCTCAGCCGGAAGCCCTCGAAGCGCCTGGCCTCGTCCCCGGACACCACCCACAGGTAGCCGCCAGCGACGCCGAGATCGCGCGGCGACGGCGAGATCGGCAGCTTGAGCCGGTATTTCGGCCTACGCCTCTTTAGGTCCCATGCCTCGACCCGGCCGCCTGCCAGGAAAAGCGCGGTGCTGCGGTCGAAGCCGACCGTGGCGCCGAGCGGCGCGCGCATCGCCAAAAGCTCGAAAATTGGCTCATCGTCGCCGGTCTCGAGGATCGTGGGCGATTCGCCCTCTGGCCCGGCCAGCACCGCGAACCGTCCCGCCGTGGTGGTGATGCGCAGCGCGCGATCGACCTCGATGCGCCGGCCCGGCTCGAGCTCCGGCACCGTCAAGAACTCGACCACCGTGCGCCCCTGCGTACACGTGGTGACCACTAGCTGTCCGCCTACGAACCCCATCCCGAGCGCGCCGGGCGCCACCCGCCGCGTCGCCGCCGCCCGCGCCGAGTCGGCCGATAGCAGGGTGAGCGTCTCGGCGCCGGCGCAGGCGAGCCACGCACCGTCTGGGCTGCTCTCGAGCTGCCGCGGCTCCCCCGACGACTGCGCGCGCGTTACCGGAACAACCATGCTCGGAGTATACATCCCGGGCGGCCGCGGGCTGCCGTTCGGGCCAAGCGCAACACGCTTCGGCGCCGGGCCGAGCGCGACTTTTGCCGCGATCGGTTCAGATATGCGTGGGAGAGCTCGGGGGCGCTGGCTCAGCCTGCGAG
>SLNH01000415.1 GCA_007133195.1 Nannocystineae bacterium | reverse complement strand
CCGGAGACGGGCGCGCGCTCGCTGCTGCGCTGCCGGATGTGCAGCTTCACTTCAGTCAGCTCATCGACTCGCTCGCCCCGATCTCGCCCTGGCTGCCTGAGGACGTCCTCGCCGCGTGCGTGCGATATTGTCGGGGCACGGCTTATAGCGGGCGTAGCCGCCGCGTGGGTGAGGCAGTGAGACACCTCGCGAACCTCGCCGCCGTGGCCGAGGCCGCGGGCGAGGTCGAGATGGCCAAAGACGCGGCCCAGGGCGCAAGAGCGCTCCGCGAGGCGAGCCTTCGTCGCGAGATCGCCGTTCCGCTCGCGCTGCTCGACGCTCTGTGACTGGCTGGCCTCGACTATGACGGGCATGTCGCGATTCCCACGAGCGGCACGATCCGTTAGGCCCGGTCGTTCGCGATATCGGGCGTTTGCGCGGCGGCGATGGTGAGCACGGCGCTTGCTGCATGACGCGGTATGCGAGCACATTTCGAGATCGCGAAACTCGCCTCTTTAGGTGCGGTGGGGGCCGCCGTGGCGGTGGGCAGCGCGTGTGAGCTCGGCGATACGGAAGTCCGGCCGATCCACGCGAGCTTCGAAATTCGGCCCGGCCCGGGCACCCAAGAAAACGAAAACTGGTTTTTGGGGCAAGAGAACGACGAGATCCGCGGGGTGCTGGTCCTCGAGCCAGTCGTGTTGAACCAAGCCGGCGCCGAAGACTTCGGTGAGCGTTTGGCCGACCTCCAGCCGGATGCGCAGGGTAGCGGCGAGCCGAGCCCCGAGACGGACGGTGATCACATGTCTGGGATCATCGCACTCCGCGGCGATCGTGGAGCCCGGGTCCACGAGATCGATGCCCGCTACGAGGGAGGGCTCGTCACCTTCGAGGAGGGCGAATCGTTCAGCGTGCCCGACCACGGCGCCCACGTCGTCATCGATGAGTTCGAAATCGCCCTGGACGACTCGGCCGGAGATGGCGTCTTCGACAGCGGGACGGGAAGCCTAACCGGTGCCGTTGAGACCCTCGATGTCATGCACTTCGAAGAAATCACGGACGGCGTTATCACGGCCGAGCCGGACGTCGCCGGCGCCGAGGTCATTTTGCGATCGACGGGGTTCAACGCGCGGCGGGCGTTTCCCTACGACGGCGTCTCGGTGCACTTTACCAAGCCGGTCCGGGCCGACGACGTGCGCGATCACCTCGGCCTGGTGATAGACGGCGAGTCAGCCGCGGCGGACATCAGCGCGTCCGCAGACGTCGACATGCCCGTCGTGCCGGACGGCGCATCGGTCCCCCTCGCTACGCGCGCTACGCTGCGCCCGGCCGACCCGATCCCCGAAGGCGCCGAGCTCACCATCGACACGACCGACATCCGGGACCTCTCGGGCCTCGGCGTCGCGAGCGAACAAGCGGCCTTGGACGCTTCGCCCGACTTGGGCTCGGCGCATGAGAATATGGATTTTTCAGGCGATTTCGAGGGCTGGCACGCAGGCGGGACGATCGAAATGCGCGACGAGTTCGAGACCGCGACCCCCGAAGACGACGCGGAGTTCGTCGTGATGCAAGATCGGTCTCAGCTCGTTGCCTCCCTCGAGCTCCCCGACGACGCCGCGTCGATAGCGCTAACCGCGACGGGCTTTAGCGAGGGAGGCTCCTTCCCCGGGGCCACGTTGGAGATCGACGTGGTCTATCCAGACGGCGAGGAAGTCAGCGCGTTTAGCCCTGGCCCGATCGATCACGAGGACATGATCACGTGTGAGTTCGACGACGGCTGCGCGCGCTACTTCAGCCAAACCGAGCCCCTACCGGTGGAGATCGACGTCGATAGCGCGGCGGGCGAACGCGTCTTTTTCCGCATCACCTTGCTAGAGTCGGCAGGTTGGCCTTATTGGACTCACGAACATGGGGCCATGCCACTTCAGCCGCCGCCGTCATTCGCCGCCGCCATCGAAAACCTCGAGCTCCACACCGGCGACGGCGACTAGCGGCCAACGCCCACAGACTGGTGGAGCCTGAGGGGCAGCTCGGCTCCCCCGCGAAGCTCGCGAACGCGTAGAAACCCAGCATCGGAGCCAGTCTCGACAGGTTCGCGATCGGCTTATAAGCGGCGCAGTGTCCTGCGGTGGTGGACCCATCCACCCGCGGGACCGCTTTACATCGGGGTGCGGATCGGCGAAAAAACGAGCGCTATGAAACATGTTGTAACGGCCCTAAAACCGACACTTCTAGTCTTTCTTCTTCTGGTCGGCGCGTGCAGCGACGACGATGACGGAAATGGCGCGGACGTCGCGGGCGAAGACGGCGACGAGAGCGCCGACCGAGAGCGCGACGAAGACGGCGACGAGGTCGCGGGCGAAGCCGACGAGATCGAAGAGGGGTACGCCAGGATCTCGCGAAGCGACACGCTCGAGAGCGATGACGGTGCAGCGGAAATCTGGTTCCCGTCGTTTTCCCTGCGCGGAGTCTGGCACATGCGGCTCGAGCGCGAAGACGAACCGGAGCTCGAGGATGCCTACTCGGCGATCTACGCCTTGGACTCGGGTGGTGCCACCGAGCTCCGCGAGCCCGTCGAGGTGACGATCGATCTCGAGCGGGAGCCAGACGGGGCGCCGGTGAGGGTCGCGGTCTACGAAGACGGCGAGATCCGGCCCGTTCCGGGCTCGGAGCTGTCGGAGGACGGCGACGCCGTGACCGGTCGCGTGTTTTCGCTCGCGCCCGCCTACGTGGCCGCGGCCACCCCAGTCGAGATCGAGATCGAGGACGCGCCCGATGTCGTCACGGAGGGGAACGCCCTCGAGGTCGACTTCGCCTGCGCCGGCGATCGCGACTGTGAGTTTACGTGCGCCCTGGCCCATACGGAGGAGGAGGAAGAGGTGGAGCACGGCCGCTCCCCTTGTGAAGACGGCTACGCGATCGAAAAGATCGCGCCCGCGGGAACCTACGAGCTGTCGATCTGGGGGCGAGACGAAGACGGCCACTACGGATCCCGGCGCATCGAATTTCACGTGCAAGCCCTGGACGATCCCTCTCCCATCGAGCTGTGGCGGGCGGAGTACGAGCACTCCGATCGCGCGGGCGCGCCGGTCGTCGGGGAGGACGGCAGCATCTACATGGCCGGCCCCGGCGGCGTCTACCGCTTCGACGAAAACGGCGAGGTCGTATGGCGCGTGGACGATCTCGGTGACCACCCCAGCTTTCCCGCGCTCTTTGAGGACACGCTTTACGTAGCCGCAGAGGGCGACCTTTACGCCTTGGATGTGGAAGATGGCAGTCCGAAGTGGGTCTTCGAAGATGCCGACAGCCTCGCGAGCACCCCCGCCGTCACGGCGGACGGCAATATCTATGTGGTCGGGGACGGCGGCGTCTACAGGATCGGCGAAGACGGCGACAAGAGCTGGCACTTTTCGCCCGAAGAGGAGGGGACTTTCAGTTGGAACCTCGCCGTTGGTTCGGGGCAGATCTATGTTCCGGGAGGCGGGGAGTTTCTCGCCATCGACGCCGACGAGGGCGAGCTCCTGTGGAGCGTGTCGGGCCCGGGCGCCACGGTGGAGGGCAGCCCCGCCATCGGTGACGACGGCACCGTCTACGTTCGCGCGACGGGTGGCGACGCGCTCCTCGCCCTCGACCCCGAAGACGGCAGCACCTTGTGGACCTACGAAGCCGATGGGATCGGCGGCTCACCCGTCATCGGCGAAGACGGGGGCATCTACATCGCCACGAGGCCCTTCGGCGCAAACGGTCACCTGCGGGCCATCGATCCCGATGGGCCTGAAGAGCTCTGGTCCTCCGAGCTTCGCCATTCCGGGGATCTCAGCCCGGCGGCCGCCGCCGATAACGGCGTGATCTACGTATCAATGGGTCGCTCCCTTTACGGCATCTCGGCCGAGGACGGCGACAAGCTCTGGGAAAAGGCGGACCGCCCGGGCTATACGCTTCCCGTCGTCGGCCCGGGGGGACGACTTTACAGCGCGACGAGCGAAGCCCTTCACACCTTTCACGTCGGCGCGAGCGGGCCGGCCGAAAGCAGCTGGCCGATCTACGGCGGCGGCCCCGGACGCCCGGGCTCGACCGACTAGGTTCACTCGCGTTGGACGATTCGGACGGCGAGTTTGACAAGGTCCTTTGATGTTCGTGGGACTCGTCCTGGTTCCACCTGGCGTGGTCGCTTCTGCGAGCTCCGTGCGGCTCTTTCGAGCAGCGAGTGAGTGCCGGCAAGCGCGCGAAAGGGTGCGCGCCAGCCGACGTTAAACCCGAGAGGAGCGGGTCCATGCGCGGGCCCTACCAGGTAATTCGAATGAAGAGGTCCAACGCCTCGAGGGTGAGGACGACGATTGGCGCCAGCGCCACGGGCACCGCTGCGAACGCGAGCTTGTAGCGTCGGCTCACATTAGCCCTGCCGAGCATGCGGAAGACGGCGACTAAGGATACGACGAGGAGCGAGCCGCGCTTTCGGGCCGAATTCCCGGACCCTTACCAGCAACACCGTGGCGACGGCGGGCGAGAGCCAATTTACCATTGGGCCGAGGAGAAACCCCGAGGTGAGGGTACCCGGGATGATCAGGCCGGTTCGAAAGTCATCGTCGCCCGGCGACCTATCGGGCATGCCCACGCGGCTAAAGCCAGTGCTCACCGACACGCCGTCGAGCCTGGCGCCGAAACCGTGGCCGCACTCGTGGAGGAACGTGAACACGATGGCGGCCGCGAAGAAGGCGGCCGACCATCCGAGGAGCGATTTCATGCGCGCAGCGCGTGAGCGATGAGGTCGCGCACGGCGGGCTCTCGGGTACCATTGAAGTGAGCGGCGCCGGGGACGATGCGCACGTCGGCGCCTAGCCGCTCGCGCCAAAGCCGCGACGTTTCGCGGTGGTCGGCGGTGAACGGATCGTTATCCGACAATAGGACGTAGCTGCGATCCACCGCCCGTCTCGCCGCAGCGGCATCCACCGGCGTCTCCATCCACGGACGCAGGGTGTCCCACGGCTCGTCGACATGCCACCAGCCGGCGACGAACACCGCACCCGGGACGCGTCCCTCGGAGAAGGCCGCCAGCATGTGCACGATTGCGAGACAGCTCACGCTGTGCCCGACCAAGTAGGTGTCGGGATCGTCTCCGACTGCGGCGCGCAGGCGCGCTACGCATCCCTCGATCGTCGGCGCGTCGGGAACGTCGAGCTCGGCGACGGTCACTGGAGTTTCGAGCTCGTCGGCGAGCCACGGATACCAATCCGAGGTCGCCGTACCGCTCCACCGCGGCATCAGAACGAGGCGCATGCTTTAGCTTGCCACCCGCTGTTCGGCTTCGTCTACACGTCAGGGATCGTCGGCGATTCAAGGCAGCCGGTGCCGAGCCGAGGCGAGACCAGGCCGCGGCTACGAGCCGGGGGTCGCCGTCGCCGAAGGCCCGGCGGAGGCCTCGAGGGAGGGCCTCCGCGCGGCCTCCGCAAACCGCGGCCTTGGGGTGAAGTAGCCGAAAAACGCCCGCCGCGGGGATAGCGACAGATCGGGGTCGAGCCCCCGCGCCATCCGGCCGAGTTGGATCTGGTGCCAGGAGCCCTGGACCACCGAGTCGAAGGCCTTCCTGCCTGTGGCCAGCCGCACCGGCCGGGCGGCGTCCGCGGCGCCCGACAGAAGCCTCGCGGGAAGATCGGGCTCGGCCGCCAGCGGCCGCGCCAGGCCCGCGAGTTGGGCGGCGCCCGAAGAGAGCGCCTCGTGCATGCCGGCCGCCGTGCGAAACCCGCCGGTCACCATGAGCGGGACGCTCACTCGCGCGCGCACCGCCTCGGCGAACGACAAGAAAAACGCCTCGCGGCGGCGCGAGCTTTCGCGCTCGGGGACGGTCTCCTCGAACATCGCCGCCGACTCGTAGGTGCCCCCGGAGATTTCGAGTAGATCGATACCCTCGCGAGACAGCGCCTCGGCAGCGGTCAGAGACTCATCTTCTCCGAATCCGCCGCGCTGAAAGTCAGCGCTGTTTAGCTTTACGCTGAGCACGAACCCATCGCTCGTGGCGCGCCGTACGGCGCGGGCGATCTCGACCAAAAAGCGACGTCGTCGCTCGGCGTCGCCGCCCCAGTCATCATTGCGGCGGTTCGTGTGCGGCGACAAGAACTGGCTGATCAGGTAACCATGGGCGGCGTGGAGCTGCGCGCCGTGGAACCCGGCTCGCTCGACCACGCGCGCCGATGTCGCGAACCGCTCGATGATCGTTTCGATCTCCGCGGACGTCAGCGCCCGCGGCCGGGCGAACATCCCGTACACGCCCCGCATGCGCACCGCCGACGGCGCCACAGGCCGCCATGACAGCGTTCGCGGCACCTGCCGCCCCGGGTGGTTGAGCTGCGCCAAAACGAGCGCCCCGCCGGTTTTGGCGGCGCGGGCCCACGCGGACAGCGCGTCCATGTGGCGGTCGTCGTCTACGACCACATTTCCGGTCTCGGCGCGAGCCCGGCGGTCGACCATGATGTTGCCGGTGATGAGGAGTCCTGCGCCGCCGCGGGCCCAGGCGTCGTACAGGGCGAGGTGGCCGGTCGTGGGGGCGCCGGATTTCGAGCCGATGCGCTCGCTCATCGCCGCCTTGGCGATGCGGTTGGGAACGACGGCCCCCGAGGGGAGCGTGAGGGACGTGGACAAGTGGTGGGTCATAACGCCTCGTTTCGGTTATCAGAAGGAACCGGTCGTGTCTGGTCAGGTGGTGGACTCATCTCGCTCGCCTCGGTTGTGGAATCAAAGGCGCGACGTGGCGTCCGGAATCAGCCGCTCGGCGAGGGCGCGCGCCGACGCGATGGCGATGTCGTAGTCGCTCGTCGCGAGCTCGCCTAGGTTCGCGCGACCGCCGGACGCCAGCGAGACCAGTCCGTGAAGGCCGGCGTAAAGGAGGCGTGCGTCGGTGGCTGGTGCGGTCGATCCGGTCGCCTCGAGACGCGAGATGATGCGGCCCCATAACTCGAGGCCAGGCATCGGGCCCGACAGGGTACCCGCGCTGCGCAGCGCGTCCCAGTCGAAGCGGTGCTCGAACATTACGTAGTAAAGCGCCGGTTTGGTCAGGCCGAAGTCCACGAACGCGGCGGCGACGTCGGCCAGTCCACCAGCATCCGCGACTGATTCGAGCCGCCCCGCAAGGGCCAGAAAACCGGCCTGCGCCACTTCGTGGAGGAACCCGTCGAGGGAGCCGTAGCGCCGGTAGAGCACCGAGCTCGTCTTGCCTACGAACTCGCCGAGCTGGCGCGCAGTGAGATCGGCAATACCGAGGTCGCCGCCCGCCAGCGCGGCGGCGACCCGCGCCGGCGGATCTCCCGGATCGCCGTCGGTGAGCTCGTTCCGTAACATTGTTACGAAGATCCGTAACAGTGTTACGAAGCCCTGTCAATCGGGTTTCGGCCCCGCTGTCGCAGGGGCATCGTGCGAGCGGCAGCGGTCTGGGCTGCCGCGCCCGTTGGGCGGAAGATCGCGCGCGCCGTGTCCCGCTCGGAGGTCGATTTCGGGCCTCGACCTGCTTTCTAAGGGGCCAGAACCAAAGGCCTACCGAGCTGCCTCAGGAGTCGAGCCGGCAACACATGGCCACAACTTCTTTACCGCCATGTGAAGCTGAGCGAGGATGGAAACGTGGCCGTCCGTGTACCGTGGAGTTGAACATCATGAAACGAGTAGCTATCGCTGCAGTCACGGCGGGCTTGGCCGCGATCGCGTTTCCGGTCACGGCCGCCGCTCAGGCGGAAAACTACGAGCCCTATCGGATCGATCTCGGTGTCTCGGCGGCCTACACCCACGGGCTCGGTGCCGGCGGGCCCGGTGGTGTGGTCGAGGCGAAGTATCTGTTCATGGACGAGGTCGCCGCGGGCTTGCGCCTCGACGGCGCAGCGATGTTCGGGGGCAGCGTCGACAGCGATAACGGCGGTGTGGATGTCGGCATCGGCGCCGTGGCGTCCACGCTGCTCAAGGGCGAGTACCTCCTTGGTGACGGCGGCGCGCGGCCGTTTGCTGGCCTCGGCATCGGGATGTACACGATTGCGAGTCAGTCGGTGTCGGCGGGTGAAGGCGCCGCCGTAGATCAGCGCGGCGGCCGCTACTTCGGTATTGCGCCCCAGATCGGAGCCGATCTCGGCCGCGCGCGACTGGCGCTTACCTACAACGCGATCATCGGCGCCTCCGTCGAGGTTCAACAATCGGCAGGCACGGGCGGCGAGGAGGTCGAGGAGTACTCGCAAGACTATCTTACCCTCGATTTCACCTTTCGTATCGGGGGAGATAGGACCGGGGGAAGGTAGTGCGTCCGCGGCACGAGTGCCGACGTTCCGCGGCACTCGTGTCGAGATCGCTGCGAGCGCGCGCGTGCGGCCGCCGCCTGTCGCGGGCGCAGACCACACCTACGCGTCCCCGGCGGGCCGCGCCGAGCCAGTTGGTTGAGCCCGGGTCGGAGCCCTGCCGTGTGAAGGCGGTGCCGGCGGCGGGCAGCGTCCGCGCGCGGCTCGCCGCGACTTGCCAACCGGCGCGGCGCACCTTACGTGTGGGAGGTGGAAAAGGGCGACGGTTTCAGCAACCGTTCGAGCGATGAACGAGTAGCGCCGGCCGCGGTGCGGACGGGATCCGAACACGAACGGCCGCACGTCGTGGTGCTCGGCGGGGGCTTTGGCGGGCTGTACGCAGCGCGCGAGCTCGCGCGGGCGCCCGTGGACGTCACCCTCGTCGATCGCCAAAACTACCACCTGTTTCAGCCGCTGCTTTATCAGGTGGCCACGGCGGCGCTCAATCCGTCCGACGTCGCCCATCCGCTGCGCGCGGCGCTGAGCCGCCAGAAAAACGCCCGCGTGCTTCTCGCCGACATCCGCGAGATCGATGTGGACCGAAGGCGAGTCATCTTGGACGCGGGTGATTTGCCCTACGACTATTTGGTGGTCGCCACGGGAGCCACGCACTCCTATTTCGGCAACGACGAGTTTCGGCGCCACGCGCCGGGCCTGAAAACTGTTGAGGACGCCATCGAGATCCGCCGCCGGATCCTGCTCGCCTACGAGGCCGCCGAGCGCGAAGACGACCCGGACCGGCGCCGCGAGTGGCTGAGCTTCGTCGTCGTGGGCGCGGGGCCGACGGGGGTGGAGCTCGCGGGCGCGCTCGCCGAGATCGCGCGCGAGGTTTTGCGCCGCGACTTCCCCGCCCTGGACCCCAAGGAGGTGCGGGTGGTTCTCCTCGAGGGCCAAAGCGAACCGCTGCCGACATATCCCCAGACGCTCGGCGCTCGCACGAGGCGCAGCTTGGAGCGAATCGGCGTCGAGGTGAGGACCAAAACGCTCGTCTCGGATATTAGCGAGCGCGGAGTGCGCGCCGGCGAGGCCAAGATTCCAGCCAGGACGGTGTTATGGGCCGCGGGGGTGCGCGCCTCGCCGGTGGCGGCGAGCCTCGGCGCGCCTCTCGATGCCGCCGGCCGTGTGCGCGTTAAGCCAGACCTCAGCGTGCCCGGGCACCCCGAGATCTTCGTGGTCGGTGACCTGCTGTCGCTCGAGGTCGACGGGGAGTCGGTCCCCGGGGTGGCGCCGGCGGCGATCCAGAGCGGCCGGCACGCCGGCAAAAACGTCCGACGCCTGGTTTCGGGCGAGACCGCCGAGCGGTTTCGCTACCGGGACAAGGGTTCGCTCGCGACCATCGGCCGCGCCCGCGCCGTCGCTCACATCGGCAAGCTCAAAATCGCGGGTTTGGGCGCCTGGCTGTTGTGGCTGCTCGTGCACATCTACTTTTTGATCGGGTTCCGAAACCGGCTGTTCGTGATGATTCAGTGGGCGTGGTCGTGGCTCACCTTCCAGCGCGGGGCTCGAATCATCACGGGCGACATCGCCGGTGAGCTGCCCCCGCTCGGGGGCGAGCGGGCGCCCGGCTCGCGGGGCGCCTACGCGCGCGACGAGGCGGAAGAGCGCCGGCAAGCCGGTTGAGCTCCGCCTGTGCCTGTGGGATCCATGGCCCGGATCCCCGGCGCCCGATCCAGTGCGACCAGGCGGCGGACGGCGAGGAGAGCGATGGAAAACCTATATATAGATGGCGCGTTCTGCGAGGCCGAGGGCGGACGGGCGCGTGAGGTGATCAATCCGTTCGACCAGTCGGTGTTGGCCACCGTGTCTGAGGGCGGCCGCGAGGACGCGCGGCGCGCGATCGCCGCCGCGCGCCGCGCCTTCGACGACGGGCCGTGGCCGCGCATGTCGGGGGAGGCGCGGGGGCGCGTGGTCGCCGAATTGGGGCGCATGATCGAGCGCGACGCAGAGCAGCTCGCGCGGCTCGAGACGCTCGACACGGGCAAGACCCTCGTCGAATCGCGCGAGGACATGAAGGTGATTGCCGCCACGTTCGCCTACTACGCGGGGATGGCGGACAAGGCCGGCGGCCGGGTGGTGGAGAGCCCGATTGCTGGCTGCACGTCGCGTGTCGTCCGCGAGCCGGTGGGGGTGTGCGGTCAGATCAGCCCGTGGAACTATCCGCTGTTGCAAGCGGCGTGGAAGCTCGCCCCCGCGCTCGCCGCCGGCAACACGGTGGTCGTCAAGCCGAGCGAAATTACGCCGCTCTCGACGCTCAAGCTCGCCGAGCTCGTCCATGAGCTCCGACTGCCCCCCGGCGTCGTGAACGTGGTGCTCGGCCCCGGCCCGGAGGTCGGCGACGAGCTCGCCGGGGGCGAAGGCGTCGATCTCATAAGCTTCACCGGGGGCGTAAAGACCGGGTCACACATCATGCGCCGGGCGTCGGAGACGATCAAAAAGGTTTGTCTCGAGCTCGGCGGCAAGAACCCCAACATCGTGTTCGCCGACGCCGATTTCGACGCGGCCGTGGACTACGCGATGCTCGCCGTGTTCTTGCACTCGGGTCAGGTGTGTAACGCCGGCGCGCGGCTTTTGGCCCACCGCGACATTCACGACGAGCTCGTCTCGGCGCTGCGCGAGCGGATCGCCCGCATTCGCCTCGGCAGCGGCCTCGACCCGGACACCGAATCCGGCCCGCTGATCTCGGCCGAGCACCGCGACGAGGTCGAGCGGGGCGTGGACATCGCGCGGCGCGAGGGATGCCATGTGGAAGTCGGAGGACAGCGGCCGGAAGACGACGCGCTCGCCGCCGGGTTCTTCTATCGCCCCACGCTGGTGACCGGTGCGCGCGCCGGCATGCACATCACCCGGGAGGAGATTTTCGGCCCGGTCTTGTCGGTGGAGGCGTTTTCGTCCGAGGACGAGGCGATCGCTGCGGCGAACGATACGGTCTACGGGCTGGCCGGGGCGGTGTGGACGAGGGATCTGTCGCGAGCCGAACGGGTGGCCGCGGGGCTACGGGCGGGCACCGTGTGGATCAACGACTTTCATCCCTACTTTCCCCAGGCCGAGTGGGGCGGCTTCAAGAGGTCGGGGCTCGGTCGCGAGCTCGGGCCGACCGGCCTCGAGGAGTACACCGAGACCAAGCACATCTTCGCGAACCACGCCCCCGCGCCGAGCGGCTGGTTTCGCGGCGAGGAGCCGCAGCGATGAGCCCGACGCGATCGAAAACCTGGCTCACGCCGCCGGCCCCACAGCCGCCGCGCGCGCCGGCGGCGAGCTACGATTACATCGTGGTCGGCGGCGGCACTGCCGGGGTCGTCACCGCCGTGCGGCTCGCCGAGGCGGAGCCGAGCCGGCGCGTCGCGCTCATCGAGGCTGGGCCCACCGACGCCGACAAGCCCCGCGTGCGCCGAGCGGCGACGTGGATGGAGCTTCTGTTTAGCGATCTCGACTACGACTACCGGATCGAGCCGCAGCCGCGCGGAAACTCGGCCATGCGTCACAGCCGCGGGCGGGTCCTCGGCGGGTGCAGCTCCCACAACTCGTGCATCGCGTTTCGGGCGCTCGACCGCGATCTCGACGAGTGGAGCGCGCTCGGGGCATCTGGGTGGAACGCCGCGGCGTGCGCGCCGCACTACGAGCGCGTGCTGTCGCGGGTGAACGTCGCCGAGCAGCCGGTCGACAATCCGTTTTACGACGACGTGCTCGATGCGTGCGCAGCGGTCGGACTGCCGCGGGTCTCGTTTGGCGGCGGCGCGCTGGCGCCCGGCGCCGGCCGGTTTCAGCTAAACGTCGAGTCCGGCGAGCGGCAGTCGTCGTCGGTCGCCTATCTCCACCGCGGCCAGGTGCCGGACAACCTCGCGCTCATCACCGACACACCGGTTTATCGGGTTTGGTTCGAAGAGCGTGCGGCGGTCGGCGTCGTCACCGCGGCGGGCGCGCTCGCCGCGACCGAAGAGGTGATCCTGTGCGCCGGCGCCTTCGACACGCCGCGCCTGCTCATGCTGTCGGGCGTGGGCCCGGGCGAGCACCTCGCCGAGCACGGCATCGAGGCGATTGTCGATCGACCGGGCGTGGGCGAAAATCTGTCCGATCACCCCGAGGGCGTGATCATGTGGGAGAGCTCTGCGCCGCTTCCGCCGGCGAGCACCCAGGGCTGGGAGCTCGGCGTGTTCGCGCGCGTCGATCCGGGGGACGGGACGCCCGATCTCATGTTTCACGTCGGGATGATGCCGTTCGACATGAACACCCGCCCGTGGGGCTACCCGACCGCCGCACACGGCTTCAGCCTCACGCCGAACGTCCCGCGCGCGAAAAGCCGCGGCACCGTCCGCCTGCGTTCGAACCATCCGGCAGACGACCCGCGCATCGACTTTCGCTACTTCACCGACGAAGAGGGCTATGACGAGCGCATCCTCGTGGAGGGCCTGCTACTGGCGCGGGATATCGTCGGCGCCGAGCCGCTCTCGCCGTGGGTTTCGCGCGAGCTCGCCCCCGGCGCCGCCGTCACCGGCCGGGCCGAGCTGTCGGCTTTCGTCCGCGCGACGGCGAACACCGTCTATCACCCGATGGGGACGGCGCGCATGGGCGGCGCGGGCGATCCCATGGCCGTGGTCGATCCCGCGCTTCGGGTCATCGGCGCCGAGCGCCTGCGCGTCGCCGACGCGTCGATCTTTCCGGCGCCGGTGAGCGTCAACCCGGCCATCACCTGCATGATGATCGGCGAGCGCGCCGCGGACTTCGTCATGCGCGGCGCGTGACCGCAAGAAGGCGCTGCGCGCGGAACGCCACCCAGGCTAAAAGCTGTCTTTCCAGCGCCTGAGCGCCGCGAACACCGCGTCTTTTCCGCGTGTGTCCGACTCGCCGCGCTCGCGCAGGGTGGAGACGATGGTTTCGCTCGCCGTGCGGAGGAAGGGGTTCGTGTCGAGCTCTTCGGCGATCGTGGAGGGCACAGACGGATCGCCGGCGGCGCGGACGGTCTGCACGCGGCGGTGACGCTCTTTCACGGCGGCGTTGTCGGGCTCGGCGGCGGAGGAAAAGCGCAGATTTTTGTCCGTGTACTCGTGGCCGAAATACACCGCGGTGTCGGCGGGGAGCGCCGCCAGCTTGTCGAGCGACGCCCGCATCTCGGCGTGCGTCCCCTCGAACACGCGGCCGCAGCCGGCGCCGAACAGGGTGTCGCCCGTAAACACCGCGCGCGGCTCGGAGATGACGTAGCTCACTGCGCCGCTCGTGTGGCCGGGGTTGTGAATGATCTCGGCCGTCACGTCGCCCACCGACACGCGGTCTCCCTCGGTGACGCCGCGCGTTTGACCCGGCACGCGCGAGCGATCCGATTCGTGGGCGACGATCTCGATCCCCGGGTTTTCCGTGGCGATCGCCTCGTTGCCGCCCACGTGATCCCAGTGATGATGGGTGTTCCATACGGCGCGAAGGCGCACGCCCTCGCGCGCCGCGGCGGCGAGCACGGGAGGCGCTTCAGACGGATCGACCACCGCCGCTTCTTTGCTCGCCTCGCAAATCACGAGGTAGGCGTAGTTATCCTTGAGGCAGGGGACCGGCACGACGCGCATGCGGGCAAGCTAACTCACCGCCCGCGATGCGTCGAGCATGGGCCGCGTCATTGCGCTCGCGCGGGCGCGCAGGCACGATTCGCGCACCGAGTGGACGAACCGAGCTCGCGGCGTGCCGCGCGCCGCTCGCGTGGCGCAGGCCGGGAGTCAAGGAGCGAGCGATGACGCAAACGATGAAGGCGATGGTCCTCCGCGAGCACGGAGGTCCGGATGTGCTGTCGTACGAAGATGTCCCGCGACCCGAGCCCGGGCCGCGCGAGGTGCGCGTGGCGGTCCGCGCGGTGGCGATGAATCACCTCGATCTGTGGGTGCGGCGAGGCGGCCCCGCGTTTCACATCGAGTATCCCCACCGGCTCGGCTCGGAGATCGCGGGCGTGGTAGACGCGCTCGGTCCCGGCGTCACGGAGCTCGAGGCGGGCGAGCCGGTGGTGGTCAATCCCGGCCTTTCGTGCGGCGCGTGTCGCGCCTGCCTGTCGGGGGTCGACAATCTCTGTGCCCAATACCGGATCCTCGGCGAAAACACCCAGGGTGGCTACGCCGAGTACGTGGTGGTGCCGAGGGAAAACATCGCCCCGTATCCGGGGGACCTTTCGTTCCCCGACGCCGCCGCGTCGCTTTTGACGTTTCAAACCGCCTGGCAGATGCTCGTCCACAAGGCGCGGGTTCAGCCTGGCGAGACGGTGCTCGTCCACGGGGCGGCGAGCGGCGTGGGGGTGGCGGGCATCCAAGTGGCGCGGCGTTTCGGCGCCGAGGTCATCGCGACCGCCGGATCGGACGAAAAACTGGCCTTAGCGCGAGAGCTCGGCGCGAGCGTGACCATCAACTATCGCGAGCAGGACTTTCGACGCGAGGTCAAAGCGCTCACCGAGGGGCGCGGCGTGGACGTCGTGTTCGAGCACGTGGGCGGCCAGACGATGACCGAGAGCGTCAAAGCCGCGCGAAACGGCGGCCGCATCGTGACGTGCGGCGCGACCGCGGGCTACAAGCCCGAGATCGATCTGCGGCACGTGTTTTTCCGGCAGATCGAGATCCTCGGCTCGACGATGGGCTCCAAGGGAGACCTCCTCGCGGTGCTCGAGCACGTGCGCGCCGGCGCGCTCAGACCGGTGGTCTACGACGTTTTGGCGCTCGCTGACGCCGCGACGGGGCACCGCTTGCTCGAGGACCGGCGGGCCGCCGGCAAAGTGGTGCTCACCCCTTAGCGGCGAGGGGCTCGTGGCACGCCCTGGCGGGCAGTTTTGCGCGCTGGTTCGGCGGGGCTAAGCTCACCGTCATGTGCGGGCGCTACACCATGACGGACCCCGACGCGATCCTGGACGAGCTGGCCCCGCTCGGGGTGTCGGCGAGCGAGGAAGAGGTCGTTCCGCGCTACAACATTGCGCCCAGCCAGCGCGCGGTGGTCGTCGCGAGCGATGATCCGCGGCGCCTCGTCAAGGCCAGGTGGGGGCTCGTGCCGCCGTGGGCGCACAAACGCAAACCCGCCGATCGCGCCCCCAAGCCGCTCATAAACGCCCGCGCCGAGACCGCTGCCACCAAGCCGAGCTTCCGCGACGGCGTCAAGCGGCGTCGCTGCCTGGTGGTCGCCGACGGCTACTACGAGTGGAAGGCAGACGGCGCGAAAAAGCGGCCGTTTTACTTCCGCGCCCGCAACGGGCGCCCTTTCGTGTTCGCGGGGCTTTGGGCGGCGGGACCGGCTCCGGGCGCGGGTGAAGGTGACGACCGAGGCACCCCGGAGCGCGGTTTCGATCGCCTCGGCCCCGCGGAGCGAAGCTTCGCGATCCTCACGACGAGCGCCGATGCCCTGGTCTCGCCGATTCACGATCGCATGCCCGTGATCTTGGGGGACGAGGCGCGGCAGCGCTGGCTGTTTGCCGCCGAGCTGACTGCGGACGATGTTTCCGCGATCGTGGAAAACGCCGATCCGCCGGCGCTTGAGACCTATCCCGTGGCGCCCGCGGTCGGCTCGCCCGCCAACGACGATCCCCGTTGCGTCGAGCCGCTGCCGACCCAGCCCGAGCTTTTCGGCCCGAGAGGGTGACGAGGTCGCGCCGCCCACCTTCCCGAAAACCCCGTGCGCGCAAGGCGACGATAGGAGTCGCCGGGATTCGCGCCGCCGCCGGACCTCCGTACGGCGAAAAACGCTGCGTGGGGACCGAGCGCCTCATTGGGGTGAGGCGACGAGGTCGCATGGCCCCAGGGCCCGCTTCGTGCCGGCGCGACGGTTCCCAGGAAGCCATGGATTTTCGGGCCGAACCACGAGCAGGTGTCCCCATGCAAAGCTGGTCCGCCCATTGCAATATTTGCCGGGAAGAACCACACGGAGCGGCTGCAGCGCGCCATCCGGAAGGTCTGGCTATTGGAACGCGGTCCTGGCTTTGCCGTCGTTTCAGGTGCTCATTCCTCCTGCCTCCTCCTTCCGTCTCACCGGTCCTTCCGGATGGTGCGTGAGCCCGCGGCCCCGGGTTGGCCCGGGCTCGCCGCTCCGGTTCGTCTAAGCTCCCCGCGCGCACACCTCCGCGCGAGTCGGCCTGGCCGCGTGGAGCGGGGGCCGTCGGCACAGCGTGGCGGAGGCGACACGACCGCGTCGCTCCTGCGCGCCGGACCCGCGCCACTCCCGAGGCCCTGCCCGCCGGCTGGGCAACCCAGCGAAAAATATGGATTAACTCAGCGCGTCAAGCGGGCCCAAACGAGCTATACTGCGCACATGGCAAGCCGCGTCCCCAAGCCATCGACGCAGACGCCCCACGCCCTCGTATCCGAGGGCGGGGAGCCCGAGCGCGATAGGCCGTGGATTTTTCGCACCTACGGTGGGCACTCGAGCGCCCAGGCCTCGAATCGGCTGTTTCGCGACAATCTCGCTCGCGGGCAGACCGGGCTGTCGATCGCCTTCGATCTACCGACCCAGTGCGGATATTCGTCTGACCATCCGCTCGCGAGGCCCGAGGTCGGCAAGGTCGGCGTGCCCGTCAACTCGCTCGACGATCTCCACGTCCTGTTCGAGGACATCCCCCTCGAGAAAATGAACACGTCGATGACCATCAACGGTACATCGATGTGGCTTCTCGCCCTTTATGTGGCGCTCGCGCGCGAGCGCGGCGAGGATCCCGCGAAGCTTCGCGGCACCACGCAAAACGACATCATCAAGGAGTATTTGGCGCGCGGAACGTACATTTTCCCGCCCGACGCGAGCATGCGGATCATCGCGGAGATGTACGAATACTGTCTGGAGCACATTCCCAAGTGGAACGCCTCGAACGTGTGCTCCTACCACCTGCAGGAGGCAGGCGCGACGCCGGCGCAGGAGGTCGCGTTCGCGCTGTCGACGGCGATCGGGGTCCTCGACCTCATCCGCGAGCGGGGCCAATTTTCGGGCGATAGCTTTGCGACCTGCGTGGGCCGGGTGAGCTTCTTCGTAAACGCGGGGATCCGGTTCATAGAAGAGATGTGCAAGATGCGGGCGTTCGGCGAGCTCTGGGACGAGATCGCCCGCGAGCGCTACGGCGTCGATGATCCCGAGCTGCGGCGCTTTCGCTACGGCGTGCAGGTAAACTCACTGGGGCTCACGGAGGCGCAGCCGGAGAACAACGCGTGGCGAATCCTCCTGGAGGCGCTCGGGGTGACGCTATCCCGCGACGCGCGGTGCCGCGCGCTTCAGCTCCCGGCGTGGAACGAGGCGCTGTCGCTCCCGCGGCCGTGGGATCAGCAGTGGTCGCTGAGGCTCCAGCAGATCCTGGCCCACGAGACCGATCTGCTCGAATACCCCGACTTGTTCGCGGGGAGTCCGGTGGTGGCGTCCAAGACCGAGGCCATCAAGGCCGAGGCGCGCGCCGAGATCGAGCGCATCGACGACATGGGCGGCGTCAGGGCGGCCGTGGCCAGCGGCTACATGAAGTCGGCGCTCGTGCGCTCGATGGCCGAGCGCGCCGCGCGCATCGGGCGCGGCGAGCAAACCGTGGTGGGCGTCAACGCATTCGCCGAGGGGTTGCCGTCGCCGCTCGTCGGCGGCGACGACGGAGGCTTGTTTTCCGTCGACGAGGCCGCGGTTCGCGAGGGACTCGAAGGGCTCGAGGCTACGCGCCGGCGGCGCGATCCCGAGCGCGCTCGGGCGGCGCTCGATCGGCTCCGGCGCGCGGCGGAGCGCGACGAAAACATGATGGAGGCGTCGATCGAGTGCGCCTTGGCCCGCGTGACCACGGGGGAGTGGGCGGACGCCCTGCGCGGGGTGTTCGGGGAGTACCGGGCGATGACCGGCATCGAGGGACAGTCGCTCGGGCTCCGCGGCCGCCGCGCCGACGAGGTGACCCGCCGGGTCGAAACGCTGTCCCGCCGCCTCGGCCGCAGGCCCCGCGTCGTGGTGGGCAAGCCCGGCCTGGACGGCCACTCGAACGGCGCGGAGATGATCGCGGTCGCCGCTCGCGACACGGGCTTTGACGTGATCTATTCCGGCATCAGGCTCACCCCCGAGGAGATCGTGCACACCGCCGTCGAGGAGGGCGCCGATCTCATCGGGATCTCGGTTTTGAGCGGCTCGCACCTCGAGCTGGCCGAAGACGTCATGGCGCGGCTCGAGGAAGCCCAGGCGGGCGACGATATCCCGGTCGTGTTCGGCGGCATCATCCCCGAGGCGGACATCGCGTCGCTAACCCGCCGCGGCGTCCGCCGCGTGTTCACACCCAAAGACTATGAGCTCGTGCAGGTGATGGACGCGATCGCCGAGGTACTGGAGGAGCGCGAGGCGCGCGCGACGTAGCACCCGAGCTCGGTGTGGCTGCCCGAAGGCGCCGGAAGTCTCAGGGCGGCCGAGCCACGAGCGGCTTCGCGGCGCCGGGCGGCTTGAGCTATGAGTGAGAGTATGCAACGCGGCGAGCAGGACCTCGTCGAAGGCGCGGTCGCGCTCGCGAAGGCGCCCCTCGGCCGGCTCGTGTCGATCTTCGAGGACGCTCGCCCGGGTGCGGCCGCGAAACGAAAGCGCGTGCACGCGGCGCTGTCGGCGCATCCGCGGCGCCGGGAAGCGAGCTTCATCGGCGTGACCGGCGCACCGGGATCCGGAAAGTCCAGCCTCGTCGGCGAGCTGGCGCTCCGGCTCGCGGCCGCGGACACCGACCTCGCCGTGGCCGTGCTCGCCGTCGATCCGTCGAGCCACCGCTCGGGCGGGGCGCTGCTCGGCGATCGGACTCGAGTTCGCCTGCCGGCGGGGGAGCGGAGGCTGTTTTTTCGAAGCCAATCTTCTGGCCTCGAGCTCGGCGGGCTGGGACGGGCGAGCTTTCAGGTGTGCCGGGCGCTCCGCCATCTGTTCGACGTGGTGTTCGTCGAGACCGTGGGCATCGGCCAGAGCGAGATCGAGATCCGCGTGCTGGGTGACGCGACGCTGGTCGTGATGCCCCCCTTGGCCGGGGATCACGTGCAGTTCATGAAGGCGGGGCTCATGGAGATCCCCGACGTGCTCGCGGTGCACAAAAGCGATCAGGGTGAGCCGGCGGAGGTGACGTATCGAACGCTCAAAGCCACGCTCGACCTGTCGCACGCCGGCGACGGGACGCCCGCGCCGGCCGTCGTCAAGACGAGCGTCGAGACGGGCGCGGGGCTCGCAGAGCTTTGCGCCGAGCTCCGGTCGCGCGCCGAGCGGCGGCGCGGGAGCTTCGCCGACAAGGAGGCGTACTTCTTCGAGGGGTGGATCCGGGGCGAGTTCGGCCGCTACGGCTTGCGGCGGCTGCCCGCGATCGGGGGGACGGCGGCTGAATTTTTGGCCGCGAGCGGCGGGTTCGACGACGCGCAGGCGGCCTTCGCCCGGGCGCTCCTCGGGGATGACGCGCCTGGCTGGTCGCCGTGACGGCTGCTCCCGTGCGGCCGGCGCGCTCCCGGCGCCCCTTCGCCGCGCGGAGCCGCCGGCGACTTCCAGTGTCCCCGGCGGCTCGGTTTCGGGTTATGCTCCCGCCCATGCGCGTGGTGCCCGTCGCCGCGCTCGCCGGGTGCATCGCCCTGGGCGCGTGCGGCTTCGATACTTCCGGGATTCTGCCCGAGAGCGGCGACCCCGACGCGGATCCGGGCCAGACACCGCCGGACGGCGGCGGCGACATCCCCGACGCGCGCGCTGACGGCGACCCGGACGGCGACCCGGACGGCGACCCAGGCGGCGATCAAGACGGCGGCCAAGACGGCGACTGCCCAGACGGCCGCGTTCCGCTTCCCTTCGAGGCGACGAACATCGGCCGCTGCGTGCTCACTCACACGGATTCCCTGACGATGGCCGGCGGCGAGTTCGTGGAGATAGACACCGACGCCGCCACGATCACGCGCCAGACCGGGACTACGGAAGAACTCCCAGTTACCGACGAGATATCCCAGGGCGGGCGGGCGCCGGACGTGTTAGTCGTGTCTTATGCGTCTATCTCGATTTTGGGCAATTCGGTGCTCAGTATCACCGGCACGAGGCCCCTCGCGCTCGTCGCCGCGCACGGCGACATCCAGGTAACCGGTACCCTCGACGCATCCGCCGCGGGCGTAGAGCCGGGGCCCGGCGGTGCCGAGGACATGTGCGGCCACGCGGACGGCCGCGGGGCCGATGGCGTGCCGCAAGCCTTCGAGACGGACGATCCGGACGGGATCGACGGCGACGGCGGTAGCGGCGGCGGTGGCGGCGGCTTCGGCGCCACGGGCGGCCGCGGCGCGCCCGTACACGGCAGCGACGACGACGAGCCGAGCGCGGGCGGCGCGGAGCAGGGCGGCGCGCTCGAGGGCCCCCTGCGCGGCGGATGCGCGGGCGGCGACGGAGCCCAGATCGCCGCGGACGACTCGGGCGATTCCGGCGATTCCGGCCGCGGCGGCGCAGGAGGCGGCGCCCTGCACCTCGTTTCCGCCGAGGCAATCACCGGCGATGGTGTGATTTCCGTGTCCGGCGGAGGAGGCAGGGCCTCGGACATCGACCACAGCGGCGGCGGAGGCGGCGGTTCCGGCGGCGCGATTTTGTTGGAGGCGACCGCCGCCCAGTTCGACTCGGGGGCGTGGCTTACGGCCAACGGAGGAGGGGGCGGGGAGGGCCACCGCATGGCGAATCCGCCGTTTTGCGTAGACCCGAGCCACGGCGAGGATGGCCTGTTGGACAGCGCTCAAGCGGCCGCGGGCGGCGACACCGACGAGGACGACTGCGCCACGTCTGGCTTCGGCGGCGACGGTGGCGCGGCGGACGGACAGGACCAAGGCGGCACCGGACAGATGGGCGACAGCGAGTTCGATGGCGGCGGCGCGGTGCCGGCGCCGGCCGGCGGCGGCGGCGGCGGCGGCGCGGTCGGTCGGATCGGCATCCGCACCTGTGAGGAAGGTTCCGACCTGCCCGGGAACCGCTCGCCCGAAGCCGAGCGCGAGCAGCTCGCTTGTAGCGATCGTCGCGACGGCCGCGGCACTCGTTAGGCTCGGCCCCTGTGGGCGATGAGCGCGCCCGGGCGCGATGGGCTCGGCCCGCGCGCGGGATGAGCGCGCGCGGCTCGCGCCATCCGCGCCGGCGGCGGCCACGTGAGGCGCCACTTGTGCCGGGGATCGCGGTTAGGGGAAACTCCCTGCGATGCTCCGAGTTCGGTGCACAGGTCGCGGCCCGGGAGCGGGCGCGAGCCGGGCTTCGCCGCGCGTTTGTCGAGCCGCGCAGCGCGCGGCCATCGCCGTGGCCCCGCTCGCAGCCATCGCGCTCGGGTGCGACTTCGACACGTCGGGCCTCGGCGCAGGCGACGGTGCCCTGCCGGGCCAGCCAGACGGGGGGGCGGGCGACGCGGGCGCGCCGGGCGAGTGCGCCGACGGCGAGGCGCGCGTCCCGTTCGTGCCGACGAACATCGAGCCCTGCGTCCAGCAGCCAGAAAATGAGCTCGTTTTCGAGCAGAGCGCCGAGATCGACACCGACGGAGCCGTCGTCTACCCTCAGTCCTCGCTGCCTCGCGAACTTCCCGGGGCGGCGGTCGTCGAGCAGCCCGGGCGCCTTCCCGACATCCTCGTCGTCTCGACCGAGAGTCTCCGGATCGGCGCGGGCCACGTGGTTCGCGTGCGCGGATCCCGCGCGCTGGCGCTGGTGAGCACGGGGGACATCGAGGTGGAGCCCGGGGCGAAGCTCACAGCGAGCGGCCTCACGGACCACACCTCGGGCGGCATCCTGTTCCGGATCGCGGGGGCGGGCGCCTCGCGCGAGCTTTGCGACGCCGAAGGCGGGCTCGGCCACGACGGCCGCCCGCAAGACTACGAAGACACAACGGGGGGAAGCGGCGGCGGGGGCGGCGGCTTCGGCAGCCTTGGCGGGGCGGGAGCCCCGGTCGCGAGAAGCGGCGGGGACCCGAGCTCGGGGGGCGACGTCGCCGGGGGCAGCGAAACCCGCGTCGCTCCGCTGCGCGGCGGGTGTGCCGGGGGTGACGGCTACAATGCGGACAACGACCTGGCCGCCCCCGGCATCTCGGGTCCGCCGGGCGGTGCCCTGCAGCTCGTTGCGGGCGGCCAGATCGATATCGCCGGCACCGTGACCGTGTCTGGCGGTGGCGGCGCGTTCGGAGCCGAGCACAGCGGCGGCGGCGGCGGCGGCTCGGGCGGCGGCGTCGCCATAGAAGGGCGCGACGTGGTCATAGGCGGTGCGGTGACGGCGAACGGCGGCGGCGGCGGCGAGGGGATCCGGACCATCACGAGTGACGGCGCGTGCGCCTCGCCAGAGCTTGGCGAAAATGGATCGCGCGACGGTGCGGGGGCGGCGGAAGGCGGGGATTCGGGCTGCTCGGCGGCCGGGGCGGGCGGCGACGGAGACGCCGGGGAGGCCGACTCGAGCCAAGACGGCGCGGAAGGGGACAGCGCGAGCGGGCCGGCCGCGCCCGCCGGCGGCGGAGGAGGCGGCGGAGGGGTGGGTCGCATCCACATCGCCTACTGCGAACAGCTCGCCGCGGACGCCGCGGTGATATCGCCCGAGCCGATCGGAGAGCACCGTGTCCACTGTTACGAATGATCTCGGAATGCCTGGCCCCGGAGCCCGGGGCGCGAGGGCGTTTTCGCGGAGGTTTTCGCTCGCGGCGATCGCAGCGCTGGCCGCTTTGTGCGCGCTCGGGTGCCAGGATCGGGCGAGCGAAGAGGATTGCTGGGACGCCTGCAAAAACTCGGTGGAGCTGTCGTTTTGGGAGGACTTCGCCGAGGCCAAGAATCTGGATGAGCGCGGCCCTCGGGCTCGTGAGCGCGCGCTCGAGCGGGGCGAGCGCAAGCTCAGCCGAGAGATGCGCGAGGAGGGTGCGCTCTACGAGACCGTCGATGGTTGTACCCAGGTGTGCCGCCGGACGCCGACGCCGCCCGAGGTCGTGGCCTGCCAGATGGAGGCCGAGTCGGTCGCGGCGCTAAACGCCTGCGCCGGTCGGGCCGGCCCGTAGCGGTCCGGGGCGAGCGGGACCTGCGGGCTCTGCAGAACCTGCTGCCGAGTCTGCACCCGCGTCACAACAGAAGGTGCGCAGTTACGAGGGGTTAGCGCAGGCATGGAGCTTGCTCTTGAGGGCCGCCAGAAGAGACCACTTCATCAGCTCGCCGAGCGCGCTGAGAAAGGAGCCCCTCATGACAAAGCCATCCACCCATTCAACGCGCCCGCGCTCGATCAAGGCGACGCTCGCCTGCGCGGCGTTCGGGGTCACGTGCCTCGCCGTGCCAGCCGTGGCGGCCGGCGACGCTGGCGCCGGGGAGGCGCGATCGGGCGATACGCGACTCATCGCGGAGAGCCGGGGCGGCGACGGCGACAGGGAGCGCCGGGGCAGATCCTGGCGCGGCAAAAAGGGCCCGGATGCCGACGAACTTCGCGACAAGATGGAAGCCCGCGCCGAGCGGCGGTTCGAGCGGATGGACAGCGCCGGGGACGGCGAGGTGACCGTGGACGAGTACGTAGGCGCCGCGCTCGATCGCCACGAGCGGATGATGGAGCGGTGGGAGGGGCGGGCAGAGCGCCGCGCCGAGCGCAGGGAGGCCCGCGCGGAGCGCAGGGAGGCCCGCGCGGAGCGGCGCAGCGCGCGCGGTGACGACGAGGTTCGCGAGCGGCGCCGCCACGTCCGCGGTCATCGTCGCGGGGCGCGCCGGGCGTTTGCCGAGTTCCGAGACATGAGCCCGGCGGAGCGTCGCGATCACGTGCGAGCCCGCGCCGAGGAGCGGTTCGAGCGGATCGACGAAAACGGCGACGGGGTCGTTACGTTCGGCGAGTACTGGGGCGCGATCGAACAGCGGATCGAAAGGCGCGCCGAGCGCAAGCAGCGGGGAACGTGGCGCAAACGGGACCGCTAGTGCGGAGGCGGCGGGTCGTCGCGGCGCCCCGCTCCCGCTACACTGGGCGTCGCGAATGACCCGCCCGAGCCGCTCGGCGTCCCTCGCCCGACTCGCGAGGTGGGGGGCGCTCACCACGACGCTGCTCATGGCCGCCGCGCTGCTCGCGACGGTGTGGTCCACCCATGCGGGCGTTCGCGACGCCTCGCAGATTCTCGAGCGCGGCCAAGGCGAGCTCTTAGAGCGCGAGCTTCGCCTCTACCTGCACGAGCGCGGCGAGCCGATGAGCTCGGAGGTGCTCGCGGGCGCGCTCGCCGAGCTCGAGGCGAGCGGGCTGCGCTACGTGGCCGTCGTGAGGCGGGGCGGCGACATCGCGGCGGAGGCGGGCTCGCCGGATGGGGAGACGGAATTCGAGCCTCACCGCATGCGGCGCCGGGGCCGGGACGAGGGGGACGGCGGCGCCGGCGAGGTCCGGCACGGCCCGCAGCGCGCGGGAGACCGCATCCGCACGGCTTACCGGATCCGCGAGCCGCGCGGCGCGCGCCAGCAAGGCGAGCAGTCGGGCAGGCGCGGGCGCCGGGGCTACCTCGCCGTCGCGGAGTACGAGCCGATCGCCGCGCGCGATCTGCGCTCGCGTTCGGCTAGGAATTTGGCCATAGGCGGGGCGGCCTCGGGGGCGTTTTTGCTCGTGGCGCTCGGGCTGGGACGTTGGCTCTTGCGCCGCGAGCGGATGGAGCGCGCCAGGGAGCGCGAAAAGCGGCTGGCGAGCTTAGGTGAAATGTCGGCCGTGCTCGCCCACGAGATCCGAAACCCGCTCGCGTCGCTCAAGGGCAACGTCCAGCTCCTCGCCGAGATGCTCCCCGAAGGAGACAGGCCGCGGCTCAAGGCCGAGCGAGTCGCGACCGAGGCGGTGCGCCTCGAAAATTTGGCCGGTGACCTCCTCGAGTTCGTGCGAACGGGGGCGATCCACCCCGAGCCGTGCGATCCGGCGGCCTTCGTTCGCGAGTGCGCGGGCGCGATCGATCCCGCGATCGAGGTCTCTACGGAGCGTGCGCCCGGCTCGATCGACTTCGACCCGGCGCGCCTTCGCCAGGCGGTGACCAACTTGCTCGAAAACGCCGTGGCGGCGGGCGGCCCTGTGCGGCTCGCGGCGCGCGGCGAGCGCGGCGGCCTCACCATCGCGATCGAAGACGGCGGCGGTGGCATCCCCGAGGGGGACCTGGACAAGATCTTCGAGCCGTTTTACACGAGCAAGGCCCGCGGCACGGGGCTCGGCCTCGCCGTGGCGCGCCGCATCGCCCAGCTTCACGGTGGGGACATCGTGGCGCAAAGCGCCCCGAGCGGGGGGGCCGAATTCCGGATCTGGATCCCGGGCAAGAGCGCCCGGCCATCTCACTGAACCTCAGGAGGAGCCATGGCGCGGATTCTCGTCGCCGATGATGAACCAGGGCTTCGCGAATTCGCGGCCGATGCCCTCGCCACCGGCGGCCACGACGTGGACGCGGTCCCCGACGGAGGCGCCGCGCTCGCCCGCGCGCGCGCGCAGGGCTACGACCTGCTCCTTACCGACTTGAGCATGCCGGGCATGACGGGAATGGAGCTTTTGCGCGTCATGCGGGCGGAGCAGCCCGAGGTGGAGGTCGTCGTGCTCACCGCCTACGGCACGGTGGATACGGCGGTCGAGGCGATGAAGCTCGGCGCTTTCGACTATATGCAAAAGCCCATCGGCAGCCCGGACGAGCTTCGCCTCGTCGCGGGAAGGGCGCTCGAGCGGCGAGCGCTGCGCGATCGCGAGGCGGGCGCGGCGCGCGAAAGCGAGGCGGAGGTGCCGCTCACCTACGGAGATCCGGTGATGGAGCCGGTGGTGCGCGCGGTTGGAAAAGTGGCTCCGGTATCCGCGACGGTGCTTCTGCTCGGCGAAAGCGGCACCGGCAAAGAGGTCGCGGCGCGGGAGATTCACCGCCAAAGCGGGCGCAGGGACCGGCCGTTCGTCGCCGTCAACTGCGCGGCGCTCACCGAGTCGCTCCTCGAGAGCGAGCTGTTTGGTCACGAAAAGGGCGCGTTCACCGGGGCGCACGAGCGCCGGCGGGGCCGGCTCGAGCTCGCCCACGGCGGCACCTTCTTCCTCGACGAAGTCGCCGAGCTCCGCCCCGAGCTGCAGGCCAAGCTCCTGCGGGTGTTGCAGGAGCGCAGCTTCGAGCGAGTGGGTGGCACCCAGACCTTGCAGGTGGATGTGCGTTGGGTGGCGGCGAGCAACCGGGATCTCCAGGCCATGATCGCCGACGGGACGTTTCGCGAGGATCTTTATCATCGGCTCGCCGTGTTCCCCATTCGCCTGCCGCCGCTCAGGGAGCGCACGCGCGATCTGCCGGCGCTCGCCGATCGCCTGCTCGCCGGCGCGTGCCGTGAGCTCAAGCGCCCCCCACTTTCGCTCGACGCCGAGGCGAAGCAGAAGCTCGCGTCGTGGCGATTTCCGGGCAACGTGCGCGAGCTCGCGAACGCACTCGAGCGGGCAGCCATCTTGGCCGAGGGCGACACGGTTCGGGCGGGCGATCTGTGGCTCGAGGCCGGCGCTGCTCCCCAGGAGGCCGCGCCGGTCCGCCCGCTGGCCGAGCTCGAGCGAGACGCCGTCGCTCGAGCCCTCGAGCTCACCTCCGGAAACCGTCGCCGCGCCGCGGAGATGCTGGGTATCGGCGAGCGGACGCTGTACGACAAGCTGAGGCGCCACGCCCTGGAGTAAGTCCCGCCGCGCCCGCGCGAGGCCGCCCCCGGGGCCGATCGCGCGGTGGGGCGCGCGCTGGGGCGTCGAGCTGCCGAAAACCAGCCGCGTGATCACTGGACGCGATCTTTCGAGCCGGCAGGGGGGGTCAGCGCGGACAAGGCCGCGCCGCGAGTCGAATCTTCGGTGGGAT
>SLNH01000414.1 GCA_007133195.1 Nannocystineae bacterium | reverse complement strand
CCGCTCGAGTTCGAGCTACCGCCCGCCCCGCGAACCCTCGGCTGGCGCCGCGTGCTCGACACGTTTTTGCCGACCCCCGACGACATCTGCCAGCCGGATCGAGCCGACGCGGTGACGACTCCGACCTACGCGGTGCATCCCCGATCCGTCGTCGCGCTGTTCGCCCCGCCCCGCTGACAGCGGACAGCGCGGCGGTCCCTGCCGAGCCCCTATCTACGTTGGACTCAGCGCGACCCAGAGTCGACGAACCACCATTCTCGAAAGTAGGTTTGTATGAGCGCAATCACTTCTTTTGTACTGGCTTCGCGAATGCGCGGCCGGGAAGATGGCTTGATAGCGACAATGAAGAGCCGGGTAGAATGGGATATATTCGTAAACGCGACGAGCTCGAACGATTGGGACATCGCGGCGGCACTTTGCGAGGGACAGCCCTCGGAGTCGTCTTCGGACTCGTAGCTCTCGCCTGTCCGGGGGAGAGCGCGGAAAGGCCGGGCAGCGAGGCATCCGGGGACCATGAGCAGCCCGCGACGGAGTCCGAGGGCAAAGGCGCCTCGCCAGCTGCCGATGATGACGCGCCCCGCGCTGCGAACGGGGAAGGTGAGCCCATGAACGAAACCCTCGAGCTTTATGTCAGGCGACTGGAGTCGGCCGGTTTCGAGCTAACGCCCATCGCTCCGGAGCACGATCCGGAGAGCCTGGGCGCGAAAGAATCCGTGGCCTTCGAGATCGGGGAAAAGGGCATTTATCTCGAGCTTCTGCTCTTCGAGCACCAGTCCGAGCACAGCGAAGCGATCGCCGCCGTGGAACGCTCGGGCTGGGGCGGCGAAGGCTATTGGAGTCCCGCTTCCTCGGGGGCAGTCCTGCTCTTAGCCCGCGGCCCCGATCAGGGAACGCGCACCGATCGCTCGCGGGTAAACCGGCTCCTTTCGGCGTTCGCCGGCGAGGAGTAGGGGCCGAGCAGCGTAGACCCGAAGATCGCCAGGGCGCCGCGAAGCTTCACGCGATCGCCCACGACCTCGACGTCGACGTAACCGCCGCGCGCGGACGCCTGGTAGCAGCGAAGCCTACTCTTGGCGAGCTTGCCGGCCCAGTATGGTCCGAGCGCGCAGTGCGCCGATCCTGTTACCGGATCCTCGTCGACGCCGGCGCCTGGAGCGCAAAAATCGCGACACCACGTCGACGTCACGGTCGGCGGGCGCGGTCACGATGACGCCGCGCACCTGCATTGCGCCCCTTGGCGGGCGAGGCAGTGCCGCGCCTTTTCTCGTGCAAATGAAGATGGGAAGCTCGGCGGGCTAACGACGACGAGGAGGCCCATGACCTACACCGTTTATGGTATCGGGAGGAGCGGCTCGGCCATCGTCGAGATGGCGCTCGCGAAGCTTTCGCTGCCCTACGAGGTGCGCCCAATCGACATCGGGGTTGGGGCGCAGCAAGCTGCCGAGTACACCGCCATCAATCCTCAGGCCAAGATTCCGGCTGTCATTACGCCACAGGGCGAGACGCTGACCGAGACGCTGGCGATCGTCATCACCCTAGACGAACGACACCGCGCAGGCGGCCTCCTCCCCGCCCCGGGATCGGCCGATCGGGTGCAGGCCTTGCGGTGGATGACCTACGTCGCGACCGAGATCTATCCCCTGGTCGAGATCAACGACTACCCGGAGCGGTTCGCAATCGATGCGGACTCCGCCCCTGCGACGCGCGAGGTCGCGCGCGCCATTTGGCGGCGCCGGTGGCTCGTGGTCGAACGCGCGATCGAGGGCGATCCGTGGCTTTTGCCCTCGGGGTTCACCATGGCGGATGCGTACCTCGCGGTGGTGAGCCGATGGGCGCAGCAAGCCGAGTGGCGGTCCGAGCACACCCCGCGCATCGAGGCGATCACCTCGGCGATCGCACACCAGCCCGATATCGGGCCGGTGTGGACGCGTCATTTCGGTTAGCGAAGACGGGGAGGCACCATGCCTCCGCGGAGAGCGTGTTAGGCGGCGATGCTGAGCTCGTTCGAGCGGGCGAGCGCGAGCTCGCGCCACGAGAGCGCGGCGATGATCGCGATCTCGCCCCCGAAGTAAACAAAGCCCCACGCCGTCACGTCGCGCGCGTGCCACGAGACGATCGCGGCGGTCAGCGCGCAATAGGCGAGGTTGGCGTACGCAACCCGTCGCAGCGCCGTCGGGGTCGTCCGGCCGGTGAAGTGCCGGCTTAGCGAATAGACCGCGAGGACCACGGCAAAGCCGCCGAGCAGGCGGAGCGTGACGATCGGAAGGCCGATCCACGTCTGGAGCATCGGCAGAATCAGCCCGACGGTAACCGCGGTCACCGCCGCGCCGATCCCATCGAGAAGGAAGATCCTTTGCTTGGTCCAGATCGACAGCAACATCACACCATGCGGTCGCTCTCGGCCACAGCACGCGGGCGGGACCGCTCACGCGCCCACAGCGCGCAGGCCGACCCGAGCGGCGATCTCGGCCATCCGCGTGTCGAATGTGCAGAGGAGGAGATCGGGGTCTGCCGCGTCGCGGAAGTAGAGCGCGGTGGCGAGGTGGGCCGCGTCGAGCGCGCGGCATCCGCCGAGCTGAAATGTGTCGCGGACCATCACTGCGATTTGCTCATCGAGGGGTTTGATCGTCACTTCCTCGAGGGCCGCGTCGAGCCGCCGCTCAGCGCCTCGGCGCGCCGCCTCGGAGACGCCGGCTTGCGGCAGACGCCTCAGCACCGTGCGGCACTCCACCTCCAAAAGCGTCGAGCTCACCCGTTCGCTCTCCTCATGCCAAAGGTCTCGGGCGCGGTGCGCGTGCGCGTCGCCCACAAGGAGCGAGAGCAGGACGCTCGAATCGAAATAAGCCGGCATGCGTCAGAGGCGATCGGCGCGACTCTCTCTCAGGAGCTCCTCTACGTCACTCGTGAGCGCGTGCTCCGGCGGCTCGAGCCGCGAACGCTTCCGCCGGGCGAGCGCTAGCGCACCGCTCCGAGCCTGACTCTCCAAGAACGCGACCCACGGAGAGGCGCGGCCCGCGAGTTGATGGCTGGGCATCCGGAGCTCGGCGATCACTTCGTCCCGATCGGTCACGAGCACGACCTCCCCCTGCCGCACAAGGTCGAGGTATCGACTGAGATTGTTCTTCAGCGCCTTGATACCGACCGACTTCATCCACCGATAGTAGCTACGGTAGCCACTTCGGGCAAGTGATGGGTCGACCCACCCAAAAGCGCGGCCGTGCGGCGAATCTTGGGCGATCCGATGCTCCGCTAGCTTCCTCCGTGCGGCCGGAGCCAGCCGCCCTCTGAGCCTGAACAGGGGATCCAAGCTTTTGGAATTGATGCCGATTACATAGCGCCGCGCAGACCATGGGCTTTGGCAATGTCGGCCGCCGGTAAGCTCGGCGCCGCCGCCGTCCCGAAGTGCGAAGCTTCCCGTGTGGGGCCTCCCCTCTTCCCCCATGTAGCGCATGCCGCCGTCGACAATTGCTGTGCACTGGGGCCTACCAACAGACCATCGCGAGTCGCCCGCGCCGGGGACCACAACCTCGGATCTCGTGGCGGATCACCCCGCCGACAAGCAATCATTCTGCCCCTCTGCGCCGAGGACAGATTTCTGTCCCTGCACATTGCCAATCTCGATGCTCCGGAGCCTTTCATCGCGAGCCGTGATTGCTTACGATGAAATAGGTGGTTGGGCTAACGGGTTTCGAGGGGGCTATTGAGCCCAGCGCGGGGACGGCTGCGGGAGCGGTGTGCGCTACCAGGCGCGCGCCCCGCGCTCCCCATCCGCCGCCGGGCGCGATCGCGCCAGCCGGAGACGCGGGGAGGCCATGACCGAGCCCCTCCTCCTCGCGCTGCTCATCGCCTTTGCTCTGCTGGCGCTCGCCGCCGGCATCGCCTGGCTCCTCGTCCGCCGGCAAAACCGCGCCCTCGAGCGCGAGCGCGACGAGCTCTCCGCCCGCGTCACCACGCTCAGCAAGTACGAGGGGATCCACGACGCGACCCTTGAGGAGGAGCGCGCCCGCGCAAACGCCAAGCAGGTCCTCGAAGACGCCGGCCAAGAGGCGGCCCGGACCCAAGCCAAAGCCGAAGCGCAAGCGGCCGAGGTCCGCGCGGCCGCCCGAAACGAGGCCGAAGAGACCCGCGCCGCTGCCAAGGCCGCCCTCGCCGAGTCGCGCGCCCAGGGCGAGCGGCTGGTCGCGCAAGCGCAAACCGACGCGCAAGCGGCTCGCGACGAGGCGATCGCCAAGGCCGAGCAGATCGCCGGCTCGGCCTGGGAGGTCAAGCGCGACGCGGAAAAATACGAAGAGACCGCCAAGGCGATGCGAAACGTCATCAAGGGCTACGGCGACGAGTATCTGATCCCCAACCTGAGCCTTCTCGACGACCTCGCCGAAGAGTTTTCGCACAAAGACGCCGGCGTCAAGCTCAAGACCGCGCGCGCGACGACGCGCGACATGGTCAAGGCCGGCTCGGCGGCGGACTGCGACTACAAGGAGGCAAAGCGCCGCGAAACCGCCATCCACTTCGTGGTGGACGCCTTTAACGGCAAGGTCGAGTCGGTCCTCTCGAAGGCCAAGCACGATAACTACGGAAAGCTCAAACAGGAGATCGAAGACGCGTTTCGACTCGTCAACCTAAACGGCGAGGCCTTCAAAGACGCCCGCATCACCCAGCCCTACCTAGACGCCCGCCTAGACGAGCTTCGCTGGGCCGTGGCCGCCAACGAGCTCAAGGTCAAAGAGCGCGAGGAGCAGCGCCGCATCAAGGAGGCCATGCGCGAGGAGGAAAAGGCCCGCCGCGAGTACGAAAAGGCCCGAAAGGCGGCCGAGAAGGAGGAGCGGGCCATCGAAAAGGCAATGGCCGAGGCCAAAAAGCAGCTCGAAGGCGCCCACGCCGAGGAGCGCGCGGAATACGAGCGCAAACTCGCCGAGCTTCAGGCCAAGTGGGAGGAGGCGGAGAGCAAAAACCAGCGCGCGCTCTCCATGGCCGAGCAGACCCAGCGCGGCCACGTCTACGTCATCTCGAACATCGGCTCATTCGGCGAAAACGTCTACAAGATCGGCCTAACCCGCCGCCTCGAGCCCCTCGACCGCATCAAGGAGCTCGGCGACGCCAGCGTCCCCTTCCCCTTCGACGTCCACGCCATGATCTACAGCGAAAACGCCCCCGACCTCGAGACCAAGCTCCACCACCAGTTCCACGACGCCCAAGTAAACAAGGTCAACCCACGCAAAGAATTCTTCCGCGTCGGCATCGCCGACATCCGCGCCACCCTCGACGAAGCCCAAATCGAAACCCACTGGACCATGAAAGCCGAAGCCGCCGAATACCGCGAGTCGCTGGCAATGGCACGCAGTTCAGTAGGATCAAAAGCCATCCCTGCCGCGGCCGCGAACAGCAGCGACACACCTGCGCGCGCCGGGCCCTAGAAGTCAATAGCTCAATAAGCCGCAAAAACAGCCATTGGACTCCGTCGAGATGCGAGCCCGGAGGGGCTCGGTGTACCCTCTGCGTGATCCCGAAGCGCGGCCATGCAGTCCGACGTGAACCGGGCGCGCCTCGTCCACCGCACCCTCGCAAGCCGCGGACTCGGCAGGTAATCGCTGATCGAGCACTACTGGAGTATTCGAGAAACTTGAGCGGTTCAACTGTCGCCATGATTACCCGAGACGCGCTCCAGCCGCCAGAGCGGGACTTGCGGCGACGGACGGTGAAGAGCGATACTCATTATCTAGCGCTCCAGCTACGCCACGACTAACTGCGCGATTGCAAAGCGCAGGAGCCTTCGCGATGACCAGCAACACTGATCTTAACGATAAGGGTGTTACTCCAACACGAGATCAATCGCTCGAGGAACTGCTCCCAAATTCTGCCGAGACTCTAGCCGGAGCTGCCACAGAAGACGACAAAGCACCGCCGACAACCCGCTCGCAGCCCGACGTCTTCATTTCCTACCGCGTCCGACCGGACGAACCCCTCGCACGCGCTTTGAAACGGTTGCTGGAAACAGCTCTTGACCCTACACCGAACGTCTTTGTTTCAGGGCTCGGAGGAGTCCGTGCTTCCCACCAAGGGTTTAGAGAGCAGATACAGAGCGCAGCAGCACAGGCCAAGGCCTTCCTTGGGGTTATTACTCCTCAATCCAAAGATCGAGAATGGATCCTCTTTGAGGCCGGTGCTGCTTTTGGCCGACAGGTGCCATACATCCCAGTACTTTTTGGCATTGACTTTACTGAGATAAGCAGCTCGATCGAGGGATATCACGCCTATACACATGATGACCGGGATGGCATCGAGCGCGCGCTCAGTGAACTCGGCTCCGTAATCTCATGTGAGCTGCGCCCACGGTTTGGAACCCGCTATGCAGCCTTTCTGCGGGCCTTTCGCAGCCATAGCAGTGCTCAAGCCCTCGCGTCCTCCGACGCGAACAGCCCCCTGGCAAAGGCAATCGAGCTAAGCACAAGCGGTCAGCATGAACTTGCAAAGCAAGCATTCGAGTCGTGCATCAAGGAATCGGAAGACGACGAGGCGCGCTGCCGTGCGATACTGGCTAAGCATATGTTTTTGCCAGAAGGAACTGACACTCTACTCTCCGTGCTTGAACAGATGGAACCAGAGCTGAGGGGCACTGCAACGTGGGCGTTCTGGGCTGCGGGGGAAGAACAGAGGCCGCTGGAGAAACACAGGTTACTGTCACGTGTTATAAAGGCACCTCAGGATGCCATTCCGCAAGAATGGGTTGTTAGCGCATTGGGTCAAACGCTCCGCTTCGCGCATGAGCCCACCGCCAGTGCGGATGCTGAGCTTCAGCTCTTGAAGATTCTAGCTACCGACTGGAGCGAGGCCCGGGCTGATGCGGCCCACGAACTCCTAACCGCGCACCCCAATCTTTCTCAAACCTTCAAACTGCTTTGTTCCGCATTGGCAATCCAGGGTGGACATGAGAGTCTATATCGAGCTTCGTTAGATATAGCAAAGAAGTTGAGGTGGCACGATATGTCCCTTTACTTCGCCAGCCGGGCAGCGGAAGAAGGCCGTGGCAGTGCCAAAAACAGACTCGCTATTGAGTTGGAGACTCAGAAGCTCACCGCCTTGGCCTACCAGTATTACGCCCGTGCATCGGAGGAGGGGGTCGGCGTCGCTACGGTTAACATAGCTCATTTGCTCGCATCCAGCTCGAACAGTGCTGCGGCGCTTCAGGTGTTGCAGAAGGAACACAGCTTTGACGCCGCCGACCCTGGATACCCCCACGGGCTGCGGGCGCAGCTCGAGCGGAAGCTGCGAGAGGAGCAGAGCAAGCTTGATTCTCTGTTAACACAAGCCCGAGCGTCACTGGGCGCCATGGCCGTGGTGGCGCAGAGCGGCTTGGAGTCCCGGGATACGGACCCACCTGTCCCGAAAGATGCAAATCTGGTTAGCGCAGCAAACGAAACAGTTAAGGTCGAGTTGCGCAGCACCGAGGAACTCGCTGTCGAATTTTTGGCAACCAAAAAGGTCGCAACACTCACAAAGCTCTTTCGCTTTGCTAATATCTTTGCGAGCGAAGAGAACGAGGACGCCACCTTTCTTGCGGCCCACGATGGGGATGTTTGGCGAGCTGTACGTATTGGAGGCGGCGAGCAGCACATCGTCTGGTACTTGGATGAGCGGGGTACGCCGATATCGCCTACGATGAGTAGCGGCGCTGGTCCAGCCTCGACAAAGCCGGTATAAGGCTTCGCCCGCCGATTGGGTCACGATTTCGGGCGGAGGTAGCTGGAGGCTGAGCGATCTCCTGGCGAAGGATGACCAAATGGCAACGAGTTGCCGGTTTGCTTTCGGTGACGAGCGGACGGGTCGTGTCCAGCTCAACGATGATGACGATCCCGTGGGAGAGGTGTCCTGAACGATCCGGAGGGCGGCTGTGCGCGTAGTTGATGTGTTGGCGAAGTATTCGGATGAGGAGCTGGATCGGCTGGCGGCGGATAAGGTCGATGAGGTGGCGAATTTGCGGCTGCCGCGGGAGGTGCTGGTGCAGGAGATCGCGTCGGCGCTGGGGTCGCTGAGTTATGTGGCGAAGGCGCTGGCGCCGTCGCGGCCGCCGACGTATGCGTTTTTGAAGCTGCTTCTCGAGGCGGGCGGTCATGTCGCGCCGGTGGCGGGGTTTCGGGATGCGGTGATGGCGCGGACCGATCGGCTAACGGAGCAGGCAAAGGAGGGGTCGGAGCTTCCGAAGACGAAGAACTACGAGCTGTATCGGCGGATTCTCTATGCGGCCTGGGAGGACGAGGGCCACGTAAACCGCAGCGAGGCGCAGCTATTGGCGGCGCTCAGGGCCGAGCTTGGCATCTGGACGCGCGAGCACCTGGTCCTCGAGCATCACCCCGAGCTGCGCCCGATTTGGGACTCGCCGCGGGCGTTCGAGGAGGCGCGAAACCATGTGCTTACGACGGGGCTGGTTCTCGTCGATGGCGAGAGCTACGTTTTGCCCGAGGAGGTGGCGGCGCAGGTCAGGCAGGCCTGGGATATCGTTTTGCGGGACGAAAGCTACCGGCGCCTTCTTCATCAGCTCACCGGCGCGCAGCTCCGTGCCGCGCTCGAGTCCGCGGGGCTTGCGCTGAGCGGCTCCAAGGAGGAGCGGGTCGAGAGGGTTGTCGCCGCGCTGGTGCCGCCGGCGGAGGTGCTGGGCACGCTGCATATTCGCGATGTGAAGGAGCTTTGCCGGGCGCTCGGCGCGTCGCCGGTCGGTAAGAAGTCAGAGCTCATCGAGGCGATCGTCGATCACGTGGATAAGGGGCGGGATCTCGAGAAGGAAGCGGAGGAGGCGCGAGAGGAGGAGCCCGAGCCCGCGGAGCCCGAGCCGCGCGAGCTCGGCCCCGAGGCGTTTTTTGCGCTCTTTCAGCGCCTGCCCATGGATCAGCTCTACGACATTCTCGCGGCGGCGGGGCT
>SLNH01000279.1 GCA_007133195.1 Nannocystineae bacterium | reverse complement strand
GCGCTCGCCACGGCCGCCGCGGTGGTGCTCCTGTGGATCGTCGTCGGCGACGACAGCGCCCCGGGCGAGGAGTTTCGCGCGCGAGGCGGGGGCTTCGATCTCGAGGAGCTCGCCCCTGGAGAGCGCGAGCCCGGGGTCAGGCTGTTTTGTGTGCAAGTGTCGGAGGACGGCGCAGAGGTCCGCGACGAGATCCACATGACGCAAGCGGCGCTGCCCGCGCCTCGTTTGCGGTGTACAATCGACGACGAGCTTCAAGTCACTTACTCGACACCTAGCTTACCGGGGCTCACGATGATGGTATTTGCGCAATCCCCCTCGGGCGAAACCCACTGGTACGCTCCGACCCAGGAGGGCAACACGACCGTGTCTCTGGCGGAGGATGTGATCGACGAGGCGCTCGGCTTTAGCACCGTGCTTGGGGCTCGGCACGAGCCGGGCACGTACGAGATCACCGGCCGATTTTTTCTCGGGCCCCAGCCGGCATCGCCCGGCGCGGGCGAGCCCGTTACCGATCTACGGGCCGAGCTCGTGCTCGAGCCCAGCGAGGAGGCGAGGCCATGATTCGCGTGCCCGCATCCGCGGCGGTGGTGGTGCTGGCGCTGGCAGCCTCCAGCGCAGAGGCGGCGGCAGACGACGTGCGGCGCTACGCCGTCATCGTCGCGCACGACGAGCACCTCGAGGGCAAGGTGCCCGACCTCGAGTACGCCGACGACGACGCGGCGCGCTACTTCGAATTTTACGAGCACATCGCCGACGAGGTGCTGCTTTACAGCGTTTTGGATCGCGACACCCAGCGCATTCACAAACAGGCGGCGTCGGCGGCGCGGACCCCGGCCCGGCAGGAGGTATTTGCCGGGATCGAAGACGTCTTCGAACAGGCCGAGCGCGACAAGGCCGAGGGCTACGAGGTCGAGTTTACGTTCATCCTCGCGGGCCACGGCGACATCGGGCCCGGCGGCGAGGGCTACATCTCGCTTCTGGACGCGCCGTTTACGCGGAGCGACCTCTACCAGCGGGTGCTCGCCGAGTCGCCAGCCACCACGAATCACGTGGTCATCGATGCCTGTAATGCGTTTTTCCTCGTCCACCGACGCGGCGGCGAGGATGAGGGACCGGGCCGGGGTGACGTCGTAGACGCCTTCCTCGAGCGAGAGGAACTCGCCCAGTACCCGAATACTGGCGTTTTGCTGTCCACGAGCTCCGAGGCGGAGACGCACGAGTGGTCCGCCTATCGGGCAGGTGTGTTCTCGCACATGGTCCGCTCGGCGTTGTCGGGCGCTGCGGACGTAAACGGCGACGGCCGCATCGAGTACTCCGAGGTAGAGGCGTTCGTCGCCGCGGCCAACGCCCGTATCGACGATCCGCGCGCGCGCGTGGACATCTTTGCGAGGCCGCCAAGCCTCGACGAGTCGCGTCCGATCGTTGATCTCGGCGCCGCGGACTTCGAGCACTGGCTCGAAATTCCGGGCGGGGCGCCCCTGCGCCTGTATCTCGAAGACAGCCGCGGCGTGCGGTACATGGACACGCACTCGAGCGGCGAGCGCGACACGCTCGTGGGCCTGCCGCGCGCCCCGCACTATTTCGTGCGGACGACTGACGATCGGCGAAAGGCGCGGGTAGAGCTGGAAGGCACGGGGCGCCTCACCTTCGATCGGGACAGGCTCAGCCCGGCGGAGATCGCGGCCCGTAGCGCCGTCGCGGACGCGTTTCGCGTCTCGCTGTTTTCCGAGCCGTTTGGGCCGAGCTTCTATCACGGCTACATTTCCGGCCGCGACAGGCGGCCCATCCGCTCAGGCGTAGAAGCATTTCGCCCCGATCCCGCGCCCCGCCCTGCCTGCGCGCGGCAGGCGGCGCAAGTAGCGCGGTCCCGGGGCCTCGTCCCGGGGGACCGGCCTGAGCTCGATGCGGCAATCCGCGCGCTCGGAGGCGGCGTGCCGGAGGGCGAGCGCGCGGCGCTGTGCCAGCGAGCGCAGCGCGCCGCGGAGTCGACGCCGATCGATGCTGATATCGTCCGCGCCCGCATCGCGGATCTCAACGAGCGTTCGGCGCGCGATCCGGCGCTCGCGGCGCGGCTTACCGAGTCTTTAGGCGACGTGGCGCGGCTTTTGGACGGCGGCCGCTACGACGAGGCCGCCGCGCTTCTGTCCGAGACGGCTCGCGGACCCGAATGAGGCGAAGGGCGTGCATTGCTGTCGCAGCGGCGTTGCTTGCGGCGGCTTCCCTGTCTAGTCCCGCCTCGGCTGAAGGCGGCGCGATCTATGTAGACGAGGTGGCGAGCTACGGCGGCGACAGGAAGGTGCTGAGGGCCGAGCTCGAGACGGCGCTGGCGCACCAAGGATATGCGGCTTCGTTCGCGGCGCCGGGCGAGGCCGCTTGCTCGGCGGATGACGCCACCTGTCTGGCAGGTAGGGCCGAACGCCACGGGGCATCGCTGGCGCTGCGCGTCACACACCTCGAGCTCGCGGGCGAAGTCGCGATCGCCATGCGGCTTTTCTCCGTGCAGGATGGCCGCGCCGCGCGACGCCTGATCGAGCTCGGCGATATTCGCGACGCCGCGTCTGAGCTGGCGACAGCGCTCGCCGCGCTGGGCGAGGATTTGGCCCCGCCAGGGCAAGCATTCCAAACCCGGGCGTGGGCGCTCACCGGGACGAGCGCGGCGCTCGCCGTGGCCGGTGGGACCGCGATCACGTGGGCCTACGGTCAGCGGCGGCGGTTTTTCGCCGACCACGTGGGCGACGACGGCGACATCATTGGCATGTCGCCGGCCGGGGCGCAGTCGGCAGAGCGCCGGGCGCAGGCCTGGGCGCTCGCCGGCGGTTTGCTCGTCGCTGGCGCCGCCGCTTCGGGGATTTCGGCCGCGCTCATGTTCACGGGGGACAGCGGAGGGCAGGGCGGCGCGCTTACGCTGCAAGGGAGGTTTTGAGCCATGCGAAGCGTCGTGTTCGCTTCGATACTGCTTGCCGGGTCGGTCTGGATCATCGGCTGTCTCGACTTCGGGCTAGACGATCGTCGCTACCGCTGCGGAGATGACCCCGGCGCGTGCGGGGAGGGCTGGGTGTGTAGTGAGGGCTTTTGCGCAAAGGAGCCGGGCGACGCTGGCGCGCCGCAGCCGGCTACCTGTGAAGGGGAAAACGACGGGGATGTCTGCGACGATGAAAACCCCTGCACGAATAACGCGTGCGACGACGACGGCGTGTGCGTACACGACCCACTTCCCAACAATACGCCGTGCGGCGAGGGGTGCCTGTGCCTAGACGGCGAGCCGGCGGAGCCGGGCGACTGCCCGCAGGGCTGCCGTTCGTCCGAGACGTGCTGCCCGGACGGCACCTGCCGCCCGACCTGCTGACGTCGTGAATGTCGATCACGTTCGCGCGCCCATCCGTGCGCGGCGCGGGCGGATCGGCCGTCGCAGTCACCTGCGGGGCAGTCCCCGAGAACCGCGTGGAGAGCGAGCTTTTCGGTCACAAGAAAGGGGCGCGAACCGAACGGAAAGGGGAAGAGATGAGCGCAAACTTTTGGCCAGGAGAAAACATCGCGATGAAGGTGCCGGTTCACGAGTACGAGCGCACTGTCGCGTTCTATCGGGACCTCCTCGGCTTTCGACTCCTGCCCGACGAGGCGCCGAGCAGCACGGAGTCTGTGCGATTCGAATACGGGGACAAGACTCTGTGGATTGACGCAGTTCCGGGCATGAGCCAGGCGGAAACCTGGCTTGAGGTGAGAACTGACGACGTGGAGGCGGCCGCTTTGCACCTCGAGCGTGGCGGTTGCGTTCGGCGCGACGAGATCGAGCCCTTGCCGGAGGGGTTTCAGGGATTCTGGGTGTCGAGCCCCTGCAATATTATCCACTTGGTCGCCGGCGCCGAGGCAGGGTGACGGCGAGGCCGGTGATCGCGGCGTCGCCGTCGGCGAACTCGAGCGCGGCGTCGTCGAGCTCGACGATGTCCTCGCCCACGTGGGGGGGCGTCGCCGCTGTGGGTGCCGACGTCGGGCCAGGCGGTTGGCGTCGAGGCCGAGGGCCGCTTTTAGGCGCGCCTTCGGCGGCGCAGGAGGGCGAAGGCTCCGAGGCCGAGCAGCGCGAGCACAGCGGCGCCCGGGCCGGGTGCGGCCTGAGCGGCGCCCGCTGAGCACCCGCAGCCGCCCGATACGTCGCTGGCGCCGCTTTCGTCGCCGTCGTCATCGTCGCCCGGAGGCGGCTCGCACCCGGGTGGGCACTCGCCGTCGCACACCTCCCCGGCGTCGAAATCGGGACACTCGGGCTCGACCGGTTCGGAGACCACCCGGAGGTCGTCGATGGCCCAGCCGGCGAGCTCGAGGCCGGGATCGCTTTCCAGCTCGAAGCGAATCTGCACCGTGCCGTCGTCCTCGACCGCCGACAGGTCGAGGTCTTGAAAACGCCACTCGCGATCGATGTGGTGAACGTCGCTGTCGTCGCCCTGGTCCGAGTTTGCGTTTTCCCAAACGAGCTCGTCGTTTGCGTAGATGCGGGCCTGATCGAAAAAGCCGTCCTCCACGGCGAGCCAGCGGCGAAACTGAAGGCGGAGACCTTCCCGATCCGAGACGTCGATCTCCGGGCTCTCTACATAGGTGAGCGTATCGCTGGGATACAGCCCGTTTCCGACGTGCCCGAGGTCGGTGGCGAGGATGCGATCGCCGGCGTAGGCGACGACCGGCGCGCCGCCGATGACCGCGCCGCCCGGCTCGCCCCAGTCCCACACGTCGTCGCCACGCTCGGCGCCGGATTCCCAGCCGTCTTGGAACGGATCGTCTTCGAAATTGGTTTCGTAAACGACCTCGAGGTCGCCCCCGACGAAGTGCTGGTAGTGGTCGTCGGCGGGGTTTTTCGGAAGCTCGGTGATGCCGCCGTTTTCGTAGATGACCTCCACCTGATACTCGATGACCGAGCCTTCGGACTGCTCCGGCAGCTCGGCGGAGAGGTCGCCGGAGCCCGGCTCGAGCTGTACCGTCCCGCCGGTGTCGCTATCGCCGCGTAGCCGCCAGGTGAGCTCGGCGGTCCCGACGGGCGTGGCCTCGCACCCCTGGGGCTCGATCACGGGCACCGTCACCTCGAACCCGTTTACCTCCGGCGTCGCGACGCCCGTCACGACTTCCGCCGAGTCGTCTACGAGGCCGCCGTCGGAAAACACGCGGTTTATGATGCAGCTGTTCGGGGTGCCCGTGAGCGCGTCGCCGTCGGTGTCGTCGGTGGCGATCGCCTCGGCGTAAGACGTCTCCGTGGCGGTCGCGCGCTGGATGATCCCGTACCAGATGCGATCGGCTTGGGCGACGCCCTCGGCTTCGCCGTGCTCGGCGATGAGCTCCTCGCGGAGCTGCCACAGCGTTTGGCCGATGACGAGCCCGTCGGAGTGGACCGTGCCTTGCTCGCCCTCGAAGTTCTGCGGAAACACGCGCCGCGGCTCGCCGATGGACTCGGGGTCGATGTGGCGCAGCGCATCCTCTGGGTTCGCCAGGAAAAAGCCCCGCCCCATGCCCGGATCGCCCGTGATGGTCGCCGCCAGGTAGTCGCTCACCCCCTCGCTCATGGCGCCCTCGAACGCGCCGACGCCGGGAATGATCGCGTTTACGTGAATAGCGTGGCCGAACTCGTGATAGATGACGTCGGCGAGCCGGCCGGTGTTGTTGCACTCGAATCCACCTTGGCCAACGCCTTCGGTGAAGAAATTGATGGTATCTAGCTGCGGATCGAAAAACGCGTTACACGACTCGCTGATATTGGCCACGGCGCTAAGCGTCTCCTCGAGCCACGGATTCGTCGTGTACTGGCGCACGTAGTCCTGGGCCACGTTCGTGTGCAAGAAGATCGCGATCTGGGAGTCGAGGATCTCATCGTTTGGGGCGCGGAATACCTCCTCGGCGCCCGGCTCGAATGTTCGGTTTCCCTGCGCGGCGTCGCCCGTGGCGGTCTCCACTTCCACGAACGGGCCCTCGATCGAAAACGTAACGTCCCTGGGTTCGTCACCGCCCCACGAAAACCTGCCGAAAAAGTCGGTCACGGCCTCCAGGCCGCCGGCGTTTAGGGTGAGAAAGCTCGCCGGCAGGTCGGCGCGCTCGCCGCCCGGGCGCCGAACCGGCACGTCGAACAAGACGGTGCCGTCGGCAAACGCCAAGGTCTGCCGCCGCGCCACCGGCGCGCCCGTGGCGCTGTCCACGTAGACGTCCCAGGCCGCGGGGATCGAAGGCGCGTCGACGTGCACCGATTTCACGCTGTGGTACTCGATGTCCCCGGGCCCGCTTACCACCGGCAAGATGTACGGCCCAGACGCGTCCGAGGGCGGCGTGCTCCGCGGCCCGAAGTCGTCCTCGATCCAGGCGCGGGCCCGTGCCCGGGCGGTGTCCGTGGCGACCCGGGTGCGCGGCGCGGGGGCCTGAATTTCGGGCAGCGCCTCCGAGCCGATCATGAACAGGCGGTCGTTTCGGTAGCGGAAGTTTACCTGGCCGCCGAGCACGCGGACCCCGCCGTGGTGCTGCAAAAACGACACGGTGCGGAGGCCCGTGTCGTCCAAGTGGTTTGCCGCGAGCTCGAAGTCAGGCGCGGAGGCGCCCGGCGCGACGATCTCGAGGTAGTCGCGCAGCGCCCGGCGCGCGTGCTCCTCCGCCGCGTCCGCGGATCCCACCGTGCCTGGGGCCGAAATTCCAGACCCAAGCATTCGCTGTGCGACGCCGGTGCTCGAATCCCACATCACTCGCCACTCGCCGCGCTCGCCCAGGTCGAGGTTGCTCCACGCCGACCGGAGGAAGGGTCGCGTGGCACGTTTTTCGCGCTCGCCGGCGGCTGCGCGGCGCCCGTCGTCCGCGAGCTCGAGCCCTGCGGGCAGGCCGCGGAGCGCTTCGGGTGTCTGCGCCGCGTGGGCCGGCGCGGGGGCTTGTGACAGGAACAAGACCGCGGCCGATAGGACCGAAATCGACAGCGGCGTGAGCGGGAGCGCGCGTGACCGGGACATGTGCGTCAATGTGAACAGAATTCTAACCGAGACATCAACCTCCTCTCGGCAAACCGCCCAAATATGGGGAACCTGCGGCCGAGGGCGCGCCACCGGGGTGACGACGAAATCCATGACGCCGCGCGGCAAGCGGACGCCATCGCGTCCCCCATCGGGCTGCGCGCCGAGCCGCTGGGCAAAAATTCGGGAGCTCGCGGGCCCGCCGCTAGGATGGTGGCGATGCGCCCTGCTGGCATCGCCGCGGTGGTCATAGCCTCGCTCGCTTCGCTCATGATCGCTCCCTACGCCCGCGCGAGCTCCACGAAGCCGGTGTGCCTTCGCGCGCTCGACGATCTCGGGGTGCGCTACGACCGCGTCGATCGCGAGGGCATCGAGCTCGGCGTGCGGGTGCGCGGGGATATCGGCGGGGTGGAGTACGCGGCGTATCACGACGCGGACCTCGTCTTGGACTGCTCGCTCGTGTACTCGCTGGCCCGGGCCGGCGCCGTGCTCCGCGCCCACGGGATCGAGCGCGCCACCTACAGCTCCGCCTACGATCGGCGAAACATCCGCGGGTCGAATCGCCCCTCGAGCCATTCTTTCGGCCTCGCGATAGACGTCCACGAATACGACGGGGACAGGCCCGGCCTACTTCGCGTCGAGGACGATTACGAACAGGGCCTGGGCTCGGACGAAGACTGCCTCGGCCGCCCGCTCACCGAGGGAGGCGCCATCTTGCGCAGCGTGCACTGCCGGCTTGAGCACTCCGAGCTGTTTCGCTTCATCCTGTCGCCCGACTTCGACGCGCACCACTTCAACCACTTTCATATCGAAGCCGAACCCTGGTCCGAGCGCGAGGACGTCCGCTAGCCAAGCGGGCGCCGGCCGCGATTGGAGACCTGCGGCGCGAGACCTGAGCGCCGGCCCGCGACGTGCGACATGCGACAGGGGCGACGCTCGTACGCTGTCCCGCGACCGCCGCAGTAGCACGTGATCTCGGGCTTTTAGCCTGCCGGCGCGCCGGCACGCGGGGTGCAGCTCGCGGCGCCGAACTTCCACCTCAGGTTTTTCCATGAACCGAAAACTCGCATTCGTCCTCCTCGCGGCGGCATTGGCCGCCGCCGCGCTCATCGTGTTAGCAAGGTCCGGATCCGGATCCGATTCCGAGCCGGGTGGCGACACGAGGGGATCCACGGACGCAGAGCCCGCCGAAGCGTCTGCGCAGCCAGCGTCCGCGCCTCGGAGCGCGAGCGCCCCAGCCCAGCCACCGAGGGCCCGTGTGGCCGACGATCCCGAAGGGACGCTTTTGCTCGAGGGGCAGGTCATCGATCAGGGTGACGTCCCGGTCGGGGGCGCGATCGTGCGGATCGACGCGAACCCGCCCAAGGAGGTGACCACCGAGGCTGACGGCTCGTTTGCGCTCGAAGACCTCGTCGGCCGGACGTACACGATCACGGCGGCGGCGGGCGACGAGATCGGCGGGCCCGTCGAGCACGAGCTAACGGATGAAAGCGATCCTGTCATCGTGCGGATGCGAGACGGCGCGGCGGTGCGCGTCGCGGTGCAGGACGAGGCCGAAAATCCGATCGAAGGCGCCGGCGTGTCCGTTCGCGGAAGCATCGACCGAAGCGGTGAGACAGGCGCCGACGGCCTCGCCCTCGTCCAGGGCGTGAGCCCGGGCCATGCCGTCGTCACCGCCGAGGGCGACGGCTACGGGCCCGCGCGCGAGGCGCTCTACGTGCCAACGCACGCGGGCGCCGAGCCGAGCGTAACCCTCACGTTGCGCGAAGGTGCGCCGATTCGCGGCCGCGTGCACACCGCAAGCGGCGATCCGGTCAGGGGGGCGCGCGTGGTCGCCGAGGACGCCTCGGCGATGTTTTCGCTCGTCGATCCAGACCGAGACGGCGTTGTGACGGGCGCCGACGGCCGCTACGAAATTCCGGCCACCCCCGCCGGAAACGTGCGCGTCACCG